>JAMJQR010000112.1 GCA_023554335.1 Candidatus Benthicola marisminoris
GGTGCTGGCGTATTTCAAGTTGCTGTGGATCGTGTTCAATCTGACGCCGTATCTGGCGCTGCGGCTGTTCGTCTAGACGCGGGCAGGACCGCCAACCCCTCCAGGCGGGCCGCGCTGGCCAGGCGCTCGTCGAAGGTCACCAGTTCGGCGCCGGGTGCCGGGCCAGCCACCGGCATCCCCGCCCATACGAGCGCGGCCGCAAGCTGCAGCGCGTCGCCGGCACGCAGCGAGTGAACGCGGAGCAGACGAAACGCGTGCGAGCGTAAATGGTCGCCGGGCTGTACCTCGACCCACGTCTGTGCCAGCTGGTCCAGCACTTCGATGGCTGCCAACTCGTCAGCAGTGGACAGCGAGCCCTCCCGACGGCGCCGGGCGATGGCTGAGGCGCACTCGACGGGCGTCGCCCACCAGACGACCAGCTCCGGGTCCTCCCGAGCCAGCCGCTCCACCTCCGCCGTACGCGGCTCCTCCACGCAGAGAGCGGCGACAGCCGACGAGTCCCAGAATCTCACCGGCCTTCCCGCCGCTCTTCCAAGACCGCATCGACGAGGCCGGCTGACGGAACACGCGGACGGAGCGCTCGAATACGTCGCAAGTCCACCCCTCCGGCACGCTGCGGAGGTCGTGCCTGCCCGGTTCGGATGAGCATCCGCATTCGGTGCTCGGTCTTTTCTGAGCCGGTCACGGGAGCGATTCTCGCGACCGGTCGACCTCGATCCGTCACGATCACCTCCTCGCCCACCCGGACTGCCTCGAGGTACTCGCTGAGCTTCGCCTTGAGCTCGGATATCGAGACTCTGATCATCGCTTCCTCAACCACGGTTTCACGCTCGTTATCGCGCTCCGACCGAGATAGACAGCAATCCTATATGACCAGAATAGTCAGCTCTGACTCTCAGGGAAACGATTCGTCGGACCGGTCGACCTCGATCGGCCCGGCTGAGGAGGCCCGTGCCTCGCGCCTTGCACGTTGCTAAAATGCTGTAAGTGAGCGACTCACCCTGGACCGGGAGGAAGCCCGAATGAAACGATACCTGTGGACCTGCCTTCTCCTGCTGTTTCCGGTCTCCGAGCTCTCAGCCCAGGCGACGCAGGCCGAGATCGTGGAGGCGGCCCGACAGGCCTGTGTCGATCTCGACGGTGGAGAGTTCGCGGTCGGGGATGATGCCATGACAAGCGTCGACCTCGACGGTGACGGCACGGCCGATCTCCTGGTCGATGAGGGCAAGTTCGCCTGCTCGACCTCAGCCAGCATGTTCACCTCCACCGGCGGTTCGCAGCTCCACTCGATCGTGGGAGACCGACACGATGTCTGGATGGCCCAGGCGTGGCGGCTGGTGGATTGGGGCGATAACAAGATCCTGCTGCTGGCGGAGCACGGCTCGCGCTGCGGCGGCTTTGGTTATCAGCCGTGCTTCGAGGCGATCGCCTGGAGCGACGAGGGGCCGAAAACGGTGCGCGGCACGAATCCATGAGTACCGACGTCCGACGACCGGAGCCGAAGAACGAATTCTGGACCCCCGAGCGCTGCTTCATCCTCGAGACGTGGAACGACGCCTCCGACGGAGTCGTCTCGGTCGCGAGGGCCCGAGTGGAGCCGGGCGTCACGACGCAGCTCCACGCCCTCGACGGCATCGACGAGCGCTACCTGGTCGTCGAGGGCACGGGGCGGGTCGAAGTCGCTGGGGAGGAAGCGACGCCCGTGGAGGCCGGAGACCTCGTGTTCATCCCGGCCGGAGCGTCCCAGCGCATCACGAACACGGGCATCTCTGACCTGATGTTCTACTGCATCTGCACGCCGCCGTTCGTGCCCGACGCCTATGTAGACCTGGAGTCCGGCGACTGAAGCGCCAGGCACACCGGTCAGTGGCAGGCGCTACCGAAACTCGATGCGCCCGTCGAGTGTCGAATGGGTCTCGAACGTCACGAGATGCACTCCCCCGCTCCAGGTCACGTTCACCAGCTCGGCGGTCTCGTCGTAGGAGACGCAGAGCTCGTCGCCGCTAGCGGCCGAGACAGCCGAAGCGTCTACCGTCTCCTGCGGACTCGTAGGGCTCATGCCGCAGCATGCGGTGAGACAGAGGGCCTGGGCCGCGCCGGCCAGGGTGCGCGACCGACCGGCAGACTCGACGGCCGACCCGTGACGCGGCCGGTCAGGCGTCCGGTCGCATGAATTCCTGGAACGGAGCGTAGTCGGCCAGGACGAGCAGGTCGGGATCCGAATGGAGGACAGTTCCGAACCGAACCCCCTCGGTCACCGCTCGACGCAGCAGCCCGACAGCCTGCTCGCGCTCTCCGAGACGGGCGGTGACTGCCGCCATGCCCAGTGTGTGCTGGCCGAGCAGGTGGAGTCCGGTCATCTGGTCGAGCTCCCGCGAGTACGCGCGTGCAGCATCGGGGTCGCCGGTCCGTGCGGCGATTGTGCCCAGGTACCGGAGGGGAGCGGGATTTGCCGGCATCACGGTTCGCAACTCCTCGAACAGCGGCCGCGCTTCATCGAGTCGGCCTGCGAGGTAGTGCGCCCGGCCGAGCAACACGCGCACGTCCGGTCGTGTCCTCTGCTGCGGATCGAGGCTGTCGTACCAGGCCGGGAAGCGCTCGAGAATCTGCAGCGCACCGGCGGAGTCGCCGTGCGCCTGCAGCTCCTCGACTGCCCGGACCAGGATCAGACCCGGATTCACTTCCGGTGTCCAGCTGAGGCGCTGGCTCTCGTCCAATAACGGCTGGATCTCGGACAACCTGCCGAGCGCCGCCAGGGCCCGGATCTCCAACCAGACGGGTAAGATTCGGTCCGCATTGTAGCCTCTAGCCCGGCGGGCTTCCTCGAGCTCCTGTGAATGGGATCCGAGCAGATGGTGGGCCTGCGTGAGCTTGTCCCAGTACATCAAGAACCCGGCCACCTCCGGCTTCGTCGCATCCATGGTGCCGAGCCGCTCCAGCGCCTCCCGGGGGCGATTGATTTCCAGCGCGAGTTGCCCGGACGCGTAATGGGCGGTCCCACGTGGCACGAGCGCGGCCGCCTCCCGCGCCGCGCGGTAAGCCCGCTCGTGATCCCCACGCACGGTGGCCTGGGCCAGGTCGAAGCGGAGACGGTCGTAAGGCGGAAGCCGATCCCGGGAGACCTCCACGATGCGGAGCACCGAGTCCGCGGCCTCGAAGTCGCCCCACCCTTGCACGAGGGCCACGGCGGCGACGATGAGCGGAGCGGTGAACTCGGGGGAGACCTCGTTCGCACGCATCAGTGCTCTGGCGGCTTCGCGAGGCTGCCCGAACACGAACATCCGGAACCCGTCGGCGAACGCCACGTACGCCTCGTAGGAGGGAGGGCGGGCGGATTCCGCGAACACTCCTCTCAGCCTGTGGTCCCAGCGGACGGAGAGGCCGACCAGTACCCGCTGCCCCAGGACGTCCACCGCCTCCATCGGGTCCACCCGTTCAGCCCGGATCGGCCCCACGCTCTCCAGGACTTCCCACTCGGGGGCCTGCAGGACCTGGGCGTGAAACTCGATTTCGGGCTCCTGGCCGTAGTAGGCGCCCGTCACCAGGGTGCCGCAGCCGGCCGCCCGGGCCGCGGCCTGTGCGCGCGCCAGGTGATCCTCGAGAGTTTCGTCGCCTCCCGCCGGCGCCCCGGCCACCGCCATCAGTTCCGATGTGGGGAATACCTCGAGGAAGTCGGCCCGGGCCAGACTCCGGGTGATCCAGTCCGCAGCAAGCATTCCCGCCGGGTCCAGGGTGACGTCGCCGGTCCGGTTCTCCAGCGGATAGACCAGCACGCGGCCGGGATCGAGGGCCGGGGCGGGGGACCGATCTCTCATCGCCGTGAGCAGCAGGAGAGCGATCGCGACCACCGCTGCGGCTCCGGCCAGGACGCGGCCGGTGTGACCTCCGGTCCGGGCGCTCGCGCCAGGCTCGATCTCCGGACCGCGTCTCGAAGACTCAGCTGACTCGAACTCCGGTCGCTCCCGGGCATGCGGTGCTTCGCGTGCCTCGCGATTCCGGATGCTATCGACCAGCGCCAGCGTCTCTTCCGCGACGGGCAGTTGTTCGGCGGCGCGCTCCCTCTGCCACGCCTCAAAGTGCTCGAGTGCATCTTCCCGCCGACCGGAAAGGGCGAGGAATTCGATCAGCGCGTGCTGCGCTTCTTCCCCGGCCGGGTCTCGACGTAACCAATCCCTGGCCACCTCGAGACCTCCGTCCATGTCGCCTGCGTGCCGGAGCTCGGCGAGACGCGATCGCCGGGCTTCGCGATGAAGGCGTGACAGCCGCAGGCGCACGCGGTCGGTCCAGTGCTCGAACTCGGGCGTATCCCTCAGATACCACCCCTCGAGAAACTCCCCCTCGTAAAGCGCCAGGGCCTCAGCCGTGGCGTCTTCGCTGACCAGCCGTTCGAATTCGATCGCGTCGACCGAGAGCGATTCGCTGGCGCGCAGGCGCTCTCCTTCGCTGACGATCCAGTCATCCCCGAAGTCCCTGCGAAGCAGATACAGGGCCTGGTTGAGGGAATGTCGGGCCCGCTCCGGGGGGAGAGCACCCCAGATCGCACCCTGCAGGGTGTCCCGGGTGACGTCCCGCTTCATTGCCAGATACACGAGTACCGCGGCCCGGGTGGGCTGTTCGGTGAGTCGGGGCAACTCCTCCTCGCCCCGAAAGACCCGGAATCCTCCCAGCGTCTGGATACGAAAATCCATGGCCGTGCCAGGGCAGGAATCTGAACGCCTTCGTACGGATGCGTGGTTGAAAACGTATGCCTATACCGGAACTTCCGCCAACAGTCGCCGGCTAGAACTTTTTTCTGGCAAGCGGTCGGAACCCTCGCTCCCACTCGAGATTCTCCCGATCCCACCCGGCCAGGTCCGCCGCCGCCGCGTACGTGCTCTGCAGAAAGGTGTGGATCACCTCGTCCGGCGAGTCGGACGTGCGGACTGCCTCGTAGGGCAGCACGAATTCTCCGAGATCCGCGAGCCAGCGGGCAGCGGCAGGCTCCACCGCCGCCTCGGCGTACCCCTCCGGTGCCGGATAAGCGTAGGAGTAGAAGAACGGCTCCGGAG
>JAMJQR010000113.1 GCA_023554335.1 Candidatus Benthicola marisminoris
GAGGGACCCGAGATGCGCTTCCACGGCGGGGCGCAGCTCGCGCGGGGCCTCCACCGCGTCGGCCAGGACGCCGACGACACCGTGTTCCGCTCCGAGATCGTCCAGGAGATCGGCAACCACGGGAGGCAGGTCACGACCTTCCGCCAGCATCGAGGCAAGACCGGCCGCCACGGCCGCCGTCGACGCAATGTCGCTCTTCAGCGCTCCGACCCGGTCCCTCTCCCGCCGGAGGCGCTCGCGCAATTCCTGGTCTGCCGCTCGTGCCTCGGCCACCTTGCGCTCGAGATCCGCGAGGGCATCCGACTCCTGCCCTGCTGCCGCGTCGATCTCGTGGACTCGACGCTCCGCATCGGCAACTGTGTTCCGCAGTGCCTCGACTTCCTCTTCGCGGCGATCCAGCTCCCGTTGCCACTCACGGGCACGCTCCCGAATCGCCTCGCCCTCGGCCTCGAGCGCTCCGGCCTCCCGAATGACCTGCGCGAGCTCTGCTAGCGCCGCCTGCTCGCGTCCCTCGACCTTCTGACGATCGACGCGCAGGCTCTCCACGGCCGCTTCGAGCGCCTTCGCCACCGCGTCCCTGTCCCGGAGTTCACCCTCGGAGGTCGCAATCTCCCCCTCGAGCCGCCGGGCTTCCTCCTCCAGGACCAGGCGCCGGCCCGCGATCCCCTGCAGCTCCACCCCGATGGCCTGGATCCGCCCCTCAGCCGCGGAGACCCGTTCCGTGGAGAGGAGGCGTTCCCGCTCGAGCAGCTCGGCGCGGGTCCTCGTGCTCTCCAGGTCTGCGGCCACTGCCGAACGCTCCCTCTCCCTCTCGACGAGCTGCAGCCTCAGGGTCTCGGCTTCCGTCTCCGCCCGGCGCAAGTGCGCCTCCTTCTCGGGCTGGCTGCGCTTCAGTGCGAGGAGTTCCGCCTCCGCTTCCCCGAGCCGGACCTCCATCGAATCCAGGCGCGCCGCTGCCACGGCCACATCCAGCTGCAAGCGGCGCTCGCGAAGGTCTTCGTACTTCCTGGCTCTGCCGCGCTGGCGCCCGAGTGAACGCACTTTGCTGCGGACCTCGCCCAGCACGTCCTCCAGGCGGTCGAGGTCATGTTCTGCCTGGTCCAGGCGGCGCAGGGCCGTGCGGCGCCGGTCCTTGTAGCGTCCCACTTCGGCGGCTTCCTCGAACAGGGAACGCCGCTCCTCGGCGCGGTCCGAGAGGATCGCGTCAATCATCCGCGCTTCGATGATCGAGTACGCGTTGGCCCCCAGGCCGGTATCCCGGCAGAGATCGTGGATATCCTTGAGCCTGCAGCTGGATCCGTTGAGCTGGTAGTCGGACTCGCCGCCGCGCAGGACCGTCCGGCCGATGACGACTTCCGGGTAGGGCACCGGAAGGACCCCGTCCTCGTTGGTCAGCGACAGCGCCACTTCCGCTCTGTGAATCGGCTTGCGGTGGGACGTCCCCTGGAAGATGGCTTCCTCCATCCGGCTCCCACGGATGGCCGTCGGCCTCTGCTCGCCGAGGACCCAGCGAAGCGCGTCCGAGATGTTCGACTTACCGCAACCGTTCGGGCCCACGATCGCCGTGATGCCCTCGTGCACCGAGATTTCCGTCCGATCGGCGAACGATTTGAATCCGTGCAGTGTGAGCTTCTTGATCTTCAACTGGGCTCGCCTCTCCTGGCTACGAGCGTAACACCCAGACCCGCAGCAGAGAGAATGCTGTCCGCGGGCGCGGAGGCCGCCTCGGATTCGTACGCCCCGGAGTAGAGTCGGTACGCTGCCTCGGTCGAATCGCCTACCGAAAGCACATAAGCGGGCAGCCCCGCCTCGTGCAAGCGGTCGCGCTCCGCGTCCGCATCCTCGCGAGATCGGTATTCACCCAGGGACAGCGCCCAGGTCGTCGGCCGCATGTCCCAATCGCGCTCACGCTCTTTGATGCCATCCTCCACCAGGCGCGCCATGAGAGCCCGCGCCCCCTCCCGGTCCTCGAGGGCCCCGGCGAATACTCGGTAGTACAGCCGGCCGCGCACCGGGGTAGGGGCTACGAAGGCCAGTTCGCCCGCCCGCAAAACCTGGTTTCGTTTGGCCGCCGCGTCCTCCCAGGCAACCGAGCTCGCTACCAGCACGGAATACGGGAGCTCGACCCCGACCTCCCCCGGCGGGGAGGTTTCGACGGCGCCGATCGCGGTGTCCTCTGCGGTCGCTTCCACAGGCTGCTCCCGCGGAGTGCCCGGGGGCGGCTGTGTCATCGTCGAGGCCTGCGAGGGCTCGTCCAGGTCCTCCTGGAAAGCCGGCCAGCCCGAGAGCCCCTGCCACACCAGCCAGACCGCCAGGATCGCCGCCAGCCACACGACGACTACCCCTCCCGCACCCCGGAGGAAATCGCGCTGCCTCACCCTGGCGATCCATGCCGCCAGACCGCCGGTTGGTCGCCTTGGCGCCCGGCTCTCGGCCACGATCGCCGGAGTGCCCTTCGCCCGGCTGAAGCCACCGGTGCCCGCCGTCGAGGGTCGGGCGGCAGGGCCGGCGCCAGAGGGAGAGGGAGTGACCTCGACGCGCGCCAGCACCCGGATCCCCGGTGGGACGCCAGCCGGTAGCCGATCCGTTCCGAGGAGGACCAGCCCGTCGAATCCGGGACCGTCGTGGGCGGACAGGACCTGGATCAGCTCCGCCACCTGGTCCGCTTCAGCCACGAGCAGCAGGGTGCCACCGCGGCCCCCGGCGTCCAGAAGGTGCCGAAATGCCGGAGAACGGCCGAGGTCGGCGGCAGACATGGGGGTCGCACCCGCGGGAACCAGCAAAAAGGACCGTCCGGGCGGGTGCGCCGCCACGTCCTTCACACGACACTCGCCACGAACGACCTCGGACAGGCCTCGCCCGCCCTGCTCCAGGTCCGTGAGGTCCCCCGCTCCCGCAACGTCGGTCGCCAGGCTGACCAGCAGCGTGCGTGGCCTGTGACTCGCGACCAGCTCCGCCATCTCGAGCGTCGCTCTGCCGGGACCGCCCTCGGCTTCCCGAGATACGACCAGCAGAACTCGACGCGCCGTCTCGGGCAACCAACCGAGGTCCGCCGCGGTGCCGTCGCTCTCGATCATCTTTCCCGCTCGATCAGGGCTACTCCTCCTGCGTCCGGCGAGCGGCGGCGACCTCGGTGACCCACGCTTCCAGCCGTCGTTCCCTCAAGAGCTGTCGCGCGGCGGCCTCGGCCTCAGAGCGCGACCGATACGGACCGACCAGCCCTCGGAACCACGTGCGTCCCGCTTCATCGGGGAAGCTCTGGACCTGGGTCGCGAAACCCGCCTGCTCCAGCGACTGAACGAGATCGCGAATCCCCCCGGACTGCCTGGCCGATCCCACGATCGCGTAGAAGCCGGGAGGGGGGCCGGGCGCAGCCGGCGCCATCTGCCGGTCTCTCAGACCGGGCACGATTTCCTCCGCGGCCGCCGAGTCTGGGCCCGCGACCTCGGCAGGGGGAACGGCCGGTTCTTCCGCCTCGCCCGTCAGACGGTCCGCAGTGACGGTGGCCCGGGCCGGGTTCCACTGCATCGGAAGCCACCATCGTTCGCCGCCGGCGTCATCCACCACGGTAGCGGTCCCCGAGGCGCCTCCGGCCATGACCACCGCCCCGTCCGAGACGGCCAGCACCGCACCTCCGGGGAGTCCAATGGGAAGGTCCGGCCGCCACTCGGCGGGAACTCGAGCTGCAGCTCCACCCCCGACCGGCAGACGGGAGACCCGGTCACCCTGAGCCACGAGTATTCCCTCGCCAAACAGCGTCGGCCGCATGTTGGAGGTCGAAACGGCGAGATCCGCGATCGTACGGCTCGTGAGATTGAACCGGTTGACCGCGACCACGCGCGGCGGATCGTCCAGCGCCAGATAGATCTCATGCGTCGAGGGCGACGTGGACATCGCCGTAATCGGCGACCCGAGGTCCAAACTTCCCGCGCGTTCGATGGGCGACACGGTGAAGACCTCGATGGCCTGCTGTGCGGCCGTCGTGAACACGGCTCGGCGGCCCCACGCGGTCACGATGCCCGGCGCGCGCGCATCCGCCGTCCCGGTCTCGACCGGCGCGTCCTCGTCTCTTCGCAGAAGCCAGATCTCCCGCTGGCCGGTGTCCGCCTCCAGGGCCACCAAAACTCCGCCCTCGGCGGGAGAAGCCCACGCGACCTGCCGCTCCATGGAATAGCGCCATACACCCTCGGGGGCGATCTCGACCAGCGAGCCGTCCGCTCCCACGTAGAGCCCAACCGACCGGTCCCCCGCCCAGGTGGCCTCGGACGGGACCTCGCCCACCTGAAGCAGCAGGTCGGACTCGGGATCGTAGGAATGGAGGGTCCCCTCGGCAGTACGGAGGATGATCCGGCCGCCCCGCAGCGTGTGCGCGTCGACAGAGGCCGGCAGCTCAGTGCGCCCCGTCCAGACCACACGCTCCGGATCCGTCAGATCTCGGGCTTCCGCGACGCCTCCAGCGATGGGCAGGCTGACGAGGCTCCATTGATCCGCCGTGCTGCCTACGACCAGGTTAACGCCACGCGGGGCTGCCTCCGGAGGAAGCTCCGTAGAGTCGGGCGCCGTGTCGCACCCGCTCATCAGGACCGCGGTCAGCAGCGCGGCGCCACGCAGGGCGGCACGCTGGATCCAGCACGGAGTCTGCTTCAAAGCTCTTCCTCTATTCCACGGCCAGAGCCGGGGCATCTCCCCAGAGCCGTTCCAGCTCATAGTAGTCTCGTACCCGTGGCAGGAACACGTGGACCACGAGCGTGATGTAGTCGAGTAGAATCCACGTCGCCGCCGACTTTCCCTCGACGCCGGCGGGCCGATAGCCCGACGCTCGCAGGCGCTCCAGAATGTTGTCCGCGATGGCCCTTGAATGCGTGTCTGAGTCGCCGCTCGCGATGAGGAACCAGTCCGTTGCGTCCGAGAGGCCCCTCAGGTCCATCAACAAAGGCTCCCGGGCGTTACGCTCGAGGGCGGCCTCGACGGCCAACACCACCTCCGGCGGACGCTGCTCCATCGCCTTTCCCGTCTCATTCCGGCTGTTCGACACGCAACCTCTCCAGTGGTGGATGGAACCGTCGCTGCGAGAGAGAGTCTCGTCTCTCGCAATCGGGCCGTCCATGTGCTGGGAATCGACTCACTCTTCCACCTGGTAGGCAACCGCCCAGGCTCCCGGGCCCGTGTGCACCGCCAGCGATGCGTTCGTGGGGGCGCTGAGTATTTCGACCGGATCGAAGCGCGCCTCCATCTCGCTGACCAGGGCCGCGGCCACATCGGGAACGGCAAAATGGGACACCCCAAGTCGATACCGGCTGGCGCCGGCGAGGCGTTCTTCCAGCAGCAGCATGACCTGCTCGAGCAGACCTTCCGTACCCCTCGCGGTTCCCGCCTTGATCACCCGACCCTTGTCGTCCAGCGAGAGGATCGGCTTGAGGTCGAGCAGACCACCGAGCCAGGCCTTGGCTCTCCCGACCCGGCCGGAGCGCAGAAGGTACTCGAACGTGTTCACCGTGAGGAAGATGTTGGACCGATCCCGAACGGCCCGCACTTCCGCTGCCACCTCCTCGAGGCTGTGGCCATCGTCCAGGAGCTCCACCGCCCGCGCCACCAGGAGGCCCACGCCGAGCGAGCCCGACCGGGAGTCGATCGCCTCCGACGGCACATCGAACTCCCTCATCGCCGCCGCCGCCGACCCGTACGTCCCTGAGAGCCCCCCACTGACGAAGATCCCCAGCAGCTCCTCGGCCCCGCGTTCGAGGGCCATTCGGTATCGGTCCACGAACACGGAAGGCGCGGGCTGCGACGTAGTCGGAGACGGAGAGCCCGGAGTCGTCATGAAATCCTTGAGCGCTTCTCCGGTCAGGTCGACGCCATCGCGATAGGTCTCATCGCCCACCATCACCTGGAGCGGTACGACGGTTACCCCGTGCCGCTCCGCCCACTCGTGCGGAAGATCCGCGGCCGAGTCCGTCACTACCGCGACGTGCCGGCCGGCCCCGACCAGATGAGTGTCCTCGATTACCTCCGACACGATCTCGCCAAACCCGCTAAGAAGAGCGCGGACGGCCTCGGGCTCATCCGCGTGGATGTGCACCTTGGCCACGCTTCCGGTCCGGATCACGATCGTGGACGTTCCCATCTCCTGCAGTGTCCGGCGCAGCTCATCCGACTCAGGGACGCCCTCCCCCCGAACTGCAATCTGCGTACAGAAACGGCCCTCGTTCGCTCCGTATCCGGCCTCGCGGGCGACATACAGCGACGGTCGGTCTGCTCCGTGCGTACGCTCCAGCGGCGCTTCGTAGATCACGTCTCCCGGCGCGTGACCCTCGATGTAATGGACGACGCCCTGAAAGAAGGACACGAAGCCCTTGGCTCCGGCGTCCACGACGTCGGCCTCCCTCAGCACCGGCAGCAGGTCTTTGGTCCGCTGCAGCGACCGCTCGGCGGCCGACTGCAGATCCCGCAACCACAGATACATGTCCTGTCGGGAGTGGGCTCGACGTTTCGCCTCTGATGCGAGGTCCCGGGCCACGGTGATGATCGTGCCTTCCCGGGGATCCTCGAGAACATCGTGAAGAGACTCGGCGGCCACGGAAAGGGCTTCCGCGATGTCCCTGGGGCCTACCCGGAGGCGGCGGCCGATGCTCTCCGAGAAGCCCAGAAGGTACCGGGAAAAGAGCATACCCGAATTGCCACGAGCCCCAAGCACACCGGCTTCGGCCGCGACCCCGGCCACCTCCGCGAACGAATCGCTGCGCACGCTTCGAACCGCGTCCGAGATGGACCGCAGAGTAAGCGTGAGGTTCGTGCCGGTGTCACCGTCCGGGACCGGGAAGACGTTGATCCGGTCGAGCTCCGCTCGCTGGCGGCCCACATAAGCCGCACCGGCGAGGAACCCCCGTCGAAGGCGGTGGCCGTCGAGATACGCGATGCGGACGCGTGGACGCTCTCCTGCCAACACAGGATCAGGGCCTCTCGTCTGGGACTCAGAGTGGTGGCTCAACCCCGGATTCCTCCAGTATCGAGGGCGGGGATCCCGCCCGCCTCAGGCCAGCGCAGGGATCAGCTCTCGTCTTCACCCTCCGCGACGACCCACACCGTCACTTCGGGCCGCACTTCTGCGTGCAGCCGAACCGTGACCTTGTACACACCGAGCTGCTTGATCGGCTCCTCGAGACGGATCAGATGCCTGTCCACCTCGAGCCCCTTCTCCGCAAGCGCTTCCGAGATGTCCGAAGCGGTCACCGAGCCGAAGAGCTTCCCTTCCTCCCCGGCGCGGACCGTGAAGCTAACCGATTGCCCCTCGATGCGCTCTGCGGCTGCCTTTGCTCGATCGAGCTCCCGCGCGGAGCGTTCCAGAATGTGACGGCGCTCCTCTTCGAAGCGCGCCTGGTTCGCATCCGTCGCCTCGTAGGCAATGCCCTGGGGAATAAGGAAGTTTCGAGCATAGCCCGGCTTCACGTCGACCACCTCGCCGATGTCGCCGAGATCGTCGACCGCCTGTCTCAGTATTACCTGTACCATGTCCGCCACCCTTTACCTTGCATATCCAGCCGCTCCCGACGTATTGGCGCCGGCAGCGGCGCGTCTAAAGATCGTGGTCCGCGCTCGACCGCGACAGCCTCGCCCTGAGATCGACCCAGGTATCGCTGAGGCCGAGAACCAGGGCGGTCCCGAGGACCACGGGATACAGGAGTACCGCCGCCAGGGTCAGCAATATACCGCTCCACACCGAAGTAGCGGCGGCAGCGCCGATCCACATCAGAATCGCCACGCCCCTGAGGAGATACAGCCCGCCCATGAACAGTGTCGCATTCTCACCCACCTGAAAAGCCATCCGCCCGAGAGGGAGAACGAGCAGCAACAGCCCCCCGATCAACAGCCAGACCAGATGGTGGCTGAAGCGAAAGTCGCGGATCGCGCGCGGGCTCTGGAAGCGGCCTGACAGCCTCTCGAAGCCGAACCAGGCCACACCGAGACCCGCCGCGGTAGCGAGCGACAGCATCGCCGGATACACATCCTGTTGGAACCCGACCCAGCGTTGTACGGCCGCCTGCAAGCGGTCGCGGACCTCGGGATCCGCGCTACCCTGCAGCTGCTCGAGTATGTTACCGGCCACGAGAGATGCCTGGCGGATCTCGCCCACCATCCACCAGTTGACTCCCTCGATCACCCCCGGTCGTACGATTCCGATCAGCAGCACCACGGCCGCCCCCACGACGATGGTCCAGAGCACGCGATCTAGCAGCCCTTCCAACTTCGTGAACGCCGTGACCGCCACGAACGCTCCCCCGGCGATCAGGCTCCAGGCCCGTGGAACGTACCACTCCATGCCGCCCGGGCGGCTGCCGGCGAAGGCGAGGCCCAGCACGACCGCGGCGACGGCCACGCTGAGCCAGTCATCGGACCGGAAAGCGAGAAGAAGCAGCGCGAACGGGACGAATACGAGCCAGATCGGACTGATGGGCGACAGCATGACTGTCACCATCACCAGCAGCGCCGCTCGAGTCAGCGTCCACCCGCGCTCGGTCACTAGATCGAGGCCTTTCCCCCGCCGTTCTGGCTCAGGAGTAGTAGCCCTGGATGTACGGGACGAGGGCCAGATAGCGTGCCCTCTTGATCGCTGTACCCAGCTGGCGCTGGTGACGGGCACACGTACCCGTCGCACGCCGCGGGAGGATCTTGCCGCGGTCGGTGATCAGGCGACCAAGCGTATCGGCATCCTTATAGTCGATCCGCTCCACGTTTCGCTCGCAGAACTTACATACTTTTCGGAAAGCCATCTATCGATCCTCCTCTTCTTCGTCACCCGTGTCCTCAGCGGCGGCGTCGCCTTCACCATCGTGAGCGGCGGCGTCGGCTTCGCCGGCCTCGGCGTCTTCGGCCTCGGCGTCGTCGCTCCCAGTTTCGTCGTCGGCCGCGTCATCGCCTGTGTCGTCCGCATCACCGTCTTCGGCCGCATCCGCTCCATTGTCCTCCGCGTCCGGCTTCGGCTGGTCGTCACCGCGCTTGTCGCGGTCACCGTCGCGGCGGTCGTCGCGGTCGTCCACGGCCGGCATGGGAAGCTCACCTTCCGAGAGCACGACGAGATGGCGCAGGAGATCCTCGTCCAGCTTGAGAACGCGCTCGTAGTCGGGCAGAACGGTGGGAGATGCGGTGAACTGGGTCACCACGTAGTAGCCGTTGTCGTTGCGGTCGATGGGATAGGCAAGCTGGCGCTTGCCCCAGTGCTCGACTGCTGTGATCTCACTTCCATCGGAGGCGAGGATCTTCGCATGATAGCCCTCGAGCCGGGCCTCGATCTCTTCGGTCGTCAGGGACGACTTGAAGATGTACACGACTTCATAGTCCCGCATTACGTCGCTCCTTCGGTCTGAGTCGGCCACGGGCATGTCCCGCGGCAGGAGATTCTGTTCTCCGTCATTGACTTGACAGGCCGCGCGTCCAAAGGGTTACGCGGCCCGCCAAGCTACTGAACGGGTCGCGGCAATTCAAGCCGCATTCAATCCCTATCCCAGGAACGGCAACCAGGCGAACAGGATGTTCACGGCTTCCGTACCCGCGTCGCTCACCGTCACACCGTGCACCCGCGCGAACCACGGCGCCAGCACCAACGACACGACGCTGATGAGCTTGATGACGATGTTCATGGACGGCCCCGACGTGTCCTTGAACGGGTCTCCCACGGTATCCCCTACCACGGCGGCCTTGTGCGGCTCGGAGCCCTTGCCTCCGTGAGCGCCACCCTCGATGTACTTCTTGGCGTTGTCCCAGGCGCCCCCGGCGTTCGCCATGAACAGGGCGAGGAGTACGCCGGAGAGAGTCGCACCTGCCAACAGCCCGCCGAGCGCCTCGACACCGAGGAATCGGCCCACCAGCACGGGAACCATGATCGCGGTGACCCCGGGAATGATCATCTCGCGCAGCGCGGCCCGGGTCGAGATGTCGACGCACCGGGCTGAATCGGGCTTGGCCGTTCCTTCCATGAGACCCGGGATCTCGCGGAACTGGCGCCGCACCTCGGCGACCATTCCCGCAGCCGCTCGGCCGACGGCCGTCATGGTGAGAGACGCAATGAAGAACGGTGTGATCCCCCCGATGAACACGCCGATCACGACGAGAGGATTGACGATGTTGATTCCCGTCTCCGTGAGGCCGACCGCGTTGGCATACGCGGAGAACAGGGCCAGGGCAGTGAGCGCCGCGGAGCCGATCGCGAAGCCCTTTCCGATGGCCGCCGTCGTATTGCCCAGGGCATCCAGTTCGTCGGTGATGGCTCGAACCTCCGGCCCGAGTCCCGACATCTCGGAAATGCCCCCCGCGTTGTCCGCGATCGGGCCATAGGCGTCTACCGTCATGGTTACGCCGACGGTAGCCAGCATACCCACCGCGGCAATGCCGATCCCGTAGAGGCCGGCAAACTGGAACGCGAAGAAGATCGCACCGCAGATCAGGAGCAGGGGGAGAGCGACCGACTCCATCCCGACGGCCAGTCCGGTGATGATGTTCGTCGCCGCTCCCGTCTCAGAAGCGGATGCGATGGCCCGCACGGGCCGGGCCGAAGTGTAGTATTCGGTGACCAGCCCGATCAGGATCCCGACCAGCGAACCGAAGAGCATCGCCCAGAACGGTCCGGCCGCCGCGTTCCCCCACGACCAGAACTGGCCCGACGAGCCGGCGAAGACATCCAGCCGCACGGTCACGAAATAGGCGCCAATCCAGAACAGGATCGCCCCGACGAACGTCGTGTTCCTGAGAGCCGCAGCCGGATTCATCCTCTCCAGCACCCTTATGGAAAAGACACCGACCAGCGAGGCGATGAGTCCGATCATGGCATACAGGATCGGTAGCGCCAGCGCCTCCATCCTCCGGTCAGGCGCGATCGTGGCTACCGTCACGCCGAGTACGATCGTGGCCACGACCGAACCGACGTACGATTCGAAGATGTCGGCTCCCATGCCGGCCACGTCGCCGACGTTGTCGCCGACGTTGTCCGCGATGGTGGCCGGATTCCGCGGATCATCCTCGGGGATTCCGGCCTCAACCTTGCCGACCAGGTCCGCGCCCACGTCGGCGGCCTTGGTGTAGATCCCGCCCCCGATCCTCGCGAACAGGGCGATGGACGACGCGCCCATGGCGAAACCGCTCACGATCTCACCGAAGGTGCGGAGGCCCACGGCCTCGGGATCGAAGATCAGGAGGACTGCGCCGAGGCCCGCCAACCCGAGGCTGCCAACCGCGAGTCCCATGACGGCGCCGCCGCTGAAGGCGACGCGCAGAGCCTTGGCCTGTCCATCCGAGCGGGCCGCTTCCGTGGTGCGGACGTTGGCTCGCGTCGCCGCTTGCATGCCCAGGAAGCCGGCGAGGATGGAGCACGCCGCGCCGAACACGTACGCAGCAGCCGACGACGGCCCGATCAGGAAGTAGAGCATGGCCGCCACGACGAGCACGAAGGGCACGAGCACCGAGTATTCCCGGCGCAGGAACGCCATCGCTCCCGCCTGGATCGCCGCCGCCAGCTCCTGCATCCCGGCGTCGCCATCCGGCTGCCGCTTGACGTAGATATAGAGCAGTACCGAGAAGAACAGCCCGCCGAGGCCGAACCACAGGGCCCAGCTTATCCAGTGCACCACGAGAAGCCTCTCTTGTATTCCGTTACTGGTTTACCGCCCGCCCTGACCGCTGTTGAAGGCGTTCATGGCGTTCTCCACGCCCTCTTCGATCCAAGCTTCGACCGCGAGGGCCATCCTCGAGAACTGCTCGAGAATCGCTTCTTCTTCCTTCGCTGAGGGGGACGCGAGCACCCAGTCCGTGAGCGCGACCTCGCGATCTCCCGGCGCGCCGACGCCGATCCTCAGGCGAGGATACTCCCGGCTCTGCAGGCAATCCTCGACTGACAGCAGTCCCTTGTGACCACCGCCAGAGCCCCGACCGCGCAGCCGGAACCGGCCCGGTGGAAGGGCCGTATCGTCCACGACCACGAGTAGGTCGTCCTCCGGTCGAAAATCCGTCGCGGCCAGGTACTTCGCGAGCACCCGGCCGCTTCGGTTCATATACGTCAGGGGCTTCACGATCCGGACGGACTCGTCGCCGACCCGGCCGCCGGTGGAGGCTTCCGGGCCCTCCCGGCGAAAAGGCGGAAGAGACCAGCGTCTGCCCAGGTGATCGGCGAGCCACCAGCCGGCGTTGTGTCTCGTGTCCCGGTATCGATCCCCCGGGTTGCCGAGGGCCAGGATCAGCTTCATCCGCCCGTGCTGACCGGACTACTCGTCCTCCGGCTCCTCGTCGTCGCCGCGGGCCGTGATCACCTCCGGCTCGACCTCGCCCTCGAGCTCGGAGATCTCCTCGCCCTCTTCCTCGACCTCTTCCACGACACGCGGCGCCACCACGGTGCAGACCGTGAGGCTCTCGTCCTCGAGCAGGAATACGTCGCCCGTGTCGATCTCCGAGATGTGAAGGGAGTCTCCGATCTCCATCTCCGAGATGTCCACCTCGAACCCGGTGGGAATCTCCCGGGGCAGGCACTCGACCTCTAGCTCGTACCGGATGACCTGAAGGGTCCCACCGTTCCTCACACCGATCGGAGTGCCCTCGAGGCGAACCGGAACCGCGACCTTGATCTTCTCGCCGGCTGTGATCTCGAAGAAGTCGACATGCAGGATGGCGGAACGGTACGGGTGCCTCTGGATCTCACGAATCAGCACCGCCTTCGGCTGGTCGTCCCCGATCTTGAGGTCGATCAGCGTGTTCTCGGTCGAGATCTTGCTGATCAGGGCCTTGAACTGCAGCTCGTCCGCCTGGACCGCCGTCGACTCGGCTCCATGACCGTAGACGTTGCCCGGGATCTTGCCGGCCGCGCGGATCCTGCGCGCCGCCCCTTTCCCCGTCTCGCTTCTCGTCTCGACCTCTAATGTCACCAGCTCAGTCATCTTTAATCCTCGTCCGCCGTCCCGCAGGGTCCGGCTTCATGGTCCATGCTCATGTGAACAGCTTGCTCACGGAACGATTGTAGTGCGTGCTCTCGATGGCCCTGGCCAGGAGGCTGGCAACCGAGACGGTCGTTAGATTTCGGAGGCTGAGCCTCTTCTCCTCGGGCACGGCGATGGTATCCGTTACCGCCAGCTCCACCAGGTCGGCCCCGTTCAGACGTTCGACCGCCGGGCCCGAAAGGAGCGCGTGCGTCGCGATCGCGTAGACCTCGCTGGCCCCGCGCTCGCGGAGCGCAACGGCCGCGTTGGCCATGGTACCTGCCGTGTCCACCATGTCGTCGGAGATGATGCACCGCATCCCGTCCACGTCTCCGACCACGTTCAACACCTCGGCCTCGTTGGGTTCCGGACGCCGTTTGTCCATGATCGCGAGGCCTGCCCCGAGACGTTTCGCGTAGCCCCGGGCCATCTTCGCCGCGCCCACATCCGTAGCCACGACCACCAGGTCGTCCTTGCTCATGCTCTCGTAGTGGCTCATGAACACAGGCGCCGCGTACAGGTGGTCCACCGGTATGTCGAAAAACCCCTGCAACTGGTGCTGGTGGAAGTCGATCGTGATCAGCCGGTCCGCTCCGGCGGCCACGATCAGGTTCGCCATTAACTTGCCCGCAATCGACACGCGCGGCTGGTCCTTCCGATCCTGACGGGCGTAGCCGAAGTATGGTACCACGGCCGTCACCCGGGCCGCCGAGGCGCGCCGGGCCGCGTCGATCAGGAGCAGTAGCTCCAGTATGTTTTCCGCTGGCGGGTTCGTGGACTGAATCACGAACACGTCCCGCCCGCGTACGTTCTCATCGATCCGGACGAAGATCTCTCCGTCCGCGAACCGCTTGATCGTCACCTCGCACAGCGGCTGGCCAAGCTCCTCGGCGATGTTCGCCGCGAGGGCCGGGTTTGCCGTGCCCGTGAGCACCATCATCGGAGTGCCGGTCGCTGACAGCTCCATCATGTCCGCCCCGCTCCAAAGGCTGCGTCGTTCACGCGTCCCGAAAACAGCCGCGTATGTTACATGCCATGCCGGGAATCGTCAACCGGATCGCGGCCATCCGACGTCTCAGCCAGCCATCGGCTCCAAGGGCTTCTGGTACTGCAGCTGCGTCGGATACGCGAACTCCACTCCGGCGGTCGTCAGTCGCCTCATCAGCGCCAGGTTTACGCGCTGCTGCACGTCCATGAAGACCTCGTAGTCGGGAACGGTCAGGTGGTACACGGTCTCGAACTCGAGCGCCCACTCGCCGAGGGTCTTCAGGTGGCAGCGTGCAAATCGGGCCCACTCCTCCGCCTCGACGATCTCCCTTACCCAGGTCGGAATCTTCTCGACGACTGCCGGATCGGTCTCGTAGACGATGCGGAGCGTGAACGAGGCCCGTCGTTCCTCCATTCGACCGTAGTTGCGGATCCTGCTATTCAAGAGGTCACTGTTCGAGAAGACGAGCTGCTCTCCCGATATGCTGCGGAGCTGGGTGCTTTTCAGGCCGATGGATTCCACCGTGCCGCCTAAGCTGTCGACTTGCAGGTAGTCCCCCACGAGGAACGGCTTGTCGAAGATGATGGACAGGGATGCGAACAGGTCGGAAAGAATGTTCTGCACCGCCAGCGCGATCGCGATTCCGCCGATGCCGAGACCCGTGATCAGGGCCGTCACGTTCACGCCCCACACCTGCAGGACGAACACGAAGACCAGGAACCAGATCGTACCCGTGCCCAGCAAGCGGATGAGGTTGAACGACGACGCGACCTCCGGGTCGTCCGGGTAGCGGTGATCCCGAGCATAGAGCAGAAGGCTTCGGTAGCCGGCCACGAGCCAGAGGCACAGCTGAAGAAGCAAAGCCGTAAACAGGACCTGATCGAAGATCTGCTCGACGCCGGACGCAAGTCGCACGTAGCGGGCGCCGGCCCAGACTCCGACCGCCACGTAGAAGAAACCCCGTGTCGCCCCCGCTGCAGCTACCAGCGAGTCATCCAGATATGTGCTCGTAGATCGGGCAAGGCTCGTCGCCCGGCGGATCAAAATGGGTACCAGAAAACGGAGAAGCAGTGCGGTACCCAGGAAGATCGCGACCCCCGCGAGCCACGTTTCGACTGAGTTGCCCCAGACGATCTCGGACAGGAAATCCATGAACTCCACTCCCATGTCGAACTCTGGCCATCAGCGAGCCGCTCGTCTAGCAGCCGCGCGCAATCTCACTCCCTTGAGCCTGGCCGCAAGCGCCCCGGTCCCCTTGTAGCGACACCCGGCCACGATCTATTGTCGTGCCATGAACAAGGACCCCGCCCGAAAGGCTCCGAACCGACCCGTGGGTCCGGGTGCTGACTCAGCCCTGGACCTCGAGGTCCTGATCCGGTCGCGGTACCCCGTGGTGGCGGTAGACACGTTGGAGGAGGAGCGGCTCTCGGAGCTTCTCGATCGTGTGGCTCAGCGCCTCGACGTCCCCCTATACACGTGGAGCCGAACCCGGGGCCTGGTACGGGAGGGCATGAGCCAGGCGACCTACGACACGGCCGATCCAATGAAGATGCTCGCCCACCTGCAGGCGGCAGGAGCTCCGGGCGTGTACCTGCTGGCCGACTTTCACCCCTACCTCGAAGACTCCGTGATCGTGAGGAAGCTCCGCGAGGTGCTTCCGGGTTTCGTCGACGATCGGCGGGCGCTCGTGCTCTCGGGTCACGGCGTGACGCTGCCACCGGAGATCGGCACCCAGGGCGTTCCCTATCGCCTGAACCTTCCGGACCTCGAACAGATTCGGCTCGAGCTGCGAGAGGTAGTGCGCCAGGCCGCCCGGGAGGAAGGGGTACAGATCGAGATCGGCCAGGCCGAGGCGGAGGAGATCGCCCGCGAGCTGCAGGGACTCACGAGGGACGAGATCCGCCGCACGATCAGAAGGGCCATGGTCGTCGACGGGCGCCTCTCGGCTGGCGATGTCGATCTCATACGGGCTGCCCGGCGAGAGAGCCTGGGTCGCAAGGGAGTCCTCGAATTCGTTCCGATCACCGACCCGGAGCCGGTCGGAGGGATGGATTCACTTCGGGAGTGGCTGTCGAAGCGTCGTGACGCACTTGGCGAGGCCGCCCGAGAGTTCGGGCTGGAGCCGCCGCGTGGGGTCCTTCTGATGGGCGTTCAGGGCTGCGGCAAGAGCCTGATGGCCAGGAACATCGCAGCGGAATGGGATCTTCCGCTGGTGCGCCTGGATCCGTCAGCGCTGTACGACAAGTTCGTGGGAGAGACGGAGAAGAACCTCAGGCAGTCACTGGACACGGCCGATGCCATGTCGCCCGTGGTGCTGTGGATCGACGAGATCGAGAAAGGATTCGCTCGGGACGGAGGCGAAGCCGACGGCGGCGTGAGCGGTCGGCTGCTGGGGACGTTCCTCACCTGGCTTCAGGAGAGGGACAGCCGCGTGTTCGTCGTGGCGACGGCGAACGACGTCGAGCGCCTCCCGCCGGAGCTGCTGCGCAAAGGTCGCTTCGACGAGGTGTTCTTCGTGGATCTGCCGGCTGCCGAGGAGCGGCGCGTGATCTTCGCGCTGCACCTCGCGCGCAGGAGCAGGGATCCCGACGCATTCGACCTCGCGGCCCTGGCCGAGCGGTCGGAAGGCTTTTCCGGCAGCGAGATCGAGCAGGCGGTCGTGGCAGGTCTGTACACGGCTTTCGCTCGCAAGACGGACCTGGACCAGGACATTCTGGTTGAGGAGGTCCAGGCGGCGGTGCCGCTCTCGGTCACGCTCTCGGAGAGGGTCCAGGCGCTGCGGGCATGGGCGCAGGGCCGCGCCGTCCCTGCCGCGTGAGGCGCCCGGGACAGGCCGGTACAGGGTCCGGCGGCCGGGTTCACACGTTCGCGGGAGGCGAGCTCGACCGCGCCGCCCATCTGCGCACCGACGAGTCCCGCATCCGCGACCTGCACGATTCGCCCCAGTCCCGATACCTGGCCTTTCGAGCCCTCGACCCCCTCGTCTCCTTCGACACGACGGCGCGGCTGGTCTGGCTGCCCAGGGCCGCCCTGGACGGTTTGGTCGACATCGGGGCCGACGCACTGTTCCTCGGCCTCGGCCGGGACGGGGCCAGGTTCGCCGTCCCCGTTCCCGACACCGTCGGCCCTGAAGAACTGGGACCGGATGAATCCGAATTCGTGGGCGTCCGCGAAGTCGCGCCCCTGGTGGAACCGCAGGACGCATCCATCCTGGCACTCGGGCGCTCGCTGTCGATCTGGCACGCGGAGCATGGCTTCTGCCCGCGCTGCGGTCACGCCACGTCGATTGCGGAGGCCGGCCACGCGAGGGCATGTTCGGCCGAGAGCTGTGGGAAGAGCCAGTTTCCGCGGACCGATCCGGTGGTGATCATGCTCATACATCGGGGCGGTCGCTGCCTTCTGGGGCGATCCGTCCGCGCCGTGCCCTACCCGCCCGGCCTGCATTCCTGCCTGGCCGGCTACGTGGAGCCCGGGGAGTCGATCGAGGAGGCCGTGCGGCGCGAAACCTGGGAGGAAGCGGGACTCCGCGTGTCAGAGGTGCGCTACCATTCATCGCAGCCCTGGCCGTTCCCGTCTACTTTGATGATCGGTTGTTTCGCGGAAGCGCTGGGTGGAGAGCCGCGCATCGACCCGGCTGAGTTGGAGTGCGTGCGCTGGTTCGACCGCGAGGAACTCCGAACGGCAGTCGAACGTTGGGAGGAGGCAGACGCCCTCCGACTGCCTCCGCCCATCACGATCGCGCATCAATTGGCCCGGGCCTGGCTGGAGGATGAAGAGCCCGCAGCTTGAACGCCAAACGCAGAACTGCCACGCGCATGCAAGATCGAGTCGTAGCCCCACACGCCACCACCCCGGCTCTGCCGACGCCCACCGACGGCGGCATGGGCTTCATGCCCTCCGACATCCTGGAGCAGACGTGCAAGCGGGTGGGTGTCGCATCGCTGGTGTTCGCGGCCATCTGGGCCTGGGTACTGGCGATGGTGCACCTGGCGTGGCGGCCGTTCGGCCCGCTGCCTCCCCAGGCCGAGCTGTGGTCCGGGTTCGGAACTCCGATCGCCGTCATCGGCCTCGTGATCTCCCTCGGCATGGTCTTCGTGGCCGGGAAGCTGCATCACGAGCCGGAGAAGCTGCTCGACGTCGGGCTGGGGTTCGAGGTCGTGACGGCGTCGCTGGTGGCGGCCATCAACTGGTGGATGGCCGTACCTATGGGTATGGGCGTCTCGTGGATCTGCGTGATCATCATCTTCTATCCCGCGATCGTGCCCGCCGGCATGCGCAAGATCCTGCTGGCGTCCCTGATCGCGGCCTCGATGGATCCGCTGTGGTACTGGATCGGTACGCTGCGGGGCGTCGAGTACCAGCTCAGCCAGTACGAGCTGCTGTGGGCTTTCGTCCCCAACTACGTGTGCGCGTTCCTGGCCGTGGTGCCGGCCAAGGTGATCCGGGGGCTGGGACGCCGGGTCTCGAGGGCCCGGGAGCTGGGGGCCTACAAGGTCGGAGAGCTCCTCGGACAGGGAGGAATGGGTGATGTCTACCGGGCAACCCATCGCCTGCTCGCTCGGCCCGCGGCCATCAAGTTGATCCGGCCCGAGGCGCTCGGCGAGTCCGAGACCTCGCGAGCCGTCGTGGTCGAGCGATTCCGCCGAGAGGCCCGCGCCGCGGCTAATCTCAGGTCACCGCACACGATCGAGCTCTATGACTTCGGCGTGAGCGATGATGGCAACCTCTACTACGTCATGGAGCTGCTGGAGGGACTCAATCTGCAGGACCTGGTGCGCCGCTTCGGCCCGCTTCCGCCGGCACGGGCGATTCACCTGCTCAAGCAGGCCTGCCTGTCGCTCGGGGAAGCCCACGACCGCGGGCTCGTGCACCGGGACATCAAGCCTTCGAATCTGGTCGCCTGCCGGTTGGGTCTGGCCGTGGACTTCGTCAAGGTCCTCGATTTCGGGCTGGTGAAGATGGCCGCCGAACAGGGAGCAGATCAGCCGTACCTGACCTCACCGAACGTCACCACCGGGACCCCGGCGTTCATGCCGCCCGAGGTCGCCCTCGGTAGTCAGCCCGTAGATGGCCGGGCGGATCTCTATGCACTCGGCTGCGTGGCCTACTGGCTGCTCACCGGGCGCACGCCGTTCGAGGCACCCACGCCGGTCGCCATGCTGATGAAGCACGTTCAGGAGAGTCCCAAGCCACCTTCCGAGGTGTCCGAGATCGAGATCCCCGAGTGCCTGGACGCGATCGTTCTCGACCTGCTGGCCAAGGATCCTGAGAACCGGCCAGCGACCGCTGGGGAGGTCTACCGTCGCCTGGCCGACTGCCCCGCACCGGACCCGTGGGACCGGGACCGGGCGGTCAGCTGGTGGAGCCTGCACCTTCCCGAGGCGGAGCCCCCGTCGAGTACGGAGGAGGATCCGTCGAGTGCGGCAGGTCATGAGACGGTGCTTTACGTCGAGGATCGGTCGAGGCCGTAGCGGCGGATTGGCCCTCCAGGATTCGAACCTGGATTACCGGCTCCAAAGGCCGGGGTCTTGCCATTAGACGAAGGGCCAGCGCGTACAGCATCCCAAACCGGATAATCGACCGGGTCCGCGGGAGCGTCAAGCCGGCGGCCCTGGCCTCGCCGGGTGACGGTCAGCCCAGGGTGTGCGTCGAGATCGTCCGAGTCCCTCCTGCCTCGAGACAGGCCCGCTCCGCCGCATCCCGGGCGGAATCATCGTCGAACAGGCCCGCCACGCACGACCCGCTTCCGCACAGAAACGCGTGCCTGGCCCCCAGGCCGGCCAGGTCGTCGCGAAGGCGCCTGAGCTCCGGGTGCCGGCGGAATACCGGGGGCTCGAGATCATTGACGCCGATGGATCCTCGAGCGGCCCCGTCCAGCAGGTCCGACGGGGGCGGGAGAATCGCCGGTCCCGGCGGTGACCCCAGGCCTGCCGCCCGGTCCTCCGCGAGCCAGCCGTACGCGTCGCCGGCCGCGATGGGATCGCCGGGTACCAGGATGAGCACCGGACGAGGCGCCGTCGGATCTATCGGAAGGAGACGACGCCCTCGCCCCCATGCCAGAGCGACCGGCGAGGGACACAATCCGAACGGCACGTCGGACCCGAGCTCGCCCGCGATACCTTCCAGCTCGAGTTCCCCTACCGGGTAGCCGCACAATCGGTTCAGGCCGCTGAGAACCGCCGCGGCGTCCGCGCTTCCTCCGCCGAGCCCCGCGCCAGCCGGGATGCGCTTCTCAAGGCGGATGTGAACGCCGGGATCCGGCAAGTGCCGGCCGAGCGCCTCCGCTGCCTGCCAGCAGAGGTTGGACTCGTCCGCGGGGACGGTGGCGTCTCCGACGACCTCAAGGCGGATCTCCCCGGGGATACGGGTGAGCGTCACCTCGTCAGACAGTCGCAGCCGCTGCAGAAGGGTCTCGATCGAGTGATAGCCGCTCTCTTCCCGCGCCAGTACGTGGAGCCACAGGTTCAGCTTCGCGTGAGCCTGGAGTCGGAGCGTGGCTTCCGAGCCGGCCTCACTCGTCATCGACGGCGGCCTCCACGAGTTCCTCCGAGTGCCCCATCTCGGACCACGATAATCCGAAGCGCCGAATGTACCACAGGCCCATAATCGTGACGGGTATGAACGTCAGGATGTGGTAGCTCGTGGCGAAGCTCACCATTTCGGTGGCGGGTACATCCCACACACCCAGCCCCAGACGCGTGGCAGCTTCGAACACCCCGAAGAAGCCTGGGCTGGAAGGAGCGGCCACCGCAAAAGCGATCACGCTCTGCAGGAAGATCGCACCGGTGAAACCTGGCGCCGTGATACCGAAAGCCAACAGCCCGAGCCAGATCGAAACCGCCAGGTTCACCCACACGACAACAGACCACGCGAGAGCCCTGACGAACGTAGGTGTGTGACGCAGTGAGCCGAGGCCCGCCAGGAAGCCGGCGACGATGCGAGTCGCCCGCCGACTCAGGGACGGGCTGAGGAAACGGCCCGAGAGGCGCTCGAACAGCTGCTCGCTCCGGTCGGCGTTACGGGCCGCCAGCCACAGGAGGAAGAAGGCGACTGCGAACGCGACGGCACCGAAGTTGGCTGTGCGCCGCAGGAGCACGGCTGTGCTGCCGTCTCCCAGGGGAAATCCCGGCAGAGAGATCGTCGCGAACAGGAAGAATGCCAGGACCAGGCCATCGAACACCCGCTCCGCCACCAGGGAGGCGACGGACGCGCCGAGGTTCAGATCCTCGGTCCGCGACAGTGCATAGGCGCGAGCGAACTCGCCCAGACGGGCCGGGAGGAGGTTGTTCACCGCGAACCCTATGCACACGGACCCGAACCGCGTATCGAAGCGCGTGTGCGGGTGGGAGGGCTCGAGGAGAACCTTCCAGCGCCAGGCCCGGAGCACGAAGCTGAACGTCGCGGCGACCACAGCTCCGGTGAGCAGCCACGGGTCCGACTCACGAACGCGGGCCCAGACCTCGGCGACCGATACGTCCCGGAGTACCCACCAAAGCAGAAGGACAGTCAGGAGCAGGCCGACGGTCGTCTTCCAGGCGTGTCCTCGCACCGATCAGGCCCCCCGGGCCCGACGCATGATCCCCTTCATTTCCCGGACCGCCCTCTCGAGCCCTACCAGAACCGCGCGACTCACCACGGAGTGACCGATGTTAAGCTCCTCGCAGCCCTCGATCGCGGCAACGGGAGCCACGTTCTCGTAGGTGAGGCCATGCCCGGCATGCACCGCCAGCCCCAGTTCCCTGGCCAGCCCGGTCGCGGCGCGGAGTCGCTCGACCTGGCGCCGCCTCTCGTCCGCGTCCTGGGCGTTGGAGTACTCGCCCGTGTGAAACTCGACCGCCGTGGCGGGAAGGTCGGCGCAGCGTCGCACCGTCTCCACGTCCGGATCGATGAACAGCGATGTGCGCACGCCGGCCGCCTCCAGGCGACTGAGCGCCGCTTCGAGTCGGACGGCCGATCGATTGCTCACCTCGAGCCCACCTTCGGTGGTGATCTCCTGCCTCTTCTCGGGCACCAGGGTCGCCTGATACGGAAGCCAGGACGTCGCCAAGTCGAGCATCTCCTCGGTGACCGCGAACTCCAGATTCACCGGAGTGCGCGCCGTCGCCAGAAGAAGCTCGACGTCGCGATCCTGAATGTGCCTGCGATCTTCCCGCAGGTGGACGGTGATCCCGTCCGCCCCTCCGAGCTCCGCCAGAACCGCCGCGCGTACCGGATCGGGTTCATCCGTTCCACGCGCCTGCCGGACCGTGGCTATGTGGTCGACATTGATGTAGAGCCGCATCGGACACTCCGTGTTGGGCCGTCTCGACGAGGGACACGATACTGCGGGTTACCGGACCGGTCGAGAGCGACTCTCACGCGGGATCGAGTCGCGTAACCCGCACCGTCCTCTTGCTTCTCCAGCGCCCCAGGGTCGCAACGGGCAGGCGAGCGACCAGCACCACGTTCATGTCCCGGTCTTCCCGTTCGAGGATCTCGCCGGCTCGATACGCCTCCGCGAGCGTCCGGCCGTCCGTGACCGCAATCTCTAGCTTCACGGTCGGCCGCAGCTCTCGGAGACGGGACAGTAGCTCGTTGCGCAGGGGCTCGAGCCCCCCTGGCTCCGTCACGGAAGTGAACACGTTGCAAGGCCATTCCACCGATACACGGCCACGCAATGCTTCTTCCTCCGGGTGCGTGAGCTGATCTACCTTGTTGAAGACCATGAGGGTGTCCGAGTCGGGAATCTCGAGATCGAGCAGAACCTCCTGCACCGCCTCCACCTGATGGTCCCAGCCCGGAGCCGAAGCATCCACGACGTGGATCAGGAGGTCTGCCTGCCGCGCCTCTTCCAGCGTGGCCCTGAATGAGGCTACGAGGTGGTGAGGGAGCTTGCGAATGAACCCCACGGTATCCGTGACCAGCGCCCGGTAGCCCGCGTCCAGCTCCACAGCTCGGGTCGCTGAGTCGAGGGTAGCAAAGAGACGGTCCTCGACAAACAGATCGGCGCCGGAGAGCGCCCGGAGGACCGAGGATTTTCCTGCATTCGTATAGCCCACGAGGGCGGCCCGGAATTCGTTCTCGCGCCGGCGGCGGCGTGTGTCGCGCGAGCGCGCGATGTGCTCCAGCTCCTGGCGAAGCCTGGTGATCCGCCGATCCATGAGTCGGCGATCGGTCTCGAGCTGCGTCTCGCCGGGCCCCCTCATTCCGATCCCGCCCTGGATCCGGGAAAGGTGGTTCCACATGCGCTTCAGGCGTGGGCGCATGTACTGCAATTGCGCGAGCTCGACCTGCATGCGGGCCTCTGCGGTCCGCGCCCGAAGTGCGAAGATGTCCAGGATCAGCTCGGTCCGGTCCATGACGCGGCGATCGAGCGCCTTTTCCAGGGCAGAACCCTGGGCCGGCGAGAGGTCCTCGTCGAAGATCACGAGGTTCGCTTCGGACCGGTCGGCCAGCAGTCGCAGCTGCTCGGCCTTCCCCCGCCCGATGTAAAGGGCGGGGTGGGGTGCATCTAATCGCTGGACCAGCCGGCCAGCGACCTCGGCGCCCGCCGTGTCGGCCAGTCGTTCGAGCTCTTCCAGGTGCTCGTCCACCAGCGCTTCAGGCTCGTCGGCTACGGGTGCTCCGACAAGAATGGCCCGCTCCAGCGGGCGCTCGATGTCAATCAGGTCAGCCGTGGTTCTCCTCCTCGCCCGATGGCGTTCCGTCCTGCTGAGCCGAGCGGACATCGCGAGCGCGCGCGAGACGCCGGCCGATTCCGGTCTCTTCGCCCGTGTCGCCTGGCCGGTAGAACTGCCGCCCCGCAAGTACCTCCGGGAGATAGGTCTGAGGCGCGACGCCTCCTTCCCAGTCCGGATCGTACCGATATCCGTCCCCGTACCCGAGGTCCTTCATCAGCCGCGTAGGAGCGTTTCGAATGTGGAGCGGGACGGGCTCGGCCGGAGTCTCGCGCGCCGCCCGCCTCGCTTCGCTGAATCCCGTATACAGCCGATTCGACTTCGGCGCGGCGGCCAGATACGCGCACGCTTCAGCCAGAGCCAGATCGCCCTCCGGCGATCCGAGGAAGTGGTAAGCATCCCTCGCGGCGACGGCCACGTGCAGCGCGCGTGGATCCGCCATACCGATGTCCTCCACCGACATGCGGACCATCCTCCGCGCGATGTACATGGGGTCCTCCCCTCCCTCGAGCATGCGGGCCAGCCAATACAGAGCGCCGTCGGCATCCGAGCCCCTGACGGACTTGTGGAGGGCCGAAATCAGATTGTAGTGCTCCTCGCCAGACTTGTCGTAGCGAGCGAAGCGGTGCTGCAAGGCCGCTTCCACGTTCGCGAGCCCGATGGCACCGCCGTCGGGTGCCAGGTGCGCCGCCGTCTCAAGGGCGTTGAGTGCCCGGCGGGCATCTCCATCGGCCGACTCCGCCAGGCGCTTCAGCGCCTCCGGGTCGATCGACAGCCCTCGTTCACCCAGACCGCGATCCCTGTCCTTCATGGCTCGGCGAAGGAGTTCCGCCACCGATTCCGCCTCCAGCGGTTTCAGGACGAACACGCGCGTGCGGCTGAGCAGAGGACCCACGACCTCGAAGCTGGGATTCTCCGTCGTGGCTCCGATCAGGGTGATCGTCCCCGACTCGACGTGCGGCAAAAACGCATCCTGCTGCGACTTGTTGAAGCGGTGGATCTCGTCCACGAACAGGATCGTCTCCTGGCCCGTGGCTCGTTTCCGCTCGCCGGCCTGATCGATGAGCTCGCGGACGCGCGCGATGCCTTCGGTCACGGCTGAGAACGGCTCGAAGCGCGCCCCGGTGCGTC
The DNA here is from genome assembly GCA_023554335.1 of Candidatus Benthicola marisminoris. Classification (GTDB taxonomy): domain Bacteria; phylum Gemmatimonadota; class Gemmatimonadetes; order Palauibacterales; family Palauibacteraceae; genus Benthicola; species Benthicola marisminoris. The sequence goes on from JAMJQR010000113.1 coordinate 24,729, forward strand.
GGGCGACGATCCCCGCGAGCGTGGTCTTACCGCAGCCGGGTGGGCCCCAGAGAATGAGACTCGGCACCCGGTCCCGCTCGATTAGCTCCCTGAGCGCCGCCCCCTCTCCCACCAGCTCGGGCTGACCGAGGAGTTCGTCTACGGAGCGCGGACGCATTCGAGCGGCAAGGGGCGCACCGTCTCCTGCCGAGAGGGAGTCCGGGGCCGGTCGGCCTGCATCCGGGCCGAAGAGATCGGGAGCCCGATTCACTCCGGTCCGTCCGATTCCGGGCTGTCGAGGGAGTCCAGTCCCCCGAGCTCGATCAACTCACGGGCGCTCCCGAGAAGGGTCTCCCGCTCGTTGCGTTCGGGCGATTCGATCACCTGCTCGAGAAGCTCCTCGAGCATGACCCCCACCAGAGGCCCGCGGGGAAGTCCTAGCTCGAGCAGGTCGGATCCGTCGACGGCGAGTTGCGACAGGGTGACCGGGGCTGCCTGCACCAGCTCGTCGTGCACACGCTGCCAGGTGAACAGCAGGGCTCGCTGGCCCTCGACCGAGCCCGAGGCGCGTGCTGCCGCGAAGTGGAGCCGGAACAGGTCCCGCGCCTGATCGGGTCCTACCGAGTGCAGCCACTTCCGCAGGGTCGCGGAACCGTCCGCCGGGTGAACGAGCGGGAGGTAGTGCTCAACCAGCCGAGTACCGCGCCGGATCTCTGCGTTCGAGAACTTGAGCCTCCGCAGGATCGCCTCAGCAGCCTCCGCATCTCCGCCACCGCCTGCGCCGGCTGCCAGAAGCAGGCGCACCACCCTGAGAAACGAGCGATGGGCCGGTACCGAGTCCACGGCCGCGAGCGTCTCAGTCCACAAAGGTCCTTCGACGGCCGGCGCAAGCTCGCGGTACCAGCCCTTGAGGGCTCCGTAGTCCGCGTAAAGGTCGAGCGCGGTCGACGGTGCAGGAGAAGCGATGACCTTCAGCAGCTCCTCCCGCACACGCTCAGCCGAGAGCCGAGGAAGGTGCTCCACCGAACCCGCGAGCGCGGCTCGGGTTTCCGCTTCGATCTCGAGTTCATGAAGCCCTGCGAAACGGAAGGCGCGCAGCACCCTCAGGTAGTCCTCCGTGAAACGGCGCCATGGATCGCCGACCGCTCGCAGGACTCTATTCTGCAGGTCCGCGCTGCCCCCGAACGGATCCCGCAGCTCCTCCGTGGACGGCCGCCAGGCGATGGAGTTGATCGTGAAGTCGCGGCGGGCGAGGTCTTCCTCGATGGTCGCAGCGAACTCGACGACGGCATGCCGTCCGTCTGTCTCGACGTCGAGCCGAAACGTCGTGACTTCGTACAGCGTGCCGTCCTCGGCCAGAACGCCGACGGTCCCATGCTCGGGCCCGAGCGGCACGGTCCGCGGAAACAACGCGCGGACCTCTTCTGGAAGGGCATCCGTCGCCAGGTCCCAGTCCGCCCTGCTGCGGCCGAGAAGCGCATCACGTATCGCCCCGCCGACCGCCCATGCCTGGTATCCCCCGGCCTCCAGGCCGTCAGCAACCTCCAGCAGCCCGGCGGGCGGATGGAGAACAGGCAGTTCGGTCACGGGCCGTTCCGGTTCGCCGCGAACCACTCGTCCACCAGGTCGGCTACCGCGTGCTCCACCGCGAGCTGCAACTCCTGCACGCCGGCCGAATCGTCGGCCGGCAGCTGAATCGGGAGATCCACGAGCGGAGCCAGTCTGCCTCCCGCGCGGTTCAGGAGCGCGACGCTGGTGATCTGCATCTCGCGGGCGGCCCGGGCGGCCTCGAGGAGGTTCTCCGAATTCCCGCTCGTGGAATGCAGCACGAGGAGGTCTCCGGCACGCCCGTGCGCCTCGAGGACCCGCGCGAAGACCCGTTCGAATCCGAAGTCGTTGGCGCACGCGGACAGGGTCGCAGTGCACGAGGAGAGCGCGATGGCGGGAAGGGCGCGCCGCTGGCGCCGCAGGCGCACCACGTACTCCGTGGCCATGTGCTCCGCCGAGGCCGCGCTTCCCCCGTTGCCAGCGAAGAGAAGCTTGCCATCGCCCTGCAGGGTCGCGCGAACGAGCTCGGCGTAGCGCGCCGCCGGTCCGGCGACCTGGTCCGCCGCCAAGGCCGCGTTTCGGGCCAGCTCTTCAAGATGCCGGCGCACGGCATCGACCGATTCCGTGTTCATCTCAGCCTCCGGTCACGAGACGCCGAAGCCGACCCACCCAGCCCTGGCGCGGCTCGCACGGTGGAACCGCGACTGTCGGATCACCCGCGAGGACCGCAGCCGGGTTGGTGGCGGTCAACAGAGTCGCCTGCTCCTCACACCCGGCTTCGGCCAGGTACTCCCATGCCTCGCGGACCGTGGTTGCCCGGTGCGGCCGGGCGTGGTTGTCGGAAGCCACCAGGTCCACGAGGCTCTCGGCCAGCATGCGGTGCACCACCCTTTGTGCCTCCCCCCCGTGGTCACCCCAGAGGCTGCCGGCGTTCACACACATCAGCGCGCCGAGGTCGCGCCAGCGGTCGATCCAGCCAAACGAACGTTCTACCCCTGCGTATCGCTCCGGGTGAGCGAGAACGGGAATCCAGCCGGCGGCGAGGACGATCTCCAGCATACGGTCCGGATAAGCGGGCATCGCGAGCATCGGGAACTCCACCAACAGTCGGCCGCCCTCGCCGAGGCCGATAGTCGGGTCGCTCAGGTCCGCATCCGGATCGTCCAGTCTGAACTCGAACGAGCGCTGGAGATCGACCCCGGGGCAGTCCCGCGCAGCCCCTTCCTTGAGCTCGGCGAACGCCGCTTCGATCCCGTCCCGCCAGTCTCCGTGAACGGCGCTCGCCGCCAGATGCGGAGTGGTAACCACCGTGTGGATTCCGAGTCGCTCGAACTCCCTGAGCTGAACCAATGCCTCGTCCACGTCCCTGGCCCCGTCATCGACGCCGGGGACGAAGTGACAGTGGAGGTCCACGAGCGGAGGCAGGTTCAAGAGCCCTCCGTCCCGGGGGTCGGCGACGCCGCGGTCGCCTCTGCGAGACGCCGACCGAGCTCGCCCCGCAGGCCGACAGCCTCCGCCAGCTCCTCGGACCGGCCAGAGTCGGCTGCGGCTTCGAACGCGTACGTGAGCGCCGCATCCGCGGCGAGAAGTCGGAGAGCCTCACGCCGGACGCCGGCTCCGCCGGCTACCTGCTCCAGCCCGGCGAGAGCCGCCGCGGCCAGCCCGCGGACGGGATCCCGAAGTTCTGAATCAGGAAGGCTCGAGACCAGAGACCTTATGTCGGCGCTCAGCTCCGCGGGGGCGGTCACGAGCCGGGACTCCAGCCAGCGGGTCGTCGCGTTCTCGCTCACGATGCGCCCGCTGACTCGCCGGCTTCGAGCGCCAGCTTCACCGCGGCCGCGATCGCGACGTCCACCGAGGCCGAGTCACCGACCCCTCCACGGGCGAGGTGCGGTCGCCCACCGCCACCCGAGCCCGTCGCGCGGCTGGCTGCCGCCACGAGGTCGCCGGCTTTCAGACCGCGGCCGATCCAGTCGTCGGTGACCACCGCGAGGAACGCGCCCCGGTCGGTCTCCCCGCTGCTGACGTGCACTACCGCGGCGCCGGATCCAAGCTCCGCCCGCAAGAGATCCCCAAACGCCGCGACGTCGGACCCAGCCGGCAAATCCACCGCTCCGGCGACGAGCTTGCCACCCGCTCCAAGCTCCTCCGCCGCTTGAATGATGTCCTCGACGACGGCCGAAGCGTCCCTGCCGTGCTGCTGATCCAGACGCTTCTCGAGCGTCGCCTTCTCCTCGAGAAGCGTCTCCAGACGCCGGGGCAGCTCCGTGGGAGGCGCGCGAAGGGCCGCAGCCAGCCCGGCCACCAGACCCTCCGTCTCACGTACCCGGCGATACGCGGCCGGACCGGTCACCGCCTCGATCCTCCGGATGCCCGCCGCCACGCCCGTCTCGGATACGATCTGGAAGAGCCCGATCTGTCCGGTACTCCGAACGTGACAGCCCCCGCAGAGCTCCAGGCTCACGCCTGGAACGCTCACGACCCGCACCCGCTCTCCGTACTTCTCTCCAAACAGCGCCATTGCGCCCGCCGCGAGGGCCTCGCGGTAGTCCCGCTCCCCGATCTCCAGGGGGACGTTGTCCCACACGCCACGGTTGACGGCTTCTTCGATCGCTTCCCTCTCGTCCGGTGTGATCGGCCCCGTGTGGGTGAAGTCGAACCTGAGGCGATCCGGTGCAACGAGCGAACCGGCCTGCTGGACGTGATCGCCCAGCTCGGCCCTGAGTGCGGCGTGAAGGAGATGCGTCGCCGTGTGGTTCCGCTCGGTGTCGCGCCTCGCCCGCTCGTCGACGGTGGCTCGCACCATTTCCCCCGGCTCGTCGGACAGATAGCCGGAGCGCAGCTCGCCGACCAGCACGGCCTGCCCCCGGTCATTCCTGACCACTGACTCGACTTCCAGCTCCCACCCGTCTCCGGAGACGAACCCGTGGTCGCTGACCTGACCGCCAGCCTCCGAGTAAAACGGGTTGGTCTCGAGCATCAGGGCGTGGGCCCCGTCGACGGCGCGGCCCGCCAGGACCGAAGACTCTACGGCCAGTCGGTCGTACCCGACGAACTCCTGCTCTCCGTCCACCGTCAGTGAGCGGGCAGCCAGGATGACCGCCTCGCTAAGCTCTTCGCCTTCGGCGCCAGCCGCCCGGTCTTCACGGGACCGCCGCCGCTGCTCTTCGAGGGCGTCCTCGAATCCGCCGGTGTCCACGTCGTATCCCCGCTCTGCCGCCATCAGCTGCGTGAGGTCGAGCGGAAACCCGTAGGTGTCGTAAAGGCGAAAGACCTCTCGGCCAGCAATGGTCCCCTTCCCGCCGGCGGGCGCGAGCTCGTCGAATCTGCCCATCCCCGCGTCGATCGTCGCGAGGAAGCGTTCCTCCTCGGAGCGGGTCGTCCGCACCAGGTGGTCCCGGCGATGCGCGAGCTGCGGGTACGTGTCCGACATCAGGTCGGCCACTACGCTTACCAGCCGATCCAGCGTGGGTTCACGCCGCCCAAGCAGCCAGGCGTATCGCCCGGCTCGGCGGAGGATCCGTCGCAGGACGTACCCTCTCCCCTCGTTTGACGGGAAGACGCCATCCGCCAGCATGAACGCCACGGCGCGAGCGTGATCTGCAAGGACCCTGAACGGAAGGCCCGCTTCCCAGTCCTTCAGCTCCAGGCTGTATTCCCGGCCGACGATCTCCTCGGCAGCCGAGATGATCGGGAGGAAGAGATCCGTGTGGTAGTTGGTCCTCGTTCCCTGCATGATCGCAGCGATCCGCTCGAGGCCGGCACCCGTATCGATGGATGGAGCGGGAAGCGGTGCGTCACCATCCGCGGATCTCTCGAACTGCATGAAGACCAGATTCCAGATCTCCATGAACTCGTCCGCTTCGCCGAGCTCGTTGAACTGCTCCGGCGTCAGGTCCGTGGTGGCCCCGGAGGGCCGCATGTCGTAGTGAATCTCGGAACAGGGTCCGCAGGGCCCCGTCTCCCCCATCTGCCAGAAGTTGTCCTTGTCTCCCAGGCGCAGGACGCGCTCTGGAGGGATGCCGGTGAGCCGGGGCCACAGCTCCGCCGCCTCGTCGTCGGTGTAGTGCACTGTGGCCCAGAGTCTACCCGGTTCGAGTCCGAGCTCGGAGGTCACGAACTCCCATCCGAAGGCGATGGCGTCGCGCTTGAAGTAGTCGCCGAAAGAGAAGTTCCCCAGCATCTCGAAGAAGGTGTGATGCCGGGCCGTTCGTCCGACTTCCTCGAGGTCGTTGTGCTTGCCGCTGACCCGCAGGCACTTCTGTGACGTGACGGCGCGCGGCGCCGGCCGCTCCGCCTCGCCCACGAAGACCCTCTTGAACTGTACCATGCCCGCGTTGGCGAACATGAGGGTCGGATCGTCTTCTGGCACCAGTGAGCTGCTGGGCAGATGCAGGTGGCCCTGCCGCTCGAAGTATCGAATGAAGCTGGAACGGATATCGCTGGCCTTCATACCGTACCGGTCGTGTCGATGAACGCTCGCCGAGCCCTACGGGATCGGACATATCCGGTTAATATGCCGAACGGGCAGCGCGCCAACAATCGGCATGGGGTGGGCGGACGGATCTTCACTCGCGGGCATGGGCGTCAGACCCCGGGAGCGTCCGTCTCATCGGGCAGCAGCTCAAGCACGACCTGCCGGATCTCTCCGGCCCTGAATCCTCGGCGCGCCAGGTAGGCGGAGAGCCGGCGGCGCGCGGTGGCGGGCTCCAGGGCCCTGAGCGCCCCGGCGCGGCGGACCGCGGCCGTTCTCAGGAGGGACTGCTCGCTGACTCCCTCCTCAGCCAGGACCGTCTCCACCGCCCGGTCCGCAGTCTGCCGTTCAATCCCGCGGGAGAGGAGCTCCGAGACCAGTCGGGGCGCTCCGCGCGGCCTGAAACGAATACGTTCCCTCACGAAAGCCTCTGCGTAGGCGCGGTCGTCCAGGTAGCCAAGCTCGACGCACCGGTTGATCGCATGATCCGCGTATTTCGCGAGTCTGTGCTTCCCCAGGTAGCGACGCACCTCACGGCCGGTCCGGGGTCGATACGAGAGATAGTGCACCGCGCGGTCCATGGCCTCCGCGCAACCTGCCTCGTGCATGAGTGCCGCCAGCTCCACTGCCCCGAGGCTCATTCCGAGCTCCAGGTTCTCCCTTCGGGCCAGGTCATCCGAGACACGGAACGCAGCTTCGCCGTCGACTTGAACGAGACAGCCCCCGATCCAGCCGGGAGCTGGTTCGAGGGCCGTGACTATGGGCACGGGACCGCCTCCCTCATCTCGATGATCTCAGGAAACGGTCTCCGAAATGCCCGATTCCGCGCGCACTCACTCCGTCGGCGCAACCTGCGGAGAAGCTGAATCCTCGGCGGGCTCGTCCGCCGGCTCACTTGCCATGCCGAGCACGACCCGCAGACGGGTCTCCAGCTCTTCGGCGATGTCCGGGTTCTCAGAAAGAAAAATCTTCGCGTTCTCGCGACCCTGACCGAGCCTGACGTCGTCGCCATACGAATACCAGGCACCGGATCGCTTCACGATGCCGTGCTCCTCCCCGATGTCCACCAGAATGCCGGTGCGGCTGATCCCCTGATTGAACATGATGTCGAACTCGGCCTGGCGGAACGGAGGCGCGCACTTGTTCTTCACTACCTTGACCCGCGTGCGATTCCCCACCTGTTCGTTGCCGTCCTTGATCGACGCGATCCTTCGAATGTCCAACCGCAGCGAGGCGTAGAACTTCAGCGCCCGACCTCCCGAGGTCGTCTCCGGATTCCCGAACATCACGCCGATTTTCTCACGGATCTGGTTCGTGAAGATCACGGCCGTGTTCGACCGGCCGATGGCCCCGGTCAGCTTCCTGAGCGCCTGGGACATCAGGCGGGCCTGCAGACCCACGTGCGAGTCCCCCATCTCCCCTTCGATCTCGGCCCGCGGAACGAGCGCGGCCACCGAATCCACGACCACCACATCGAGGGCGCCGGACCGAACCAGGACCTCGGCGATCTCCAGGGCCTGCTCGCCCGTGTCCGGCTGGGAGACGAGGAGGTTCTCCACATCGACCCCGAGCTTGGCCGCGTACGCTACGTCGAGCGCGTGCTCGGCATCGACGAACGCGGCCACTCCGCCGTCCTTCTGAGCATTCGCGATGATGTGCAGGGTGAGCGTGGTCTTTCCGGACGACTCGGGACCGAAGATCTCGGTGACGCGGCCGCGCGGCACACCGCCGATGCCCGTCCCGTGGTCGAGCGACAGCGCGCCGGTGGAGATCGACTCCGTCCTCACACGCGCCCCTTCCGACCCCAGGCGCATGATCGCACCCTTTCCGTGTTGCCGTTCGATCTGGTTGATCGCCACGGAAAGGGCTTTCCGTCGCTCGTCATTCAGTTCCAGTGCCATCGCCGCCTCGTGCTCGTCTCAGGGTGGTCTGTAGTTTCGCTGAACCCAGTATATACAGGGCCTGCGACTTTCGCAATTTGTTCGGTTTTTGTCCCCGCGGCCTGTCTCGGATCGTCTGGCCGCGGATCATCACGTCGTCAACTGACGAGCGCATGATGACGCATCGTTCCCGGGATCGCCACGCCTCGGAGACGGCTTGCCCCCACTTCGAGGGGTGCACAGGATGTGGCTTGGCCGGAGCATTGAAACCCGCTGGAGGGATGACCGCGATGCCCACCGAAGAAATGCCCATCGACGTCGCGCAGTTCGAGAAGCTCGGGTCGTTCTACCTCGGTCGGGAGGTCGACCCCGAGGATACCGATACGACGGGCCCGTTGCTGATGTACGACGCGCGCGACCTGACGACGCATGCCGTGGCCGTGGGCATGACGGGAAGCGGAAAGACGGGCCTCTGCCTGTCGCTCCTCGAGGAGGCGGCGATCGACGGAATTCCGGCAATCGCCATCGACCCGAAGGGCGACCTCGGCAACCTTCTGCTCACGTTCCCGGACCTGGCGCCGGCGGACTTCCGACCGTGGATCGACGAATCCAAGGCCGCCCGTGAAGGCGTGACCCCGGACGAGCTGGCACAGAGTGAAGCCGCCAAGTGGAAGAAGGGGCTGGCAGGATGGGGACAGGATGGAGAGCGTATCGCGAGACTGCGTGAAGCGGTGGATCTCGCCGTGTACACGCCGGGCGCCAGCCACGGCATCCCACTCGCGGTACTCCGGTCCCTGGCCGCTCCCCCGGCTGGTTTGGAGGCGGATCCGGACGGCCGGCGCGAGAGAGTGGCATCCACTGTGTCCGCCCTGCTCGCGCTGGCGGGAGAGGAAGTCGATCCGCTCCAGAGCCGGGAGCATATTCTGCTCTCCCACATCGTGGAGCGAGCGTGGGACGAGGGGCGGGACCTGGACCTCGAGGCTGTGATTCGAGGAGTACAGTCCCCGGGATTCGACCGGGTCGGGGTACTCGACCTCGACTCGTTCTACCCCGAGAAGGACCGGTTTTCGCTCGCGATGAAGTTGAACAACCTGCTGGCGGCCCCGGGATTCGAGGCGTGGCTCGAGGGAGAACCGTTGGACATCCGGGGCCTGCTTTACACACCTGAAGGGAAGCCCCGCATCTCGATTCTGTCCATCGCCCACCTGGCGGATTCCGAGCGGATGTTCCTCGTCACGCTGGTGCTGAACGAGCTCCTGGCGTGGATCCGAACGCGTCCCGGCACGTCCAGCCTGCGGGCGATCCTGTACATGGACGAGGTCTTCGGGTATCTGCCGCCCACGCGAATGCCTCCGTCGAAGCCACCGCTGCTCACCTTGCTTAAGCAGGCCCGAGCCTACGGCCTGGGCGTCGTGCTGGCCACGCAGAATCCCGTCGACCTGGACTACAAAGCCCTCAGCAACGCCGGGACCTGGTTCCTCGGGCGTCTCCAGACCGAGAGGGACAAGAAGCGTGTGATGGACGGACTGGACGGCGCTGCCGCCTTTGCCGAAACGGGCCTCGATCGGCGGGAGATGGACCGCATCCTCGGCGGGCTGGAGAGCCGGACGTTTCTCCTCAACAACGTCCACGAGGACGGCCCCGTCCTGTTTCGGACGCGCTGGGCAATGTCCTATCTCAGAGGTCCGATGGCACGGCCCGAGATCCGGCGCCTGATGGAGCCGCGGCTTGCCAACCTCGAGCAGGCACCCGTCACCTCCGGGCCGGAGACGCCCGCCAGCCCGGCCCCCCCGACCCCGACGCCGGCGCCGGTGGAGAGACCGGTGGTGCCGCCCGGCGTGGAAGAGGGCTTTCTCGCGCCTCCAGTGCCGGGTGAGCCGGGCGAGTACCGACCGGCGCTCTTCGCCGAGGTGGACCTGCATTACGCGCGGGCTTCCCTCGCCCTCGATCACTGGGAGAGGGTCGTTTGCGTCTCCCCACTTCCCGAGGACGTGCCTCCCGACCCGTGGCAGGAAGCGGTGTACTCTCCCGACGCGGACCTGAGGCCGGATCCGGCTCCGGGCGTGCCCTTTGCCGCTCTTCCTTCTGCCGCGGCCCGGCCAGCCAGCTACCGTGCCTGGAAGTCCGCCCTGAAGGGACACCTGTACAAGAACCGGCCGCTGGAGCTGCAGCGAAGCTCGAAGCCAAAGGTCGTGTCAACGGCCGGCGAGTCGGAAGCCGACTTCAGGATCCGGTTGCGCGAAGCGGTGCGGGACGCGCGCGACGAAGCGCTCGATGATCTGAGGGAGAAGTACACGAAGCGGCTGAACCGCCTCGACGAGAAGATCCGCCGTGCCGAGGAACGGGTCGAGCGGGAAGAGTCGCAGTATTCTCAGCAGAAGATGCAGACCGCCATCTCGGTGGGGGCCACGGTTCTCGACGCATTCCTGGGCCGGAAGAAGCTGAGCCGCCGCAGCATGGGCAGGGCGACAACGGCCATGCGAGGCGCGGGCCGGGCATCGCGCGAGAAGGACGACATCAGGCGCGCCGAAGAGGCCCTGGAGACGCTCGTGGAGCAGAAGAGGGAGATGGAAGAGGAGTTCGCGAGCGAGACCGCCGAGCTGCGCGATCGATTCGACCCGGACGGGGTCGAGCTCGAGACCGTGGCTGTTGCCCCGCGAAAGTCAGACATCACGATCCACCGGCTGGTGCTTGCCTGGGTGCCGAGTCGTCCTTCGTCCTGACCGGGGGGAGCCCGGTCAGGAGGCCAGCACGTCGGCCAGCGCCTGCACGGCAAGATCGATAGCCCGGTCGCCGACGCCGAGGTGAGTGACCGCGCGCAACCGTCCGGGTCCGGCGCCCAGGACCAATACGCCCAGCTCTTCCAGCTTCCCGGCGACCAGGGTCTCATCGAGATCTTCGCGCTCGAGGTCGACCATCACGATGTTCGTCTGCGGCTCGTCGGCCTTCACGCCGTCGATCGCTGCCCAGCCGGACGCCAGGCGGCGGGCCCGAGCGTGATCCTCCGGCAGTCGGTCCAGATTGTGGTCCAGCGCCCACAGTCCGGCGGCTGCCAGGATGCCCACCTGGCGCATCCCTCCGCCCAGTCGCTTGCGAACGGACCATGCGGCCTCGATGAGGTCGGCCGGACCGGCGAGCAGGGAGCCCACGGGACAGCCCAGTCCCTTGGAAATGCACACGGTCACGGTATCGGCACACGACGACAGATCCGCCAGTGTCTCTCCCGACGCCGCGGCCGCATTCCACAGGCGTGCTCCGTCGAGATGAACCGGAAGGGATCGGCGGTCCGCCAGCTCCCGGATCGCGCGCATGGCCTCGAGAGGAACGACCGCTCCACCGTGCAGGTTGTGCGTATTCTCGATGCACAGGAGTGACGTGACGGGATGGTGACGGTCTCCGGGGCGAATCGCTGTCACGACGTCCCGCGCCGCCAGCGAACCCCGGTCCGACGAGACCGGGTGAAGCTGGACCCCGGCGAGCCAGGCGGCGTCGGCGAATTCATAGTGAAAGACATGGGACTCAGCCTCACACACCGCCTCGGTGCCCGGACGCGTGTGCAGGACGATGGCCGCCTGATTCGCCTGGGTGCCGGAGGGAAAGAAGAGAGCGTCCTCCTTGCCCAGCAGGTTGGCGACGCGCCGCTCCAGGCGGGCGGCCGTGGGATCCTTCCCGAGCACGTCGTCCCCGACTTCGGCCTCGGCCATGGCCCGACGCATTCCCTGCGATGGTTGCGTGACCGTGTCCGACCGCAGGTCTACTTCATTCATCGCCCGGCCTCAGCTGAGGGCCCCACCGCAAGCCGAGCAGAACTTGGCACCCTCCTTCACCGTGGAGCCGCAGGAGGGGCAACTAGCGGAATCCAGGCTCTCGCCAAGCTCATCGCGGGCGGCCAGCGCGTGTCGGGCGTAGCGCGCGCGAAGGGTGGCGTAGTCTCCCTCCGAGACCTTACCGGTCTGATACTCGAACTCCAATTCCCGCAGGTTGGCCAGCGCCTCCTCCTTGCGGTCCTCCGCCGAGCCGCCGCCCTTTCCTTCCCTCCAGCGCCCTTCGATCAGCGGAGCGAATATGACCGCCGCGACAAGTACCGCCATGATGGAACCGAATATGTAGACCGCGTACACCGTACCTCCGTTGGTCGAAACGTCCCGCTACCGGCTCTCGTGCGCCGGCCGACCCGCCGCACGCCGCTCGGTGGCGAGCTCCAGGGCCCTGGCGACAGCCGCCGCCGGGTCATCGAAGCGCTCGATCTCGAATCGATCTCCCAACCGGTCACGCACACCGACCAGCGGACGGCCGATCTTCATGCAGTGAGCCGCTTCGTTGAGAGTTCCCCAGCCTCCCGCCACTGCAATCACTGCTTCCGCCGCTCGAACCACGAGGAAATTGCGGGCCTCCCCCAGTCCTGTCGGCAGCGGTATCGTGACACCACCGGCTGCTCTCTCGGGATCGTCACCGGGAAGGATGCCCAGGACCTGGCCGCCCTCCGCCGATGCTCCTTCGGCCGCCGCCGCCATCACCCCCCCACCGCCGCCACACACGAGCAGTGCCTCCGCGCGTCCCAGAGCCCGACCCACGGCATGGGCAACGGCCGAGGTCTCGACGTCCGCCACCGCCGATCCGATCACGGCGATGCGCAGCGGCCGATGCGCCGGGCCTGCTTCGCCTGATACCGCCCAGGTCATCAAGCCTCCTCGAGATCCCCGATGCGAGCCCAGTGGATAGCGGTCTCGACGGCTCGGCGCCACCCCTGGACGCCGTCGTTGACCGAATCCGACTTGTCCGTGGCCGGCTCGAAGACCGCTTCCTCACCACGGGCCGCGAGGAACTCCTCCGGCTCGCTCCAGACGCTTGTGTGCAATCCCGCCAGCCCGGCAGCCCCGAGGGCGGTCAGCTCTGTGGCCGCCGGCCTGCGCACCGGAACGCCGAGAACGTCGGCCTGGAACTGCATCAACCAGTCGTTCCTGGCCGCCCCGCCATCGGCTCGTAGAGACCGGAGCCGGGCGTCCGTTTCGCGGGTCATGGCCGACAGCACGTCTCCCGTGGAGTATGCCATTGCTTCCACCGCCGCGCGCACCAGGTGCTCCCGGCCGGTGCCACGAGACAGGCCGACGATGGTCCCCCTCACGTCGGGCTCCCACCAGGGAGTCCCGAGTCCGGTCAGCGCCGGAACGAAGTACACTCCGCCGCTGGACTCCACGGAACGGGCCATGGCCTCGGATTCGGCAGCGTCTTCCAACAGGCCCAGACCGTCTCGAAGCCACTGGATCGCAGCTCCGGCCACCAGCACGGCACCCTCGTACGCGAAGGCGCGGCCGCCGCGCCGGTCGCAAGCGGCAGTGGTCAGCACGCCAGGCACGTCCGCGCCACGCGTCTTTCCTGCGTTGAGGAGAAGGAATGCACCGGTTCCATAGGTGTTCTTCGCCTCGCCCTCGTCCCAGCAACCCTGCCCGTACAAAGCCGCCTGCTGGTCCCCGGCCACCCCCGCGATCGGAACTTCCGCCCCGATCAGGTCCGAGCGCGTGCGGCCGAAGTCCCCGGCGGAGGGCCGGATCTCGGGCAGCATCGCCCGCGGAACGCCGAACAGTTCGCACAACCAGGGATCCCAATCGCCGTCGTCCAGGGAGTACAGCATGGTCCGCGAGGCATTCGTGTGGTCGGTGGCGTGTACTTCGCCGCCGGTCAGCCGGAAGACCACCCAGCTGTCGATCGTGCCGAAGGCTATCTCGCCGGCTCTCGCTCGATCCCGCCAGTCCGGATGCCGATCCAGGAGCCACTCCAGCTTGGTTGCTGAGAAGTACGGGTCGAGGACGAGCCCGGTTCGACGGCGAATCTCTTCCTCGTGTCCGAGCCTCTTGAGTTCAGCGCACCTCTCGGACGTGCGTCGGTCCTGCCAGACGATCGCCGGCGCCAGGGCCCGGCCCGTGGACCGGTCCCACACCACGGTCGTCTCTCTCTGATTGGTGATCCCCACCGCGGCGAGTCGCTCGAATGGGCGCCCGGCGGCCTGAAGACACTCCTCCACCGTTCCCAGAACGGACGTCCAGATCTCCTCCGGATCGTGCTCGACCTGGCCGGGCCGGGGAAAGAACTGTCGGAACTCCCGGTAGGCCGACCCGAGCAGGGTGCCGGTCCGGTCCATGACGAAGGCGCGGGTGCCGGTCGTGCCCTGATCGATGGCCAGCACCAGGTCGCGCCGGCCGCTCATGAGTATGGGCCTGAGTTCGTGATCGGGATCACACGGCCTCCAGATTTCCGAATGCGTATCGCAGGTCGAATCGAGCCAATAGGGAAACGAGGAGCTGGACCGGAAGTCCCATCACGTTGAAGTACTCGCCTTCGATCCGCTCCACGAGGGCTGCGCCGAGACCCTGTATCCCGTAAGCCCCCGCCTTGTCCATAGGTTCGCCGCTGGCAACGTATTCCGCGCATTCGGCCTCAACAAGCGATCGGAACCAGACGCGCGTGACGGCAACATCAGACTCGAGGCGCCGGGCCGAGCGCAGCGCGATCCCCGTGTGAACGTCGTGTGCGCGGCCCTGGAGCCGCATGAGCATCTTGATCGCATCAGCCTGATCCACCGGTTTCCCGAGGATCCCATCCTCGAGCACGACCAGCGTGTCGGCCGCCAGTATCAGCTCGCCGGCGTCGAGCCGGGTCGCCTCGGCCTTTTCCCGGGCCAGGCGGCGCGCCTCGTGGTCCGCCGGAGCTCCGGGGTGCAGGGTCTCCTCCAGGTCGGGGGGTCGCACTTCATGCTCGAGGCCCAGGAGATCCAGGATCTCACGGCGTCTCGGCGATCCCGAGGCGAGTACGAGCTTCAACGCTCGACCACCAGCGTGACCGGTCCCTCGTTGACAAGCTCCACGCTCATTCTGGCTCCGAACTCGCCCGTTGCCACGGGCACGACTCCCGACCGGCACACATCCACGAACTCGTCGTACAGCGCCTCGGCCTCCCCGGGCGGTGCCGCGTCCACGAAAGACGGCCGCCGGCCACGTGAAACGTCGCCATACAGCGTGAACTGCGAGACGATCAGCATCTCCCCGCCCGCTTCTCTCACGTCCAGGTTCATCTTCCCGTCCGAATCGGGGAAGATCCGAAGTCCCCAGAGCTTCCGCGCCATCCAGTCCAGGGTCTCCCGATCGTCCCCCGCCGCGAAGCCGGCGAGCACCAGCAGGCCCGCCCCGATCTCCCCGACGGTTCGCCCTTTCACGGACACCGCCGCTCTCGAGACTCGCTGGACCACCACTCTCATACCGGTCGCACTCCTGTAACGAGGTAACGCCCGTCTTGGCACGCTTGAAAGTAATCACCGGCCCGTTGATAACTCTACCTTACCTCGCGATACCGCAATTCACAGCGCCTCGCGCCCACCCAAAACACATTTTTCCACATCTTTTCCACGACCCTTCCACAATCATTTTTTTAAAAACCCTTCTTCAGTTGCACCTACCGCCTGCGTCTATCTGACGGCCGGCCGCCGGGGCTCTTGGCCGGCGCTCTCGAGTGCGGGGTATGACGAGCGGCGGGATGAGCGGACGGGGTAAGCAGCATGCGGAACGGGATGACGAGTCGTCGGAGCTGCGGGTGCTGGATGTACTCAGCCCCTGGACGCTCCGAAGAGTCCCAGGGGCTGAGGAAGGATATATTTTCCGCACCGTAGCGTTCTTCTTGGTCGGTTGCGCTCCCCTTCCAAGAATCGACGAGCCTGGTACCGTTCGTCCGGTCAGCTGTGCGGGTTCTCTCGCTCACGGGGAGCTGAGTCATCCACGCCGAACAACTCGTCGTCGCTCTTGCGGTGCAGCGGCCTACCGGTCACGCCGGTGCCTCCTCCGCGGCACGGAATAATTATACAATAATTTTGTTTTCGGTCAACCCCGACTATGCAGCGATCTGATCTTTTTTTAAAACTTGGGCAATTCCCGCGGACATCCCGCTCCTGATCGCACCGTGCGGATCCCGCATAGGAAAGGCCCATCCGATTGTCAGGGGTGCTCACTCAATCGGCGAGGAATACGGAGCTTTCCACAGCCAGCCGATCGGCATCCAGGACTCTGCCCTGCTCAGCGAGGAGCCGCAGGGTGCGATTCAGGAGGGCGTCCGCAGGGAGAGTCGTGGCAAGGCCGGTGGTCGTCCCGACGACGATCAAGGATTCCCGGCAGCGGGAGACCGCTACGTTCAATAGGCGGGGAAAGTCGGGGTTTCGTCGCTCGTTCAGGAACCAGCTCCCGCCGGGAGGAGCGTCGACGGTGTCCAGAATCACGGCGGTCTTTTCTCTGCCCTGGAAGCGATGGATGGTAGCGATCTCGAGGTCCGAGGGCGCGGCTCGCCCGAGTCGTGAGCGAACCTGGCTCCATATCCGGCGCGATTGCAGGCGGTACGGCGTGACAACTCCCACGTCGTGTACCCCACGGCGAGCGAGGATCTCGAGCAGCTGGATCAGTACCTCGACGTGCGCCGGATTGGCACGCGACCTCTCCGCTCGCTCGACGATGGGATCGAGCCCGACGGTATCCACCAGGAGAAGCGGCCGCAGAACGGCCGGCCGGGACGCAACCTCGGGAGCGTCCACCAGGCGTCCGCCGTAGAAGATGTCGCTGACCAGCTGACGAATCTTGGGCGCCATGCGGTACTGCTCGCTCAACATGGAGCACAGACCGTCCCGTGGATCGGGCAGGTGGCGACCGCCGTCCGGGTCGATCGACCCGGATTGACGGAAGATGTCCCGGCTGAGCCAGCGCGCCGCGCCCGGTGCCGTGGACATGACCACTGACGGCAGCTGCCGGAAGTCCCCTACGGCCACGGCCCGCTCGGACGACAGGCAGGCGCCTGCGAAAAGGTACGGGAGAGGAACGGTGCTGGCTTCGTCGACCAGCAGGGAGCGGAACCGAAGCTTCCACAGGTCGTCGCGAAGCGTGAGACGGGCGAAGGTGGTCAGGACGACATCGGCCCGAGCCAGCACCCTGGCGCCCGCGCGCTGGAATTCGGCAGTCAGGTGCCCCGCCCGCACCAGGGCCCCGGCCGCTCCCGCCTCGCGGGCACGGGCGAGCACGGTGCCTATTCGCTGCCGGAGTCCCGGCGACCGAGCCCTTGGGTGCACGATTCCAAGCTCTGCTTCCATCTCGCGCAGGGCCCGGGTCAACTTTCCGGGATCCTTCTCCTCCAGGCGCTGGACCACCGACTCGACGGACAGGTCCGCGTCCCCGGAAGGGCTGAAGCCGGCGCCCACCCGGACGACGCGGCCATCTGCAGCAGCCTCCGGCCCCATGTGGTCCGCGACCCTGCGGGCTGCCTCATCGACCGCGACGTTGGTGGTGGCCAGCACGAGCACCCGACCTTCTACCGCCAGCGCGGCCGCTGCCGCCCCGAGCAACCGGGTCTTCCCGGTGCCAGGCGGCCCCCAGACCAACTGTGTCCGGCTTCCGAGGACCCGCTCCAGGGCCTCCGCCTGACCACGATTGAGCCCCTCCCCGTGCGGTGCCACGGCGGGCCGCCGGCCGGTCTGAGGAAACTCCAGACCGAACAGGCCCAGAGCCGTATTCGTGTGGTATGCAGAGGGCTCGCCTGCCACGTGGCCAAGGCGGGCGTCGAGGGCTGAAAGGAGCCAGGTCGGGTCGAACGTGAGCTCTGCCGGACCGGCGAGTCGTCCCAGCCACTCGGTCATGTTGATTCGAATGCCGCGGCTGGCGGGGTCCCAGCGCGTGACGAATCCGAGGGCGTCCGCGTCCCGGGCCGCAACTCGAACTGCGTCATCAGGCCGGATCACATACCTTCCCGGCGGGAGAGTCCAGTCGTAAGCGAACCCGACCAGGTCCACGTCGACCTCGTGGCCGCCGGTTGCCTGGACAGGTTGCCCGATGCCCCGCCGACCCAGGTCGTCCTGGATCGCGAGGATCTCCTCATCGAGAGCCTGCTCGAAGCACTCCAGGAGATCCGCTAGCGCCGTCGGCTCGGAAGTCGTGTTCATGAGCGTCTCAAGGTAGGGGGCGGGGCGGCGGTTGCCACGGGCATGGGGCGAAGATCACTCGATGGAGGACGCGTGAAGGACAGTGACTTCTTGGGCGACGCCGCGCGCGCGGCTCGTTGGATCGAGTCGTATCGGCGGAGAGTAGCTGCGCTTCCGGTGCTGCCACGCGTCCAGCCGGGCGAGATCGAAGCGCTTCTGCCGGCCGACCCCCCGGACGAGCCCGGGAGCTTGGCGAGCCTTCTCGCGGAGATGGACGAGATCATCGTCCCCGGACTGACGCACTGGAATCACCCCGGCTTCATGGCCTATTTCTGCAGTTCCACGACCGATGCCGGGGTCCTCGCGGAGTTCCTGGCCGCGGAGCTGAACCAGAACGCGATGTTGTGGCGTACGTCCCCGGCCGGGACCGAGCTCGAACGCAAGGTGGTCGACTGGATACGGCGTTTCGTGGTCCTCCCCGAGGCTTTCGAGGGACTGATCCTGGACACCGCCTCCACCAGCTCCTTCACCGCGCTGCTTGCGGCCCGCGAGCGGGCGGTGCCCGGAGTCCGCCAGTCGGGGCTCTCGGGTCGGGCCGGCCTCGGCCCGTGCACGGTCTACGTCTCTTCCGAAGCACACAGCTCGGTCCACAAGTCGGCCCTCGCTGCGGGCATGGGTCTGGAGCAGGTCCGATCCATCCCCGTGGACGATGCGCTTCGAATGATCCCGGACGAGCTGGAGCAAGCCCTGTCGAGGGACCGGGAGGCGGGCGACACGCCGGTCATGGTTTGCGCCACGATCGGCACGACGTCCACTACAGCCGTGGACCCCGTGTCCGAGATCGCCGGGGTGTGTTCCCGGCACGGCGTCTGGCTGCACGTGGACGCGGCCTACGCAGGTCCCGCGGCATCGCTGCCCGAGAAACGGAAGCTCTTCGACGGCTGGGAACGAGCCGACTCGATCGTCCTGAACCCGCACAAATGGATGTCCACTCCAATCGACTGCAGCGTGCTGCTTTATCGGGACGCTGGGGCGATGAGAGAGCCGCTGTCGCTGACTCCGGAGTACCTGCGTAGCGAGGAAGACGGGACCAACCTCATGGACATCGGGCTGTCCCTGGGAAGGCGCTTTCGAGCGCTGAAGTTGTGGTTCCAGTTCAGGCTGGAGGGGGCCCAGGCGATGCGTGCGAGACTGCGCAGTCACATCGCACAGGCGGATCGGGTGGCAAAGTGGATCGAGACGGATCCCAGATTCGAGCTGGTCGCGCCCCACCCCTTCTCGCTCGTCGTCTTTCGGGCGGTCCCGCCGGACGGGATAGAAGGCGACGAATGGAACCGCGGTCTACTGGAATCGGTAAACCGTCGGGGTCAGGTGTTCCTCTCTCACACCAAGGTCGGGGGGAGGTATGTTATCCGGATCGCCGTCGGTAGCGCCCGTGGAACGGACGAGGCGGTCCGCGAAGCCTGGCAGGCGCTGCAGGAAGAATACGATCGGCTCGCGGAAGCGTATTGAAATCGGAATGGGAGACGAAGCAATGATGGAAGTCGGAGACATGGCGCCGGATTTCGAGCTTCCGGCGGACAACGGGGACATGGTGCGACTCGCGGACCTCCGGGGCACCCGGGTGATCCTATACTTCTATCCCAAGGATGATACGAGCGGCTGCACCAAGCAGGCGTGCGGCTTCCGGGACGCCATGCCGGCGATTCGGGAGCGGGACGCCGTCCTGCTCGGCATCAGCCCCGATCCCGTGCGATCCCACGAGAAGTTCCGCGACAAGTATGAGCTCAACTTCCCGCTGCTGGCGGACGAGGACCATTCCGTGGCCCTGGCCTACGGCGCGTGGGGAAAGAAGAAGCTCTACGGCCGCGAGTACGAGGGCATCCTGCGGTCGACCTTCGTGATCGACGCGGACGGGAGAGTCGAGAAGGTATTTCGCAGGGTTCGCCCGGCGGAGAGCGCCGCGCAGGTTCTCGCCGAGCTCGGCGCGTGAGGGGCGGCCGGAGCGGGCCTCGGACC
Organism: Candidatus Benthicola marisminoris; assembly: GCA_023554335.1. Taxonomy (GTDB): domain Bacteria; phylum Gemmatimonadota; class Gemmatimonadetes; order Palauibacterales; family Palauibacteraceae; genus Benthicola; species Benthicola marisminoris. The sequence goes on from JAMJQR010000113.1 coordinate 44,572, forward strand.
CTGGCAATACTCCTCGGCGCCATCTTCGCGGTGCACCCGGGCGTTGCAGACGCCCAGGAACCGGCCGTGGTCCCTGCCGAACAGGCGGTGATCCTCGAGCGGGCCGATCGCGCTCGCGCGAAGGGGGATCCAGATGCGCCGATCCGTATCGTCGAGATCTCGGATTTCGAGTGCCCGTTCTGCGCCCGTTTCTTCGAGGAGTCGTACCGGGCCATCGACAGCATCTACGTCCAGTCCGGATTGGCGCGCTACGTGTGGATCTCGTTCCCCAACTCCACGCACCCCCGGGCGTGGCCGGCGATCGAGGCGGCGTTCTGCGCGGGTGCGGCCGGACGGTTCTGGGCCATGCACGACTTGCTGTTCGAGCGACGCGAGGAGTGGAGCGAGGCGGAGGATCTGAACACTTTGTTCGAATCCTGGGCGCCCGACGCCGGTGTGGAAGCCGAGTCGTTTGCGGCCTGCCTGCGCAACGATCAGACAGCGCCGCTCCAGGTGAGGGACTACGAGTCGGCCATCACGGCCGGCGTGGCGAGCACCCCCTTCTTCGTGGTCGGAGACAGCGTGGCCATCCGCGGGGCGGTTCCGTTGGAGACGTTTCGCTCGGCTATAGACAGCGTGCTGGTCCTCAGGGGACACGAAGCGCCGTGAGCCTAGCGCTCTCCCGCTGACATCCGCTGGAACACGAGACGCATTCCCTCGATGGCCGCTGCGGCCGTATGCGCCGCGTCGTCGAAGCGGCCGGACAGCTCCCGTTCGCCTACACCCGCGAGCGGTATGTCCAGCGTGAAGTGCACGGAGACGCCCGCAGGTCGTACCTCCGCCGTCCGGTCCGCCCAGCCGTCCTCGGAGGCATCCAGCGCCCCCTCGATGTGAACCTCCACCACGTCACAGGCGCCTCCAACCTCCTGCGCCATCATGGCCAGCCTACGGGCCAGGGCCTCGTTGGAATCCGGGTCTGACCGGCGTTCCTGCATCCACAGGTTGGGAGGGGCTACGTCGAGCGCCAGGTACCCCATGTGGACGTCCGGGTGAAAATCGAGCCTGGATTCCGGGCCCGCAGAGGATCCGGCTACGCCCCCGAACGGGGCGTCGTCCGTTTCCCACGCCAGGTAGGAGAGCAACCCCTCGGGGCCGATGGCGGCGGCCGCCAGCGCCACCTCGTCGAGGGAGAGCTCGACGAGAACCGAAGGAGCGTGCAGGGCGTCGATGGCTCCCGACTCCATGATGTCCAGCTCGGACTGGTCGTATGCGAGGCAGCGGAAGAACCAGGAGGTCGGCTCCTGCCTTCCCTCGAACTCGTCGCGGACCCCGAGGCCAGCCCCCCTGAGAGCGCTCAGGAGATTGTAGGCGATCTGGTGGCGAGTGAAGTTCGGCACAACGAATCTCCTAGCGACCGATCATGATGTGCGCCCACGGAGTGCCGGGCAGCATCAGCCACGGGGAGTCGCCCTCCGGCCGAGTCGGAAGCCCGAGCGTTTCCGCCGTGGCACCCGGAACGTACACCACCACCAGTCTGCGTGCCTCATCCAGGTCGCCCGGGCCCGCGTCCGAGCTGATCGAGTAGAGGGCGGCCTGCTTCGGCATCCTGAAGTCACCGGCCTCCAGCGCCTCGTACCGCGCGCTCATCACTTCGTCGCTCCCCTCTCCTTCCGCCCTGAGGCGCCGGCCCAATGACATGAAGGGCTCGAGGCTCTCGTGATAGCAGGAGGTGTGAAAGCCCTCCGTAGCCGGATCGTCGGCGAGGCATACGAGTCCGTTGCTCCCCGCCCGAAGCAGCGTCAGCGGGTCTGTCTCGCGCGGCTCGCCTCCGTAGCCCAACACCGAGGCCGAGGCACGGAGCGATTCAGGTGCGGCCAGGACGGCCTGCTCAATCTGGTTCTGGCGGTCCGGTCCCGCATCCTGAGCGCTCGCCGTGCAGCCCGTGAGGCCCAGAAGCAGAAGCGTTGCAGCGGCTCGAACCCGCATGTTTACCCCCCTCACTTGTCACTTTGTCCCGCCGTGAGATAGCTTGACCCGCTACGGTGTCGGGATCGGGTAGCGTGGCCCCACACACGAGGTGCCGGACCCACAGAAATGTACGATAGTCATGGTGTTTACGGCAGATCTCGGGTCCCCGCATGTGGCGGGACGGCTTGTCCCGGCCCGCACGCATCACGGCACGCTTCTCGCTACCCACGCGGGGAATTGTGCTCGCTGTAGCCAGCACCGGCGAAGGGAAACTCCCCCTCCTGGTCGAGGTCATCGAGGTAACGCACGGTGGCCAGCGCGGTTGAACCCTACATGAGAGCGAACAACCCATGCGAATAGCTGTCCCGAAGGAGCATACGCCGCTCGATCAGCGCGTGGCCATGACCCCGCAGGCGATCAAGCGTCTTGCTTCGGACGAGATCCAGTTCGTCGTGGAAAGCGGGGCCGGGCTCGGAGCCTCTTTCACAGACGACGAGTACCGCGAAGCCGGCGCCGAGATCGTCCAGGACCTGAAGGCCCTGTTCGATGGCGCGGACGTGGTCACGAAGATCAATGGCCCGGTCAAGAGGGAGGACGGGACGGACGAAGTCGAGCTGATCCCGGCCGGAGCCCTGTTCCTGGCCCAAATGCGACCGCACGAGAACTCCGAGATTCTCAGCCGGCTCGCCGAGCGTGGCGTGACCTCGTTCTCGATGGAGCTGATGCCGCGCACGACGCTGGCCCAACGCATGGACTGCCTCTCGGCGTTCAGCACCGTCGCGGGCTACATGGCGGTCATCCGGGGCGCCGAGGCCGGAAGCAAGTTCTTCCCCATGCTCACCACGGCGGCGGGGACGATACCTCCGGCGCACGTGTTCATCATCGGCGCTGGCGTGGCCGGCCTTCAGGCCATCGCCACCGCGCGCCGCCTTGGCGCTGTGGTCGAGGGTTTCGACATCCGGCCCGAGACCAAGGAACAGGTGGAGAGCCTCGGGGCGAAGTTCGTCGAGTGGGAGGACGCCACCGACGACATGCAGACCGAAGGCGGATACGCCAAGGAAGTGTCGGAGGAGGAAGAGGAGCGCGAGCGTCAGCTTCTCTCAGATCACATCGCGATGTCCGACGTAGTGGTCACGACGGCGCTCGTTCCGGGCCGTCCGGCACCGAAGCTCATCTCCGAGGACATGGTCAAGGGGATGAAGCCCGGGTCGGTGATCGTCGACCTCGCGGCTGAGACCGGTGGCAACTGTGAGCTGACGGTGAAAGGCGAGGTCGTGGAGCGCCACGGAGTAGTGATCCTCGGCCAGACCGACCTCGCGGCCTCGCTTCCGGTGCACGGAAGCCTGATGTACGGCCGCATCGTATCCGTCCTCCTGCAGCACATCATGAACGACGAGGGCAAGATCGTCATCGACCTCGATGAAGAGATCACGTCCGGGATCACGGTTACGCACGACGGAAATGTGAGGTATCAGCAATGACCGGTACGATTCTCATCAGCGTGTATGTCTTCGTGCTGGCGATGTTCGTCGGCTTCGAGGTCATCACGAAGGTCCCTCCCACGCTGCACACGCCGCTGATGTCGGGCTCCAACGCCATATCCGGCATCTCGATCGTCGGCGCGCTGGTCATCGCGGGCATGGGACAGGGAACGATGTTCGACATCATCGGCATGGTCGCGGTTATCGCGGCGACCATCAACGTGGTGGGCGGATTCATGGTCACCGACCGGATGCTGCAGATGTTCCGGCGGGACACCGACACGAACTAGCGAACGCCGAGGCAGATAGATGGAAACCAGAGTCCTCATCATGCAGCTCGCCTACCTCGTGTCGGCGGTGCTGTTCATACTCGGGCTGAAGCGCCTCAGCCACCCCGACACCGCACGTGGCGGGAACAGGCTGGCGGCGATCGGCATGCTGCTCGCGGTCGTCGCGACGCTCGTAGGCGAGCAGATCATCACCTGGCAGTGGATCATCGCCGGTCTGATCATCGGGGCCCTGATCGGCGGCTTCATGGCGCGGTTCGTGAAGATGACGGCCATGCCACAGATGGTGGGCCTGTTCAACGGATTCGGGGGCCTGGCCTCCGGTCTCGTGGCGGCGGCCGAGTACCTGCGCTACTCGATGGGAGTGGCAGGGACGGCCGATGTACCCGTAGACGCCTCCATTTCGATCATGCTCGGCACGCTGATCGGTGCCGTCACCTTCTCGGGAAGCTTGATCGCATTCGGAAAGCTCCAGGGCGTCGTGACGGAGAAGGCCGTGAAATTCCCCGGCCAGCAGTTCTTCAATGCCGTGCTCTTCCTGGGCATTCTGGCGGTGATGGCGTACCTCGTGCTCATGACGCCGGAAGCGATTACGGGCGGGGAGACGGGCACCATCAACATCGTCTACTACGCGCTCTGGGGCGCAGCGATGCTTCTCGGCATCCTGCTCGTGATTCCGATCGGCGGAGCCGACATGCCCGTAGTTGTATCGCTCCTGAACTCGTACTCGGGTCTGGCGGCGTCGGCGGCCGGATTCGTTCTCAACAACAACGTCCTGATCATTTCGGGCGCCCTGGTCGGGGCCTCAGGTTTGATTCTCACCCGGATCATGTGCAAGGCCATGAACCGGTCCCTCGCCAACGTGATCTTCGGATCATTCGGCCAGGTGGCGGGCAAGGAGCTCGCCAAGGGTGAGAAGCGCACGATGGCTGATGTGAACGACGTGCAGGCCGACGACGTGGCCATGCTGCTCGCATACGCCAAGCAGGTCGTGATCGTGCCCGGGTACGGCCTCGCAGTAGCGCAGGCCCAGCACAAGCTCCGCGAGCTATGCGATAACCTGGAGAGTCGTGGCGTCACGGTGAAGTACGTGGTGCACCCGGTTGCCGGGCGCATGCCCGGACACATGAACGTGCTGCTGGCCGAGGCCAACGTGCCGTACAACCAGCTGTACGAGCCGGAGGACGTGAACCCGGACATCGCCAACGTGGACGCCTGCCTGGTCGTGGGTGCGAACGACGTGGTGAACCCTGCAGCCCGGGACGAGCCGGCCAGCGACCTGTACGGAATGCCCATCATCGAGGTGGACCGCGCGAAGCACACCGTGGTCATGAAGCGGAGCCTGAACCCGGGCTTCGCGGGCCTCGACAACGAGCTCTTCTACCTTCGGAACACGATGATGCTGTTCGGCGACGCGGCCGACTCCATCGGACGGATTCTGGAGGAAGTGAAGCAGCTGTAGTAGCGCCCCCTGCGCTCCTCCCGGCTCCGGCCGGGAGGAGCGCCCCGGTGCCGGAGCCCGTGCGTCCCTTCAGATCAGCGAGGAGCGCGCGCCAGCGCCAGGGCGAAGCGCCTCGCCTCGTCCGTGCACCATGACTCTAAGGCGAGGCCGGAAGAACCGAGCAGCATCTCTGCGGATTCCCGGGTGTACTTGTGGCTCAACTCCGTCCGGATCGTCTCTCCCTCGCGGACAGTGACATCGAGTCCGATCGCTGGAATCAGGATCCGCTGCTCCCGGAGCGATTCGAGATGCATCTCGACCCGCGACCTCCCCGCATTCCACTCTGCGCGGTGTCGAAAGGCCTCGAGATCGAAGGACGCCCCGAGCTCCCGGTTGAGCACCCGGAGAACGTTCAGATTGAACCTGGCGGTGACTCCAGCCGCGTCGTTGTAGGCACGCTCGAGGACGGTCGCTTCCTTCACGAGATCAAAACCGATGAGGAAGGCGTCCGCACCCGTCATCTCAGCTCTCACTGCCTCCAGGAAGGCCTGCGCTTGCACCGTCTCGAGGTTGCCGATCGTGGAACCGAGAAAGGCGATCAGGCGCGGGCGGCCTGAGAAAGGCAGATTCCTGGGTCGCTCGAAGTCGCCGATCACACCCTCGACCACCATGTCCGGATAATCGCGTATCAAGGCCTGGGCAGCCCGACGCGATGCGTCCACGCTGACGTCAACCGGCCCGTAGCCTTCGAGCAGTCCCCTCTCGCGCATGGCGTCGAGCAGAATACGTGTCTTGCGTGCCGCGCCTGAACCGAATTCCACCAGCACCCGGGGACGAGAGGTCTCCACGAAGCGCCCCGATTCCCGCTGCAGGATCTCGGTCTCGGCACGCGTCAGGTAATACTCGGGCAGGCGCGTGATCATCTCGAACAGGTGCGAGCCGCGGGCGTCGTAGAAGTACTTCGACGGCAACGTCCGGGGCACGGCCGTGAGGCCGTCCCTGGCGTCCTTCGCAAGATCGAACGGACTCTCGTGTTCGCGAAGGGTATTGCGGAGAACGATCCTGGAACCGGGGGGCATGTCCGTCATCGGGCCGAGTCCCGGGCCAGGCGGAAGCCAGCGAAGATCTGGCGGCGAATCGGGTGGTCCCAGTTGCGGAATGAGCTTCGCGCGACTCCGGCGTCGGTTGCCCACGACGCGCCCCGCAGCACCATGTAGTCCTTTCCGAAGAACACCTTCGAGTAGTCGTCATAAGGATACGCCTCGAA
>JAMJQR010000114.1 GCA_023554335.1 Candidatus Benthicola marisminoris
GGCCCGGCCGGCGCGCCAGCCCCCTCGTCCCGTGCGATTACGCATTCTCCACCTCCATGGTGCGCTCGACCGGACACGCCGGTCGTTCAGTTCGTCCGCAGGCACCCGTGCCTCCGCGACTGCACCTTAGACGGCGCTCGCGCGTGACCGATTCCATCCGGGTCCCCGTGCGCGTCCCCGTTGCGGGTGATGCCCCTCCGCACGATATCTTTCGGCCATGGCGACCGGCACTGGCGACTCGGCAAGAGTTCTGACTCCCGCCCTCATCGGGGCGATCGTTGGCCAGTACTCGCTCCCCTGGCGAGGCACACACGGTCTGCCGCACTGGGGCCGGGTGCTCGAGAACGGACTCCGCATTGCGAAGGAAGAGGGAGCGGACCTGGCGGTCGTCCAGCTGTTCGCCGTGTTTCACGATTCCCGGCGAGAGAACGAAGGGTGGGACCACGGGCACGGTCGCCGCGGAGCGGACCTGGCCGCCCGAATGCGGGGCGAGCTCTACGAGCTGGATGATGCGCGTTTCGATCTCCTTTACTACGCCTGCGCACATCACACCGACGGACTGCGCGACGGAGACTCGACCGTTCGCACCTGCTGGGACGCCGACCGCCTGGACCTGGGTCGCGTGCACATCACGCCGGATCCCAAGTTCCTGGCGACGGAGGTTGCGGCCCGTCCCGAGTTGATCGCCTGGGCCGAGGGCCGGAGCCGCGGCGGTCACGTCCCGCCGGTCACCCTGGAGTGGGAGGCCTGGGCCCGGGATCAGGAGTAGTCATTTGGCGGGCGCGCCGGACGCGCGTCATGCCCGCCGGCGCAATTCCAGCAGGCGGGGCCGGATCCTCTCCGCGGTCTCGATGGCCGACGCCACGTCGCGCAACTCGGTCACCATGTCCGTCAGCTCGTCGGCCCGTGACTCGGCCAGCACGTGGGTGCGGCTCGAGCCGTATCTCGATAGAGCCTGCTTCCCGAGACGATCCATCCAGGTGGACAGCCGAACCAGCCGCCGCATGGTCTGCTCGAAGTCGCGGGACCACCACTCGAGGAGGTCGTCGGATTGGACGCGGCCTTCGCCCTTCCGGCTGCGCACCCGGTCCAGCTCGGAGGTGGGGATCCGCCACTCCCCGTCCTGCTTCCGTGCGGACACACCGCCGGTTCGAATCCAGTTGTACACCGTGTTGAAGTGCCGCCCGCTCAGCCGGGCGAACTCGTGGACGCCGAGAGTCTCTCGCATGGCTATTCCTTGTGTTGTTATCGCTATTCATATTACGGTTGTGGCTTGATAAGTCAATGTTTCCATGGGACATCGAGGGTACAAACCCCGTATGCGGCCGATGCCCACTTTCCCACTTCCGGGCAGGAGAGAAACGGGGTGTCCTCCTGTCCGTTGACGCAGAGCCGGCCCGGCGCGTACGGTACGACCGCCCTCTCACGCCGCCGTGAGACCACCCCCACCGGGAGCACTCGTTGAGCCAGATGCTGCTGCTCGCCCTCGCCACGATCATCACACTAGGTATCGCCGCGGAGTGGATCGCATGGCGTATAGGACTCCCATCGATTCTCGTTCTCCTCGTGTTCGGAATCGTGGCCGGACCGCTCACCGGACTGCTGGACCCGGACGCCATCTTCGGGAGCCTGCTCTTCCCCATCGTCTCGGTCTCGGTAGCCGTCATTCTGTTCGAGGGAGGGACGAGTCTCCGCATCGCCGAGCTGCGGCAGGTGGGTCGAGTGGTGGCGAGCCTGGTCTCGATCGGCGCTCTCGTGACCTGGGCCCTCGCCACGACGAGCGCGCACTACATACTCGGGATGCGGATTCAGCAGGCGCTCCTGCTGGGCGCCATCCTGGTTGTCACCGGACCCACCGTCATCGTTCCCCTCCTTCGGCAGATGCGCCCCAGCGCACAGGTCGGCAACACGCTCAAGTGGGAAGGCATCCTCATCGATCCGGTCGGGGCCGTGCTGGCCGTGCTCGTGTTCGAGGTTCTGCTGGCCGGCGGGTTCGAGGCCGCATGGACCGTCGGCGCGCTCGGCCTCCTCAAGACCGTGGTTATCGGCATCGTGCTCGCGGCGGCGGGGGCGGGCCTCATGATCTGGGTGCTGGACCGGCGCTGGGTGCCGGAGTTCCTTCAGAGCCCGCTGTCCCTGACAATGGTGGTCGCCGCCTTCGCCGTGTCCAACGCCTTCCAACCGGAATCGGGCCTGCTCACCGTCACCCTCATGGGGATGGTGATGGCGAACCAGAAGTCGGTGAACGTGCGGCACATCTTCGAGTTCAAGGAGAACCTCCGAGTCCTGCTCATCTCCTCACTGTTCATCATCCTCGCCGCCCGGCTCGAGCTGGCGGACCTGAGAGCGGTGGGCCTGCCAGAAGCTGCGTTCGTGGCAGCCCTGATCCTCGTGGTGCGGCCGGTTGCCGTCGGGCTCTCGACGATCGGCTCGGAGTTAGACTGGAAGGAGCGGCTGGCCATCGGGTGGGTGGCGCCCCGGGGCATCGTGGCGGCGGCCGTGTCCTCACTGTTCGCACTGGAGCTGGCCCAGCACGGATTCGAGGGGGCGGGCCAGCTGGCTTCGATCACCTTCCTCGTCATCATCGCGACCGTGGTCGTGTATGGGTTCACATCGGCGCCCCTGGCCCGGCGGCTGGGAGTCGCCCAGCCCGAGCCGCAGGGCGTGCTGTTCGTCGGGGCCCACCCGTGGGCGAGACAGATCGCACTCGAGCTGCAGGAGATCGGAATACGGGTGCGAGTGGCGGACACCAACCGCCGCAACATCGCGGAGGCCCGGCTGGCCGGATTGCCCACGCACTACGGAAGTACGTTGACGGAAGGCACCCTGGATCGAATCGACCTCGGCGGAATCGGAAACCTCCTGGCGGTCACCTCCAATGACGAGGTCAATTCGCTCAGTGGCCTTAACTTCAGCGAGGCGCTGGGCGCCGATTCGGTGTATCAGCTACCGCCCGCCGACCTGGAGTCTTCCGCGGATGAAACGCACGTCGGGCCGCACCTGCGAGGACGATTCCTCTTCCGGGCCGACGCCGGGTACTGGAATCTGACCGCCCGTTTCGATGCCGGGGCTGACGTGAAGACGACGCGGCTCGGCGAATCCTACAGCTATGCCGACTTCCTGGAGAACAGCCCAAACGCGATCCCGCTGTTCCTGGTCGCGGACGGAAAGCTGACGGTGGTGACCGCACAGGGAGGGGTCACACCTCAGCCCGGTCAGACGATCGTGGCCATCGTGAATGGAGGCGGCAGCCTAATCCACGCTGAAGCTGATCGGCTGGGCGATCCAAACGCCCACCGGCTGGTCCCGCAGCAGCGCCGGTGAGAAGCGCATGCTCGACACGATCGCCAGGGCCGCGTCGTCGAGCTGATCACGGCCGCTCGACTGGCTGATCTGCGACTTCGTGGGGTTTCCCCCTTCGTCCACCCACACCCACAGCATAACCTCACCGCCAATTCCGGCCTGCTTCAGCGCGCTTGGATACAGACGCGCCAGAAGCCTGAGCATCTCGGGCCCGTTCAGCAGCCTCGGCTCGGTGTCCCGATCCACGTACACGGGGTGGTCGCTCGGGTCGATCTCGCGTGACGGAGGTGGTGGAGCGAGCTCGGACGCCGGATTCTCCTCGAAGGTCGTGGCCGCAATCGTGATGTCCTCATCCAACACGCTTTCGGAAACGCGAGGGCGAGCCGGGCGCACGATCGCTCTCGGGGGCGGCGGGATCTTCACCTCGGGAGGCAGCTCGACCGCCGCCAGGACCTCCGGAATCAGGTCGAAGTCGGCGGCGCTGATCTTCGGAAAGTACTCGAAGGCCACGTAGTGGACGGCGATGGAGACGAACACGGCCAGCGCGCCGACCAGGCGATACGAGTTCTTGAAGCGCTCGTTGGCGCTGGGGCTCTCCTTCTCCGGCAGACCCTCGGGCACAGAGAGTTGAACGTCTTCAGTCATGATCCCCTCCTCATCCCCACGAGCCGCCCAACAGCAGCGGCCCTGCATCTCCGGTGGCGTGAGGAGGGAACGCGACCGGACCCGGGAACTCTCTACTTCTGTATACGCCGTGAACACCCTCCAGGGTTCACGACTCGAAGATCGGCCGCCGCCGTCTCCCCTCCGTCACCTCCCATCTGATTTGGACCCCCGGTGGCCCCATACGGTTTGCGCCGAATCGTGTATATTCGAAGCGAGGCGCTTGCCCTGGGGGCCGAGATGACCGAGAACTGGACCGATGCGGAACGCCTGGCGGCGGAAGTCCTTGCGTCCGGGTCGGAGGATGCCCTCCGAGACCTGCTGACCGAGCTCGACAAGGGGCCGCCATCGTGGTCCCCGCGCCCGAAGCGCTCCCTCCGGAGCCGTCTCCGCGGCTTCCGACCCGGCCGCCTCCTCGACGGCGCTGTGGATGGGGGCGCCATCCTGGCGGCGCTCGTAGCGATCGGCATCGGGAGCCGGCCGCTCGTGGCCCCGATCGCCGAGGCCCGCCCCGCGATCGGCGAAGCCATCGGACAGATCGACCTGTCGGGCGCTTTCCGAACTGAGGAAGGCCCGGCGAGCGTCACAGTGACCGCCGCGGAGCGGCCCGTCACGGCTCGCGAACCGATCTCGCTGCTGGCACGCGACCTGGAAGCGACGGTGGGGCGCTACGAAGCCGTCGCCACCATGTATGCGCAGAGGAAGCTTCCCTGCGATCAACTGCGCCGCACCTACCTCGAGGTTGAAGACGGCTGGACGCGCTACAGCATCGCGCGCGGGCGGGCATACGGCGGTACCGTTCCCGAGCA
>JAMJQR010000115.1 GCA_023554335.1 Candidatus Benthicola marisminoris
TGCCGCGAGGCGATCATCCGGAACTCGACCGTGCCGATCGGGACCGTACCCATCTACTCCATGATCATCGGGCGGCGAATCGAGGACCTCTCGTACGACTGGATCCTGGAGACGCTGGAGCACCAGGCAAAGCAGGGCGTGGACTACTTCACGATCCACGCGGGCGTCCTCAGGGAGCACCTTCCGCTGATCCAGGACCGGCTGATCGGGATCGTGTCGCGGGGCGGCTCGCTGCTCGCGAAGTGGATGCTGGTGCACGGCAAGCAGAACCCCATGTACGAGATCTTCGACGACATCTGCGACATCATGCGCGAGTACGACGTGAGCTTCTCGCTTGGCGACGGCCTCCGCCCGGGAGGGCTGGCGGACGCCACGGACGAGGCGCAGCTGCGCGAGCTCGAGACCCTGGGGGAGCTGACGGAGCGGGCCTGGGCGAAGGGCGTGCAGGTGATGGTCGAGGGGCCCGGGCACGTTCCGTTCGACCAGATCGAGTACAACATGAAACTGCAGCGGACGCTGTGTCACGGCGCGCCGTTCTACGTCCTCGGTCCGCTGGTCACCGACATCTTTCCGGGCTACGACCACATCACGAGCTGCATCGGAGCGACCGCCGCAGCCTACCATGGCGCGGCCATGCTGTGCTACGTGACGCCGAAGGAGCACCTCGGGCTTCCGAAGAAGGACGACGTGAAGCAGGGGTGCGTGGCCTATAAGATCGCGGCGCACTCGGCGGACGTGGCCCTCGGCATCCCCGGCTCGAGGGATCGGGACGACGAGCTCACGAAGGCCCGCGCCGCCCTAAACTGGGAGAAGCACTTCGAGCTCAGCTTCGACCCGGACACGGCGCGCGCCCTGCACGACGAGGACCTGGACGTGGACACCGACTTCTGCGCCATGTGCGGACACGACTGGTGCAGCGTGCGGATCAGCAAGGAAATCCAGGAGTTCTCGTCCGGGAAGGAAGCCGAGTACGCCCGGGAGAAGGTGATCAAGAGCGCGGCGCTCACGGCCGAGCAGAAGCAGATCCTGGAGCAGCGGGGCGTCCTGTCGCCGGAGGAGATCCACCGGCTGGCCACCAAGACACGGGAGCACGTGTCCGAGACCGAGGACGGCAAGGCCGCGTGTCATTCGGACTACGTCGATGACGCGGACGAAGCGCGCCGGATGCAGGTAGCCGGCATGTCGGACAAGAGCGCCGACTGACGCCGCTTACCAGTCAGCGGCGATCCGCCGAACCGCCTAGTACCACTGCCTGGGGCGTCCCCATGCCATCGTGTCGCCTCCACTCCGTCCTCTCGTAGCCGCACGGATCAGAGACAGATAGCTTCACCGGACCATCCTCAGACGGAGGCATTGCGGCCATGCGTCGATATTTCGTCGGCCTCGGATTCCTGGTTCTCATCGTTCTCGTCGCGACCTGCGGCGAGCAGACATCAGACACGGATATGCAGAGCTACAGCGACAACGTGTTACTCGCGGAATGGACCGGCCCCTACGGTGGCGTCCCGGCATTCGACCGAATGGATCTCGCGGCCCTGAAGCCCGCGCTCGAGAAGGGAATGGAGCTCGAGCTGGCGGAGATCGACGCGATCGCGAACAACCCCCAGCCCGCCACGTTCGCGAACACCATCGAGGCCATGCAGGGAGTGGGTAAGGACCTCGACCGCGTGGGCTCCTATCGCGGCATCTGGAGCTCCAACATGTCATCTCCGGAGTTCCGGGAGATCCAGATGGAGATGGCCCCGAAGCTGGCCGCGCACCGGACCAAGATCACTCAGAATGAAGCTCTTTTCGCTCGGATCCGAGCCGTCTACGAAAGCGAGGAAGCGAAGAACCTACGGCCCGACCAGCAGCGCCTTCTGTGGCTCGTGTACGATGGCTTCGCGCGAAACGGCGCGACGCTGGAGGGCGAAGCGAAAGAGCGTTACGCGACCATCAACCAGGAGCTGGCTGAGCTTCACACGCAGTACGGCAACAATGTGCTCGCCGACGAGGAAGGCTACGTCACGTACCTCTCCGAGGGTCAGCTGAGCGGCCTGCCGGAGGCGTTCGCGGCTGCCGCGGCTGCGGCGGCCGCAGATCGGGGACGCGAGGGCGAGTACGCCATCACCAACACCCGCTCGTCCATGGACCCGTTCCTCACGTTCTCTGATGAGCGCGAGCTGCGCGAGCAGGTCTGGCGCACCTACTACAGCCGCGGGGACAACGGGGACGAGCACGACAACAACGCCCTGATCCCGCGTATCCTGGAGCTGCGCAACGAGAGAGTCCAGCTTCTCGGCTACGACAACTACGCCGCGTGGCGCCTCGAGAACCGAATGGCGAAGGAGCCGGACCGGGTGTTTGAGTTCCTGGAGGCCGTATGGGCCGCGTCCACGGCCCGGGTCGCGGAAGAAGTCGCCGACATGCAGGCCATCGCGGACGCCGAAGGCGCCGGGATCACCATCGAGCCGTGGGACTACCGCTACTACGCGGAGAAAGTCCGGCAGGCGAAGTACGATCTCGATTCGGACGAGGTGAAACAGTACCTGCAGCTCGACAACCTCATCGCCGCCATGCACTTCGTGGCCGGCGAGCTGTTCCAGTTCCAGTTCTCGCAGATCACCGACGGGTCCGTGCCCGTGTGGCATGAGGACGTGACGGTGTGGGAGGTCACGGACCGGGGCACGGGCGAGCACGTGGGCCTGTGGTATCTGGATCCCTTCGCCCGTCCGGGGAAGCGCTCCGGCGCCTGGGCCACGACCTACCGGAGCCACGAGACGTACGACGGCCTGAAGACCACGCTCGGCTCGAACAATTCCAACTTCATCAAGGGCGCTCCGGGCGAGCCGGTCCTGATTTCATGGGACGATGCCGAGACACTGTTCCACGAGTTCGGGCACGCGCTGCACTACCTGTCGTCCAACGTGGCGTACCCGAGACTGAACGGTGGTGTGCGCGACTACACGGAGCTCCAGTCTCAGCTGATGGAGCGCTGGCTGCAGACCGACGAGGTGATCGACAACTACCTGGTCCACGTTGAGACCGGGGAGCCGATTCCCGACGAGCTCGTGGCCAAGATCCGGAACGCGGCCACGTTCAACCAGGGATTCGAGACGACCGAGTATACCGCCTCCGCGATCGTGGACATGAAGTACCACACCATGGATCCGGCGGGTCTCG
>JAMJQR010000116.1 GCA_023554335.1 Candidatus Benthicola marisminoris
GGAGGGGACGCGCGACCCGGGCGGACTTCGATGACCTGTTCTCGGCCCCTGACGCCTTCGACGCCGATCCGGAAGGAGAGGCCAGTGCTTAGGTCCCTCGGACTCGCGGTCGCGGCCGTGGCCGCGGTCGCTGCCCCCCTGGCGGCGCAGGAGGCGGAGTGGACGGAGGTCCGCGCGCGCCGGCAGGCAGGCGGGGTCGAGTCGCTCTCCGTGGACCTCGAGTACATCGCCGGCGAGCTTCGAATCGCGCCCGCCGGGGGAGACCTGCTCTATGACACCCGCCTGCGCTATGACGCCGCCCGTATGCGGCCCGAGCGCCAGTGGTCCGTGGACGACGGGGCCGCACGGCTGAAGTTCGGCTTCGCCGGCCTGGGTGACGACGGAGACATGGAGCTCGACTTCGATGACGACGAGCACGGCTACCTGGAGATGGGGCTGAGCGAGACCGTTCCGACGGATCTCAACATCACGGTCGGGGCGGCCCTGAGCGAGGTGGACGTCGGTGGGATACCGCTCACCGGCCTGGCCTACCACACGGGGGCGTCGGACACCGAGATCCGGTTCGACTCGCCCAACCCGGTGGAGCTGGGCCGCATCGAGCTGGCGGTGGGCGCCGCCGAGTTTTCCGCCTCTGGACTGGGCAACGCCCGGTTTCAGGAGCTCGAGCTGAAGGGCGGAGTGGGGGACGTGACGCTCGACTTCACGGGCGAGTGGGCGGGTGACGCGGATGTGTCCATCCACATGGGGCTGGGCAGCCTGACCCTGGTCTTCCCGCCGGAGCTCGGAGTGCAGATCGACAAGAAGGGTTTCCTGGCGGCGCTCGACGCGCCCGGGTTCACGAAAGTGGACGGTGCGTGGCAGTCCGAGAGCTGGGATTCGGCGGAGCATCGCCTGCACGTCCAGCTGCGGGCGGCGCTCGGGAGCATCGAGGTCCGTCAGGAGCGCTGAACCGGGGCACCGCGCTCAGTCGCGGTGCGTCCTCACCCGCACAACCGCGCCGCGGTGGGCAGAGAGTCTGGCCGCGGCGCTTCCGTTCCGCACGGAAATCTCCAGCATCCCGCCCGAGCCGATCAGGGCCAGAAGCTCGCCGTCCTCGGCCGCCCCGTAGTGAGTGCGCAGCCCCGACACTTCCTCGCCCGAGATCTCGATGAGGGCCGTGGGACTCACCCATGCCGCCGGGATATCCGTGACCAGGTTGCCGAAACGGTCGATGTGGGCCACCTGCCCGCGTACCGCGGCGCCCAGCCTCTCAGGACCGGGCAGCTCCAGGCGCACCAGGCTACCGGGATCGATCGCCTCCCCCACCCGGGCCGGCGCCCCTCCGCCGGCGAGCCACGCCCCGGCCGGCGCGAAGACGTCCCGACCGTGGAAGGTCACGCTCGCGGGCGCGAGACCCAGGGAATCCGGATCGATGATGCGAGCCTGCGAGGGGAGCCCGTCGACGGCTGCCGAGATCAGCCCGTTGTCGGGTCCCACGAACCACCGGTCCGCGCGCTCGACCGCCACGGCCCGCCGGGCGCCGCCAACGCCGGGATCGACGACGCCGAGATGGACGGTGCCCTCGGGAAATCGGCTCCACACGCGGTTCAGGACCCACGAAGCGCCCTGGATGTCGCCGGGCTCCACGTCGTGCGTGACATCCACCAGGGTCGCATCGGGGCAGCGCGCGAGGATCTCACCCTTCATCTCGCCCACGTATCCGTCGCGGGTCCCGAAATCCGTAATGAGCGTCACGATGGACATGCGGCCTCCCGTCGGTTGGTTCGCGTCAAACGGTGCGATTCAGCCAGCTGCGGCGGCGCCAGATCCACAGGGCCGCCAGGCCTCTCGCCACGGCGGTCGCGCTGATCGTCCACCAGATCCCGGCCAGCCCCAGCGGGCGGCTCAGCAGCGGGGCGAGCGGAAGCCGCAGCAGGGTCAACACGCTGGACGGTATCCACGGGATCAGTGAATACCCTGCTCCCTCCATACCCATCTGAAGCACGATCTCGAGGGCCATGAACACCTGCGCTACCGCGACGATGCGCAGGTAGCTCGTTCCCGCCGCGATCACGTCGGGATCAGGCGTGAAGATGCTCATCAGCGGCCCCGGCACCAGCAGGAACGCCAGACCGATGAAGCCGGTGAATGCCACGGCGTATCCGGTGGCGACACGGCCGGCCTGCACCGCCCTGTCCCTTTGACCGGCTCCGAGATTCTGCCCTACCGCGGTGGCGGCCGCCAGTCCGAACCCGATGCACACCATGTAGCTGAGCGACTCCACCTTGTGCCCGACTCCGAGGGCGGCGAGGGCCGCCGTTCCGAACTGGCTGGTGAATCGCGTCAGGACGATGTATACGAACGAGAACAGCGCCCCGCCCGCGGCCACGGGCAGCCCGATCCAGGCTATCCGGAGGACCGGGCGCACGGAAATCCGGGCCCTGCTGACGAGCCCGCGCTGCACCAGCCAGCGGTATCCCACGAAGCAGCCGAGGGCCCGCGTGACCAGCGTCGCGAGGGCCGCGCCCTGGATGCCCATCCTCGGGAACGGGCCGATCCCGAGAATGAGAAGCGGGTCGAGAATCGTGTTGAGCCCGAGGGAAACGGCCAGCAGGATCAGCGGCGTCCGCGTATCACCGCCCGCCCTGAAGGCCGCCTCCATCACGAAGTACGTGAACACGATGGGGGCCCCGGCCAGGTATACGGCCAGGTAGGCGCTTCCCTGCACCGTGACGTCGGCCGGGGTGGCCATAAGGCCGAACAGCGGGGTCAGCGTGAAGAGTCCCAGGAGGCCGAGAACGACGGAGATCCCGACGGCCAGCCAGTAGGCGCGGTAGACGGCGACCGCAGCCTCTTGGGGCTTTCGCTCGCCGTGGCGGCGGCTGGCCACCGCCGTCAGCCCCACGGGGGCCAGCTGGGCCATCGACAGCATCATCCACACGGTGAAGCCGGCCGTGCTGACGCCCGCGAGGGCGGCCGGACCCAGACCGCGGCCGACCCAAAAGGTGTCCACCACGTTGAACAGGCCCTGCAGCAGAGTCGCCCCTACGGCGGGACCCGCGAGGCGCAGGACGGACCGCCGGACGGACCCGGCGGTGAGATCGACCCGCGCCGACTCGCTCAGGAGACTCCCGCGCTCCCGGCGGCAGCTTCCACGCGGGCCTCTACGGTCTCCGCGATCGCCTCCAGAGCCTGCCCCTCGGGAGCATCCGGCCGCCCGATCACCGTCGGCACTCCCCGGTCGCCTTCCTGTCGAACGGCGAGCCCGAGCGGGACGGCGCCGAGGAACGGAAGGCCAAGCGACGCCGCCAGGCCTTCACCACCTCCGGACCCGAACAGGTCGTGCGTCGAACCGCAATCCGGGCACACGAAGCCCCTCATGTTCTCGACGATGCCGAGGACGGGGACGTCCACGCTCTCGAACATCTTGATGCCCTTCAGCACGCCGGTGACGGAGACGTCCTGTGGCGTGCTCACCATGACCGCTCCATCCACCTTCACCAGCTGGACCAGGGAGAGCTGCGCGTCGCCGGTGCCCGGTGGCAGATCGACGACCAGGTAGTCCAGCTCCCCCCACACGACCTGGTGCAGGAACTGGCGAACGATTCCCATGATGATGGGCCCACGCCAGATGGCCGGAGTCTCGTCGTCCACGAGAAAACCGAGACTCATCAGCTTCACGCCGTGCGCCTCCACGGGAACGACCAGATCGTCCTGAATCCGCGGCCGCTCGGTAGCCCCGAACATCGTGGGGATGTCCGGGCCATAGATATCGGCATCCAGAAGACCCACCCGGTAGCCCTTCTTGGCCCACGCCGCTGCTAGATTCGTCGACACGGTGGACTTCCCCACCCCGCCCTTCCCGGAGCTCACGGCCACCACGTGGCGGACGCCAGCCAGCGGCTCGGCCTCCGACGGGTGACGCGACGCCTCCTCGCGGCTCACCTGGCCGGCCGAACGGGACGCCGCTCCGGCCGCCGCCGGTCCCTGGGCTTCCATGATCGGCAGCGATCGCCGTCCCTTCCCGGGCTCGCGAGACTTCGGGGCCGCCGGTACGGCGCCTTCGGGGGGCGCTGCGGGCGGCGGACTGGCCGCGGCCGTGCGCACCTCGACACCGCTGACTCCGTCCACTCCGGACAGCACGAGGCGGACGGTCTCGGCCAGCGACGGATCGTCGGACGGCCGAAGGCCGAGAAGCACGGACACGCTTCCCGACTCGCCGACGGTCACGTCGGCGATGAGGCCGAGGGTCACCAGGTCCGCGTCCCCTCCGGCCGGCTTCAGGCGGCGGAGGGCGGTTTCGACACGATCTCTTATGGACTGCACATCCATGGTATGGACTTCCGTTCTGTTCGGGTTCGAGTCTGCGGAGATCCGGGGCCCGGTCCCTCCCCGGTGGCGGTTGGCCGTATCAGACCGATTCCACGGACCGTACTTCGGGCACCTGCATGCGGAGGCGCTGCTCGATGCCCGCCTTCAGCGTCATCATGGACATCGGGCAGGCGTAGCAGGCCCCGACCATTCGGATTCGGACGATCCCATCCAGCTCGTCGAAACCGACCAGCTCGATGTCTCCCCCGTCGGCACGAATCGCGGGCCGGATAGAATCCAGGACTTCCTGGATCCGCTCCAGGGCCGGGACGTTGCGGGTGGCTGCGCTGCTCTCGTTCATCTTGCACTTCGACCTTGAGGTCCGGCGGCGGCAGGGTCGCCGCTCCACGTCGCCGGGAAGCTATTCCCGGGGTAAAACACCGTCAACGACGGCGGGTTCACTCGCCGCCCCCGACGAACCGGCGTACGATCCTCGCGCCGTGCTCACGCCCGTTCTGAATGAAGATCTTGTTGGCGTCGAAGCCCGCCGCGAGAACGCCGGCTACGAACACGCCGGGGACCGACGTCTCCATGCTGTCGGGATCGTGGCTCGGAATGCCTGTCTCCGGGTCCAGGGGCACCCCCAGCCCCCGGAGAAGAAGCGGATCGGGACGGAAGCCGGTCATCGCCAGCACGAAATCGTTGGGCAGCTGGAGCTCGGCGCCGGCCCCCTCCCCTGCAAGGTCCCGCAGGACGACCTGCCCGGGCTCGATCCGCTCCACGCGGTGCCGCCAAAGAACCGAGATCTCGCCTGATTCCAGCCGATTGCGGATGTCGGGCAGCACCCACGGCTTGACTCCGCGGTCGAACCCGTCGAACAGGTGCGCGAGGGTGACACGTGCGCCCGCCCGCCAGGTGGTCAGTGCGGCCTCCACGGCCGAGTTCCCGCCCCCCACCACGAGGACGTCCTGGTCGAAATACAGGTGGGGGTCGCGGAAGTAGTGGGTGACTTTCGGCAGATCCTCGCCCGGCACCCCCAGAAGGTTCGGCGTATCGAAATAGCCCGTCGCCACCACGATCGCCTTTGCCTCGTACGAACGGGCCTCACCCGCCAGGTGCGTCGCCTCCGCCCGGAAGATGCCGTTCGACCGCTCGACCGCGGTCACCGTCTCGTACTGGCGCACGTCGAGCTGGAAGTGCGATGCCACCCGCCGGTAGTACTTCAGCGCCTCCCCGCGGGTGGGATTGTCCCGCGAGACGACGAACGGCACGTCTTCGACCTCGAGGTGGTCCGCGGTGCTGAAGAAGCTCATGCCGATCGGATAGCGCTCGATCGAGCTCACGATCGGACCCTTGTCCACCAGTACGCAGTCCACGCCGCTCTTACGGGCTGCGGCGCCCACGGCGAGCCCGCAGGGACCGGCGCCGATCACCAGGATTTCCGTCTTCGTAGTCCCGCTCATTCGTCTTCTTCCACCCTCTGGGGCACGATTCGTAACTGCCGGACGGAGCGGCGCCGGAACCGCTCCCGGTCCAGCGGCAGCTCGACCATCTCCCCGGCCCGCCAGCGTTCGTTCAGGTCCCGGTAGTGCCTGCTGAACGGGTTGCCGCTCTGCCCCGTTGGAATCACGAAGTGTCCGCGAGGCCCGTCCGGCTCGAGCTCTACGATGAACCGCTCTGACGGACCGTACTCGCTGATCCACGGCGGGGTCCAGGAAGAGGAGTCCAGCGCTCCCCACCGGCGGTAGTCGTCCGGACGAACCGTGTTCGGGCCGCCGGGCGAGGGATGGGGCCCGATGGAGAACCCCAGCAGACGCTGCAGCCAACGGCTCCGTCCGAGGGGGTGCGCGTGACGCTCCGTGTGAAGCTCGCCCCACGTCCTTTCGCCCACAGCCTCGAGCGCGTCGGTCAGCGCACGGGCCGCCAGGTCGTCCAGGGTCTCGGTGACAGGGGTGGTGACATCGTCCACCCACGGGTTCTGGTCTCCCTGCTCCACTACCCTGAGAAACGTCTTGAGGGGGAAGAAACCCCATCCCGGATCTGCCGCGAATTCGTCGGCCGCGATGAGGGAGCGCAGGCGGTACAGCCACGAGTAGAACAGCGGTGCGCCGACGGACGCGGGCTCGACCCGCCCGTCCCATGCCTCCAGTCGGGCCGCCGCCTCCATCTCCCCTATCCGGTTCGCCGTGGCGACGGCCAGGGGCCGGTAGCGCTCTCCGAGCAGACTGTAGGTGTCACGCTGGAGGTCCCGGACCGCCACCACATCCCAGTCCACCCTCTCGTCCAGCTGCCTGGAGATACGCTCCGCTCGCAACGGGGCGGCGTAGTCCGTGCTGATGGCCGTGCCCAGACGCGGAGCCTGAAGGTTGTTGGCGGTAGCGTAGTAACCGGCCAGGGGGTCCGTGCCGGCCGGGTGCATGGACGGCGGCCAGGCGCCGCGGAAGCCGCCGCCCATTCGCTCTGCGGGCACGGGCACGGCCCCGTCCCACTCGCGCATCGGGACCCGGCCGCCGAGCCGATATCCCACGCGTCCCTCGACGGAGGCGAACACGACGTTCTGGTGCGGCTGGGCGAAGTCACGAACGGCCAGATCGAACTCGGCCAGGCTGCCCGCGCGGTTGAGCTCCCACAGTCCGGTGGTCCGGGCAGCGGTCGAGCGGGCCGTCCAGACGGCCGACAGGTCCGAATCGAGGCCCGACAGGGCGTCGCTGATTACGGGACCGCGGACGGTCTCACGCACCTGGATCACCCGCGGCTCTGCGCCACGAACCTGGATCGTCTCCTGCCTGACGGCGTACTCGACCCACTCGCCGGCTTCCAGGTACCTCGCTCCATCCGGGGACGACGTCTCCACGGCGAAGTCCATGTCGTCCACCATGCCGTTCGTGTATCCCCACGCGACGGCGCGGTTGTGGCCCACCACGACACCCGGGACGCCGGGGAGAGTGAACCCCACCGCATGATAGTCTGCCGAGTCTGCGCGCAGCGCGGCCAGATACCAGATCGCCGGAGCCCTGAGGGCAAGGTGCATGTCGTTGGCGAGGATGGGGTAGCCGGACGCCGTCCTGCGACCGGCGATCGCCCACGCGTTGGAGGCGGACCTGGCGGACACGGATTCCAGCACCCGAAACGCAAGCCAGCGCTCCGGCCCGTCGTCGGGGGAATCAGGACGGACCGCCGCCCGGTCAGGAGAACCGGACGTATCCGGCCGGTCCTCGGACCCGCGAAGCGGCCGCGTGCGAACCCCGGGAGGAAGCGCCACCGGCGCGTCGAGGATCGTCTGTCCCCAGTCCGGATACGGGAGTGCCAGGAGCGCCGCTTTCTCAGGCGGCAGGTGAGCCCCGGCCCAGTGACGTGCGAGGTCCCTCCACCAGTGGGACAGGTCCAGGTTCATGACCATGCCCACCGCGATGGTGGACACGGGGTCCCACGGCTCCGGGTCGATGCCGAGAATCGAAAACTCAGGCGGCAACGGCTTGCGGCGGTCGCCGAGGCGGGCGTTCACCCCCGCGGCGTACGCTCGCAGCCGGTCCATCTCGTCCGGCCGGAGGTTCGCGGTCAGGCGCTCGGCCGCGCCCCACAGATCGAGGGTCCGGATGAAACGGTCCGCCTGGACCTGGCTCACGCCGAAGATCTCCGACAGCCGGCCGGCTGCCACCCGGCGGAAGAACTCCATCTGCCAGGCGCGATCCATGGCGTGCAGGTATCCCTGCGCCGCGAACAGGTCCGTCGCGGAGCCCGCCGTCACGGATGGGATCCCGAACGTGTCGATCTGGACGTCCACGGTCTGCTGGAGGCCCGAGACCCTCACGCTGCCTCGCGGCGGAAGGGCGGAGCCCGCGAATCGGAACCAGCCGATCGTGACCAGTAGCCCGGCGATGCACAGGAGCGCGCACGCGGTGATGGCGAGCCTGCGGAACGAGCGGCGGCGGCTCATTCGTTTCCGGCCCGCTCCGCCTCGGCGAACGTGTAGAACAGCGAGTGGTACGCCTGCCCGTCACGCCGCAGCAGACGACGGGCGCACATGCGGTCGAGGATGCGGCCGCAGTCCCCCTCGTCCATTCCCAGCTCAGGCGCGAGGTCGTCCAGGCGCGCTGCTCCGGCCTGGCATACGGCCAGCCAGAGGCGCGACGCCGCCGGCTCCACGTCGCCGATCAGGAACGGCTCGCCCTTCGGGCCCTGCGCGGCCGCCGCAAGGCCTCTCCTCCGAAGAGCCGAATCCATCGGGTCCACGTGGTGCTGGGCCACGCCACGGAACAGGAAGAAACACTCGGAGCTCTCGGTCTCTTCGTCGACCGCGCGGAGCACCAGCTTGGCGACGACCTCGTCCGCACAGCTGAAATCGATGACCGCAACGTCCCCGAAGTCAAGCACGGTCAGCGAGGTGGCTCCCAGTTCCGCCACCAGTCCCTCGACGGAAAGGCGCACGGCCCGGCCGGTGTGTCGTGTCACCAGGTACCGCTGGTAAAGGCTGGCTACGGCGATCTCGGGCATCGCGGACGGCATGGTCAGTCCTTCTCCAGGCGTGCGGGCATGACGACAAGTATCTGCGCGCCGGGGAAAATCTCAAGACCTGTGCTCATGGGCTCGAGGTCTCCCCACTCCTGCGTCGGTGACGCGATCATCGCATCTCCGCTTCGTATCGCGAGCTCACCCTCCCAGCGATCGACCTGACGCCGGATCGCCTGCAGCCCCTGCCCCCGCCCCGGATCCCGGTGTCGGGACTCTCCGTGGAGGAGCGCCCGCTCCAGGGCCATGCCGGCGGACCACCTCTCCCCGTGCCTTCGGGAGTGCTCGGACGAGAGGGATCCCTCGAATCCGATCCCGACGTCCATGACGGCCAGCATCACCACGTCCCTGCCCCCCAGCCGCTCGCGGTACTTGTAGGTCTGCGCACACACCCAGCCATCGGCCTCGGCGTGTTCGATGATGTTCTGGCATACTTCGGAAAGGAGGACGCTGAACTGGATGACCGAGGGCCGCGGGTAGTGCAGCTTGTTGAGCAGGATCGTGGCCGCCCGCTCCCGCACGCGCTCCACGACGGCGTGCACGTCGTGATGCGAGCGGATCGGAGTGATCTCGAGGAGCGCGTCGGAAGATCCGTGCGGACGCGTCGCCTGGGGCTCCACGTCGTAGACCTCCGGGGCTACCTGCCAGAAGTCCATGCGTTCCCAGTAACTGCGGACTTCCCGATTCTCCGGTGCCTCGATGCTCGGGGCGAGTCCGGTGCGCTCGCGCGCGACCCGGCCGGCGGCCAGCAGCCCGATGAGCCCGTACGGGGAAGTCCAGCGCACGTGTTTGGCGTTGAACAGGAGGCGCGCGGGCTCGCCCTCCGTGGCCCCGTTAAGGGCGCGCAGCAGCCCCTCGAACCCCTTGTGGTCCAGGACGTCGGGCACCTCGATGACGCGGCTCATTCGGTCTCGATCACCTCTGCGTGTTTCCCGCGCGGTTCGCCCTGGCGAGCCGATCCGCCAACCCGGCGGTGCCGTGGTGCGCCGCCGTAACCGCGGCCAGACGACTGGCCCGCCTCGCCGCCTCCGGCACCGAGTCTCCGTCCAGCAGGGACGCGAAGCAGCTGATCCCCCATACGTCCCCGCACCCGGTCGGATCCGTCGCGCCGGGCCCGTCCAGGTCTTCGGCTTCCAGCGATCCGGAACTCCCGCCCTCGGCTCCCTCCAGCCACCGGGATCCGGACGCGATCGCCCACTCGACGCCGTCTGCGCCCCGCGTCACGAAGGCGGCTTCGGGCCCCTCGGACAGCAGGTCTTCCAGGCGCCCCCTTCTCCCCCCCTCCGCCGAAGAGAGAAAGCCCAGCTCGTCCTCGTTCATCTGAACCAGGTCGAAGGCGCGGAGCCAGGCGGCGCGATCCTCGACCGGCCTCGGCTCTCTCATTCCTCCGGATCCCACGCCCAGGATCAAGGAGTGGACGTCGCACCAGCGAGCGCCTTCGAAGTCCGTCGCCAGGTACTTCGCGGCGGTCCGATCGATCTCCCATCCCGATATAAAATTCACGTAGATCGCATCACACGACAGGGCTGCGGACCGCAGCTCGTCGGCGCCCCACCCGGGGACCCCGCCGGTCAGACGCTCGCAACGCCTCGAGTCATCGTGGTAGAACAGGTCCACACGGTTGTTCGGCTCGGGCACGGTGACCACGAATTCGTCGGTCGCGAGGCCGTCCAGGCCGGATAGGAAGCCGCGGGCGTCGTCCGAGAGGTCCGATCCGACCTTCACGATGGGAACGGCCGTCCAACCGGCCGGCGCCACCGCGCCCCACGCGGCCAGCGAGTACGCGATCCCGCCCCAGTCGTTGTGCGGATCCCCACCGTCGGGTCCGTGGATCGCATCCCAGACCAGCGTGCCCACCACTCCCAGTCGGGGCATTCTCAGGTGGCCTCGAACCGCTCGAAGCGAAAGACGTAGGCCGCTCCGATCACGCCGGCCATCCCGCCCAGCGTGCTGCTCACGATCTGACACGTCTCCTCGGCATGCCGGAAGGCCCGCCTGCGGATCTGGGCGCGCAGGGGCTCGAACAGGTGCTCGCCGGCCTTGGTCACGCCGCCGGAGATCACGACCATCTCGGGGTTGAACAGGTTGATGAGGTTCGCCAGTCCGGCCCCCAGGAACCGGGCCGTCTCCCGCATCACTTCCTTGGCATAAAGATCGCCCGCGATGATGGCCTCATAGACCGTCTCGGCGGTCACCCGGCTTAGGTCTCCGTTCACCAGGGAAGGCAGGATGCTGGGCTCGCCCGTCTCGAGTCCCTCGATGGCGCGCGCCGCGATGGCCGGGCCCGACGCGTACGCCTCCAGGCAGCCGTAGTTGCCGCACTTGCACTTCCGACCGGTCGAGTCGATGGTCATGTGGCCGATCTCCCCGGCGGCGTCGGCGGCCCCGTGATAGACCTTCCCGTCCAGCACGATGCCTCCACCGATGCCGGTGCCCAGGGTGACCCCGATCAAGGAGCGCGTTCCCTTTCCCGCTCCCATCCACCACTCGCCGATGGTGGCGCAGTTGGCGTCGTTGTCCAATTCCGCGGGAAGTCCGATCGAGTTCGCGATCAGGTCGCGCAGGGGGAAGTTCCGCCACCCCAGATTCGGCGTCTCGATCACGGTGCCGGTCTTCCGATCCAGCGGCCCGGGAGAGCCGAGGCCGATGCCGATGATCCCGTCGTCCGGTATGCTCGCCTCCTTCGTGGCGTCACGCATACAGCTCCGGATCATCTCCACCATTCGATCCACCACGAACTTCGCTCCGTGGTCCGAGTCCGTGGGCATGGATCGCATGCCCAGCACGGATCCCCCGTCGTAGGGAACCACGCCCACGTTGATCGATGTTCCGCCCAGGTCCACGCCCACTATGTATCTGCCGTCACTCACCGGATCCGTCCTCCTCCAGGAGTTCCATGACTGCCTGCTCCACTTCGTCCACCGAGATCAGCCACATGCACTCGTTCCGCGCTTCAGGGAGCTCCGTCCCGGCGCCGCTGCGCGGACACGAGTTCTTGACGCAAGGCACGCACGGAAGATCGAACCGCCCCACGAGGCGTATGCTCGACCCGAGCGGCCGGGTCTGCCTGACGTCCGCCGGCCCCTCCAGCGCCACGACCGGCGTCCCTAGCGCCGCCGCAAGATGCATCGGTCCGGTGTCGTTCGTCACCAGCAGGTCGCTGCCGTCCAGCTCGGTCGCCAGCCCCACCAGGTTCGTACGTCCGCCGAGATCCTGACAATCCCCGTGGGGCGCCCCGGCAGCGGCCACGGCAGCCGTCAGGGACTCCTCGCCGGGGCCTCCGAGAACCCGCACCCGGCAGCCGGCAGCGGCCAGCCGGGCGGCGAGCGCCGAGAACCGCCCGGCGGGCCAGCGTCTTGACTCTCCGTTCGCCCCCGGGAACAGGGCCACCTGCGGGGCGTTGTCCCCACCTCCGCGCCCTCCGTCCCCGTCAGCGTCTCCCGGCGCGGCGAGGGTCGGAACAGGCGGATCCCCCTCCCCTTCCCCTCCGGCCAGCGCCATGAACTCCAGGACGCGGTGCCGCGCGAGCAGAGGAGCCCGGGGCACGGAATCCGTCAGAAGCCAGTTTCGGGCGGGCGCCGCGGTCCCGCGGCGCGCGCGCAAACCTCCGAGGCAGAACATCAGAGCGCTGGACTGCGAAGGGGTCAGGAGCACCCCGCGACGCGCTCCGGTCCGTCGTATCTGCCGGCCCCCGGCCCACACGTCGCGGCGCCTGTCCAGGAGCAGCCTCTCCGCGCGGAGCGACGACATGTCCAGTATCGGGTCCAAACCCGCGACCAGCTGGACGAACATCCTCCGTCCCGCAGCGGCCTCGATCGACTCCGCGTACTCCAGGGCCGGGAGTGCGAGGATGAGTTCACCCAGGTGGTTCGGGGCCCGGATGACCAGGGCGCCGGGATCGTCAGTCACCGACCTGGAGCACGGCCAGGAAGGCTTCCTGCGGGATCTCCACGGATCCCACCTGCTTCATGCGCCGCTTTCCTTCCTTCTGCTTCTCGAGCAGCTTTCTCTTCCGCGTGATGTCGCCGCCGTAGCACTTCGCGGTCACGTTCTTTCTCAGCGCCTTCACGTTGCACCGCGAGATGACGTCGCGTCCGATCGCGGCCTGGATGGCCACGTCGAACAACTGCCGGGGGATCAGCTCCTTCAGCTTGCTCGCCATCTTGCGGCCGTACTCGTAGGACTCGTCCCGGTGCACGATGACGCTCAAAGCATCCACCGGCTCGCCGTTCAGCAGGATGTCCAGCTTGACCAGGTCGGAAACGCGGTAGCCCGCCAGCTCGTAGTCGAGCGCCGCGTACCCCCGCGACACGGACTTCAGCCGATCGTAGAAGTCGAGGACGATCTCGGCCAGCGGGATGTCGTATCGAAGCTCCACCCGGTCCGAGTCCAGGTACTCCAGGTTGAGATACTCGCCCCGCCGGTCGTGACACAGCTTCTGGATCCCACCGATGTATTCCGCGGGCGAGACGATGTGGATCCGCACGTACGGCTCTTCTACGGACTCGATGCGCCCGCGCTCCGGCATCCGGCTCGGATTCTCGACCGACAGCCCCTCGCCGTTCGTCAGGGTGACGTGGTATTCCACGTTGGGGATGGTGGTCACCAGGTCGAGATCGAACTCGCGCTCCAGCCGCTCCTGCACGATCTCCATGTGCAGCAGCCCGAGGAAGCCGCATCGGAATCCGAATCCCAGCGCGGTCGACGTCTCCGGCTCCCAGTGCAGGCTCGCGTCGCTCAGCTGGAGCTTCGCGAGGGCCTCTCGAAGCTCCTCGAACTGGTCGGTATCCGTGGGGTAGAGGCCGGCGAACACCACCGGCTTCGCCTCCTGGTAGCCCGGCAACAGCTCGGGCGCGCGGTCTTCCGCGTCAAAAAGCGTGTCCCCCACCTTGGTGTCGGAGATCTTCTTGATCTGTGCCGTCAGGTACCCGACCTCGCCCGCCTTCAGCTCTCCGACCGGCTGGAACCCGAGCCGCATGAAGCCCGCCTCATCGACCTCGTACTCCGCATCGCTGGCCCCGAAGCCGACGGTCATCCCCTTGCGAACGGAGCCGTCCACCACTCGAAGAAAGGGCACGGCGCCCCTGTACTTGTCGTACATCGAGTCGAAGATGAGGGCGCGAAGAGGCGCATCGGGGTCTCCGGTGGGCGGCGGGACGCGCTCGATCACCGCCTCCAGGATCTCGGCTACGCCGGTCCCCACCTTGGCCGAAGCGAGCAGCACCTCTTCCGGTTCGACCCCGATCAGGTCACAGATCTCGTCCCGCCGACGCTCGGGTTCCGCCGCCGGCAGGTCGATCTTGTTGACCACCGGGATGATCTCCAGGCCCGCGTTCAGCGCGAGGAAGAGGTTGGAGATCGTCTGCGCTTCGATACCCTGGCTCGCGTCCACCACCAGCAGCGCTCCCTCGCAGGCCTCCAGGCTCCGGCTGACTTCGTAGGTGAAGTCGACGTGTCCCGGCGTGTCGATGAGGTTGAGCTGGTACTCTCGGCCGTCCCTCGCCCGGTACGGCAGCCGCACCGCGTTCAGCTTGATGGTGATTCCTCGCTCCCGCTCCAGGTCCATGGAGTCCAGGACCTGCTCTTTCATCTGGCGGGTCTCCACCGCGCCCGTGACCTCCAGCAGCCGATCGGCGAGCGTCGACTTGCCGTGGTCGATGTGGGCCACGATCGAGAAATTCCGAATCAGTTCTTGCGGCACGATATCCTCTTCCGCGGGTCGCGAGGCCCGCGAATATAGACTCCTCAGACCTCGATCGTCAGTCCGTCGTAGGCCGGTTGTACGCCGGCCGGAAGCCGGGACTCGAGATCCGCGTGATCCAGGCGATGCGTGAGGTGCGTCAGGTACGTGGACTCGGCTTCCAGGGCGCGGGCCGTCTCGACCGCCTCCTCCACGTTGAAATGCGTGGGGTGCGGACGGCCGAACCACAGGGCGTTGATCACCAGCACCCGCACGCCGGTCAGCAGTTCCATGGCGTCTTCGGGCACCCGTTTCGCGTCCACGATCACCGCCACTTCTCCCGCACGGAAACCGTAGCTGCGAAACCAGCCGTGCGGAAACGCCACCACCTCCAGGTCCAGCCCGGCAGCCCGGACGCGGTCCCGATCCTCGAAGGTGGTCAGGTTCAGTCGAGGCGCGGTGGTGCCCGGATTCAAGCGCACCTCGTCGCCCCAGATGTAGTGGAAGCGCCTCTTCATCTCGTCTTCGTACTCGGCCGCCAGGTGAACGGGCAGGCGGTCATCGGCATGAGCCGTGAACGCACGCAGATCATCGATCCCGTGCACGTGGTCCGCGTGCGGGTGGGTGATGAAGACCCCGTCCAGGCCGTCGACACCGGCTCTGACCAGTTGCAGGCGCAGCTCAGGTGGGGTATCCACCAGCAGTCGTCTGCCACCCTGCTCGAGCAGCAAGCCGTGACGGGTGCGCTGGTTGCGCGGGTCGTCCGAGGTGCACACCGCGCAGCCACAGCCCGGCACGGGTATGCCGAACGAGGTGCCCGTGCCCAGAAACGTCAGCTTCATCGGCTCACAGCTTCTCCACCCGCATGTAGTTGGTGGTCCCCGGCTCGTGGAACGGCATGCCCGCCGTAACGACACACTCCCGGCCCGGCTCCGCCAGCCCGTGCTCGAAGGCGTACGTGCGGGCGCGCGCCAACATCGATTCGTAGCCGATCGGTTCGTCGTGCAGGATGGGCACGACGCCCCATGCGAGAGCCAGCTGCCGGTAGGTGCGCGGGTTGTCCGTCACCGCGAGGATCGGAACGCCGGGTCTCTGGGCTGCCACCAGCCGCGCCGTGTATCCCCCCGTCGTCAGCGTGATGAGGAAGGGAGCGCCGAGGCGCTGCGTGGCCTCGACGGCGGCACCGGCGATCGCCCCGGGAACGGTGCGATGGACTCCGGTCCGAACGAGCGGCGGGCCCATGTCGGACGGATCCTCCAGGAAGCCGGCCTCGCCCTCGATCCGCCGGGCCACCCGATCCATCGCCTCAACCGCCTCGACGGGGTACTCGCCCACTGCGGTCTCCCCGGAGAGCATCACCGCGTCCGTACCGTCGAGAAGAGCGTTCGCGACATCCGAGACCTCGGCCCGTGTCGGCCGGGACGAAGACGTCATCGACTCCAACATCTGCGTCGCCGTAATCCCGATGGACACGGACTCCTGACTGAGCCGCAGCACGCGCTTCTGAACGATCGGCACTTCCTCGAAGTCCAGCTCCACCCCGAGGTCGCCGCGGGCCACCATGACCCCGTCCGCCAGCGACACGATCTCCACCAGGTTCCGCACCGCCTGCTCCTTCTCGATCTTCGCGATGATCAACGTGCTGTCATCTACGAGATCCCTGAGCTCTGCCAGGTCTGCGGCCCGACGCACGAAACTGAGCGCGATGTAATCCACGCCGTGTTCGAGGGCGAACGCGAGATCGGCACGGTCCTTCTCCGTGAGGCTCGGAACCTGGAGCGCCTTGCCGGGCAGATTCAGCCCCTTCCGGGACAGCAGAACGCCGTGCGTTCGAGCTCGGGCGGTGACGCGACTTCCCTCGACCTTCTCCACCCCGAACGCGATGCGACCGTCATCGAACATGAGCCGATCCCCCGGCTCCAGGGCACTCGCGAGATCCGGATAGGTAATCGGAATGGCGCCATCCGTCGTCCCCGCATCGGCGTCGTGCAGGGCCTCGAAGGCGTACTCGGTCCCTTTCTCGATGGCCACCGGCTCCGGGAGCTCACCGACCCGGATCTTGGGCCCCTGGAGGTCGGCCAGCACCGCGATCGGTCGCCCCACGTCCTGTGCGACTTCCCGGGCCAGCTCGATGGCGCGCCTCGCATCCTCATGCGAACTGTGCGAGAAGTTGACGCGCACGGCATCCATTCCGGCATCGACCAGTCGGCGGAAAGTCTCCGGGTCGCGCGTGGCAGGCCCGATCGTGCAGATGATCTTCGTGCGACGAATCAAGTCCCTGATCCTCTTTCTGTAGTTCAGTTCGCGGCGTCCTGGCGCCGCGGAATCGGCCTCACGGCTCGGACAAAGGTAACGTTGGTGCGGACGGATGCGTCACCCATAAAAAAAAGGGCCCGGCTCCGCACGGGCGGGAGCCGGGCCTCACCACCGACCGGCCTTCAGGCGTGCAGCGGAGTGTCCAGAGTCAGCTCCGGCCGGTGATCCAGCAACCAGCGATGCAAGCCCATGAGGGCTCGCAGGGGGACACTCTCCAGCGCGCTCGGTTCCAGTCCAGGGATGATGCAGGCCGCGGCCCGCCGACAGAAGTAGGTCTTCTGCTTCTGGCGCTGCTCAATGGAGAGGTTGGTACCGCCAGGGATGTCAGGAATGGGCTCGAGCAGGCGGCGGTAGCTGAACACTTCCCGTGGAGAAAAGTGGTCCGGGATGTGATAGGCCTTGCCATCCAACTCGAAGGATCCGTCTCCGGCGATGAAGAAAAGGTCCGGCATCGCTACAGCCATGGCTTCAGCTCCTTGGCACGGTCTACACCTCCGCCGGGGCGGGAGGCGACGACATGAAACGCTACGGTCTCTATCATCCAGGCGACGTGGGGCCGCCGGTGTGCCTCTTCTGGCGCTGCGCGGGCATGGGCCCGACTCTGCTTCGACTCCGGTACCGGCGCGGCGCCCTCGCCAGGTGGCGAAGCGCAACTGACGGGCCGATCTCAAGCACGGCTGCCCGCCGGGCGCCGGCCGTACCGAAACCACCAGAGCGTCACCCCGAGGAAAACCCGAAGCCACAACATCTGGTGTCGCCCGAAAGTATGGCCGCTAGATGTTGTGGTCAAGTTTTTGGGCCGTCGGGGCGCTTCAGTCGTCGCCTTGTATCGTCCGCTCGGGCCACCCATCTTCGTACCGGACATTCGCTTCGACACCCATCCGGTGTCGGAAAGCGGCCAGAAGTCGAATCCGGAGTGACCGATGGGACGTGAAAAAGGCGTCGTGAAGTGGTTCTCGACCGACAAGGGTTACGGTTTCGTTCGGCGGGAGGACGGAGACGAGATCTTCGTGCACCACACGGACATCGACGTCGAAGGCTACGCCGCGCTGAAGAACGGCGAGACCGTAGAATTCGACGTCTTCGAGTCGGACCGGGGTCCGAAGGCGCGTAACCTGGTGCCTCTCGATGTCGATGGTAAGCCGCGTGGGCCGGGGAAGAGCACCTCCGGCGCCGGGCTCCGCAGCAAGGAGCCGACCGCCGCCGCAACCAGCGAGGTGTCCGCGGGTCCGAAGGCTGGCGAGGGCAAGAAGTCGCTGGCAGCCCTGCTTCGGGACAAGCTCGGTAAGAGGTTTCCGGGCTTCGGCAACTGAAGCTCGGACGAGGCGCACCACGGATCGCCGCCAAGCTTCCGGCGACCCCTTGAGATTTGGGCCCATTCCACCATATCTTTAAGGGCTGACATTGGAACGTGCGTCGGTGACGCGGCATAGAGCACACGAAAAGGGGACAGACCGTTGGAAATCCATATCGGCGAAGGCCAGAACCTGGAGAAAGCTCTCCGGCAGTTCCGGCGTAAGGTTCAGCGCGCGGGCATCCTCGCGGACATGCGAAGGAAGCGGCGCTACGAGAAGCCGAGTGAGGCGAAGCGCCGGAAGGCCAAGGCGGCCGAGCGGCGGCGTGTTCGCAGCGCCCGTCGTCGCGCAACTCGATAGTCCCCGTTCAAACGTGATCGCGCCGGCCTTTTCGGGCCGGCGTTCGCATTTCCCGGGTCTCGTGGCCCGGGCTCCCGCGAGTTCCAGTTGAAACCTCCGCTTCCCCTTTGCTGGGCCGCAGGCGCCCTTCGCCCGGTGACCGAGTTCAGGCCGAATCTCCACGATCGCGCGTTCCGCTACGGAGACGGCGTGTTCGCCACGCTGGCCATCCGCGCTGGAACCTTGCTCGAGGCGGAAGCGCACACGGCCCAGCTCGGTGAGGCAGCCGCCGCCGTCGGACTCGAGGCGCCGTCCTCCGTGACGGCCCCGGAGAGCTTGCTCGAGATTCTGAGACTGCTGGGTGTCGAGGCCGACACGTCGGGCACGGTCCGCATTCAGCTGAGCGCAGCGCCCGGTGGCCGGGGGTTCGGGCGCCCGGTTGCTGAAACACGGGAGCTGGTGGAGGTGCACCCGGCGCCCGCGGCGCGCGAGCTCACCGTAGCCGTGCTCGATGACGGAGAGGTCCCGCCGTCTCCACTGCCGGCGGTCAAGACCTGCAGCGCCCTGCCCCACGTCCTGTGCGCGGTGGCGGCAGCCCGACGCGGCTGCGCTGAAGCGCTGCGTGTCGACCGGGGCTTCGTGCTCGAGACGTCCGCGGCGAACGTATTCTGGGTAAACGGCGGAGAACTGTTCACTCCCGCTGCCTACCTCCCCCTATATCCCGGGTGCACGCGCTCATTCGTCATCGAGGCAGCTCGCGCCCTGGGATGGACGGTGCACGAAGGTGCCTACGCCCCTTCGGACCTGGACGCGGCAGAGGGAATGTTCCTCGTGAACGCGGCTCGCGGTCTCGAGAGGGTCTCCGAGCTGGAAGGCAGGCCGCTGGAATGGCCGTCGAGCCTGGAGGACCTCCGCTCGGCGATAGAGGCGGCCAGAGACCAGGCCGGTCTTCCCGTCGCATCGACCCCCGGAGGCGGAGACTAAGGTGAGCTCCGTCCTTCCGGTCGGCGGTTTCGAACCTGTCGGACCGGACTGCCGGCGCGCCGTCGTGCCCTCTCCCTGGCCACCCCGCTCGGTAGCCGTCTTCCTGATCGACGGGGGCCGCCCCTGGCTCGTGGACGCCGGGGCCGGTTCCACCGAGTCGGTCGAGGCGCTGCGCCGGGCACTCACCGAGGAGCTGGGTCCTTACTCGGAGCCTGCAGGTGTCATTCTCTCGCACAACCATCTCGATCACTCCGGCGGGCTCGAGGCGCTTGATCCCGAGTCGGTGATCGCGCACGAGGCCGCCGTGGATCTCTTCGAGGCGGACATCCGGACACCCAGCGGACTCCCGTTCACCCGGCTGCGGGGCTCGTCAGGTGCGATTCCAGGGGTGCCGGGCTGGCAGTGGATCCTCGCGGAAGGACACGCCCCGGGACACCTGCTTCTCTGGAATCCCGAGAGTGCGACGCTGCTGGCTGCGGACCAGTTCCTGCTCGGACTCAAGACTCCACTGAGGATCGCCGATCCGGACGAGGACTCTTTCGGGGCCTACCTGGAGAGCCTCGACCGGGTAGCGGAGCTCGAGCCGGCGGTCATGCTGAGCGGACATACGGAGGCCATCCGTGAGCCCGCGAAGTGGCTCGATCGCGAGCGGAGGCGGCTGATCAGGCAGCTGGAGAGAACCCGGGACGCGGTCAAGAGCGGTGCCCGGACGGCCGAAGAGGTCACCCATCGCACGTACGGATCCGTGCCCGGCGAAGGCGCGCGGCAGCTGCTCCTGCGGGAGAAGCTGGCCGCGTTACGGCACCTTGCGGCGCGGGGGGAGGTCCGGCGGCACCGGACCGAAGAGCTGGAGAGCTTCTCCGCCTAGCCAGACCCCGCGACGGCCTGCCGGTCCGTCCCGAACCGCCGCTCGACGTACTCCTCCAGGATGGCGATGAACTGGGGGACGATGTCGTCGCCACGGAGCGTGGAGTGGTGCTCGCCGTCCACATACACGGGGGCGCTCGGCTCCTCGAAGTTGCCGGGCAGCGAGATCCCGATATCCGCGTGGCGCGACTCTCCGGGACCGTTGACCACGCATCCCATCACCGCCACCGAGAGAGCTTCGACCCCGGCGTGCGTCTCCCTCCACTCGGGCATGCGGCGCTGCAGCCAGCCCTCGATGTCCTGGGCCATCTCCTGGAAGAACGTGCTCGTCGTGCGGCCGCACCCCGGACAGGCGGTCACCTGCGGCTCGAAGGTCCGCAGGCCGAGGGACTGCAGGAGCTGCCGAGCGACCAGTACCTCCTCGCGCCGGTCCCCGTCAGGTGTGGGCGTGAGCGAGACGCGGATCGTGTCGCCTATCCCCTCGGCAAGCAGGATTCCAATTCCGGCCGAGCTGGCGACGGTTCCCTTCCGCGACATCCCCGCCTCGGTGAGACCCAGGTGCAGCGGATAATCGGACAGAGGCGCCAGGGCCCGGTACACCCTGAGCAGGTCCGGAACCGAGGACACCTTGGCGCTCAGCAGGATCGCGTCGTGGGGGAGTCCGATCTCTTCGGCTACGCGCGCCGAGCTCAACGCACTCTCCACGATCGCCGAGATCATGACCACGTCGGCCGCGAGCGGCTCGGCCAGCTCCGCGTTCTCGTCCATCATGCGCGTGAGCAGCGCAGCGTCGAGCGATCCCCAGTTCACGCCGATGCGCACCGGTTTACCGTTCTCGATCGCGCACTCGATGATCGCCGCGAAGTGGGCATCCCACTTCTTGGAGCCCACGTTGCCCGGGTTGATCCGGTACTTGGCCAGGGCGGCGGCACAGTCGGGATTCCCCGGCAGGAGAATGTGGCCGTTGAAGTGAAAATCCCCGATGAGCGGGACGCTCACGCCGCGCGAATCGAGCCGTGTGACGATCTCCGGCACCGCGGCAGCGGCAGCGGAGGTATTCACAGTGACCCGGACCAGCTCGCTCCCCGCCTCGGCCAGCTCCTCGACCTGGCGGACCGTGCTCTCCACGTCCGCCGTATCGGTGTTCGTCATGGACTGCACGACCACCGGGTTTGCGCTGCCCACCGGTACGTCCCCGACATGCACCGTGGTCGTCCGTCGCCGCGCGGCGAGCCCGGATTCGGGGACGGCACAGGGTGGGGACGGATCTCGAGTCTGCATGTCGCTCCCGGTCGTGCGCTGGATCTGCGCCGCGGGTACCGCCCGCGGGGCCGGCGGCGCCTAAGCTATCCGGCCGAGGCCCGGGCTACCAGTGAAAAAGAAGAAACCCCCGGATCGCTCCGGGGGTCGCGCCCGCCGGTCGGCCCGCGCGGGGGCGGGACCGACCCACGTTTGGGGTCCATCGCTTCGCTGTACGGCTTCGCTCACGCTTGGCGGGCGCTGATCTCCTTCCAGAATGCATCGAACCGGGAATCGAGCAGACGACGGCGCTCACGCCTCATCTCGAACTCGAAGGCCGACCGGTTGGCGGCCAGGGCGTCCCGAACCCACCTGGGGGACAGCACCGGGTGTTTTCGACGGGCGTGGCTTCCCGTCACACCGTCCACTCCACCGGCTTCGTGGCCCTTGGGCATCTTCGTCCCTCCTCGATCCATCGCGTCGTGCGTCGGCGTGCCGTTCGCCCGCCGACCATCCGTGGGGCCGCTCAACTCAACTCCAAACAACGGGTTACCGCGGTGTGATCTCGCGCGCCCCTCTCAGTCCTCCACGCGGGCGCGCCGATTATCCACGCCGAATCCACGAAAAACGTGGACTTTTCCACACGAAACGCAACATCTTGGGGCACTTATATAGTAAGACCACAAGATATGGTGGTCAAGGTGAGGCAGGACGACCTCGGTTGACGACCGGATCGAGACCGACGTACTTCCTCACCAGGCCGAGCTGACCGACATGGTAGGCCTCGTGAAACGCGAGGAAGCTGAGACCGCCCAGCACAGAGCGGTCAGCCGTCGGAAAGGTGACGGAGGAGTCTGCGTCCAGCTCGGCTGCAGACAGCTCCTCCAGCTGCAGAAGCGTCGCCTCGTGAAGCTCCTCCCACTCGGCCACGAGCTCGTACACCGGCGGGTACTCCTTCATTCTCGTGACGTCCGTGGAGGCATCGAACAGCGACTGCCAGGGATTGGTTCGCTCGTGTCCGATGAGCTTCATCAGGTAGAAGCGGGCGTCGAGCGCGTGGCAGGCGATGAAGGCGAGGTTGTTGGTTCGGTCGTTCGGCCTGCGCTCCCACGTGTCTGGGTCGACTCCGTCGAGAGCCCGCCTGAGCAGGGCGGAATTGAGTTCGAGGATGTTCTTGACGGGCTGCAGCCGGGCATCCACGACGACCTCCTGTCCCTTGGCCAGTTCGCCTACTGGGAGGTACCCTGTGCGTCTTCACGGTTCCAGAGAGTGGGAAAGTGGGCATCCGCCGTACACTCGATTCGCCCTAGCTCTTCACCGCCCTCAGCCGGCCCGCAGCCTCGCGGAGCAGCTCCTCCGTCTTGCAGAAGGCGAAACGGATCAGGTGACGCCCGTCCGCCGGATCGAGGAAGAAACTCGAGCCTGGCACCGGGGCCACGCCGTGCTCGGCCGTGAGCCACACCGCGAATTCGTCATCCGGCAGATCGCTCAGCTCTCGGAAGTCGCAGAGCACGTAGTACGCGCCGGCCGGCGGCTCACAGCCGAAACCGGCCTCCTGCAGGCCGGACACTAGCACGTCGCGGCGAGCTCGATACCGCTTCGCCATATCCGTGTAGTAGTCCGGTCCCAGGGTCTCCATGGCCACCGCGACCGCTTCCTGAAGCGGCGCGGGCGCTCCCACCGTGAGAAAGTCGTGCACCTTCCGGATCGCGCCGGTCACCTCCGGCGGCGCCACGATCGTGCCGACCCTCCAGCCGGTGACGGCGAACGTCTTGGAGGCCCCGCTGATCGTGATCGTGCGGTCGCGCATCTCCGGCAGCGTGGCCATGGGGACGTGCCGGCCCTCGTAGTAGATGTGCTCGTAGATCTCGTCGGTGATCGCGTAGGCGTCGTGCCGTCGGCACAGGTCAGCGATTCCCTCCAGCTCGCCGCGCGTCATCACCCGGCCGGTCGGGTTGTTCGGCGTGTTGACCACGATGGCCCGCGTCCGGTCGGAGAACGCCGCGGCGAGGCGGTCCATGTCCAGGTCGCCCCGTCCCCACATCGGCACGTAGACGGGGTTTGCGCCGCACAGGAGCGTGTCCCGGTCGTAGTTCTCGTAGAAGGGCTCGAACACGATGACTTCCTCGCCCGGGTCCACCACCGCGAGCATCACCGAGGCCATGGCTTCCGTGGCCCCGCAGGTGACCGTGACCTCCGTCTCCGGATTCACGTCGAGCCCGTACCAGTCGTAGTACTTGGTGGCGACGGCATCGCGCAGGCGCTTTGCTCCCCAGGTGATGGCGTACTGGTTGAGGTCACCGTGAATCGCGCTGGCCGCGGCCTCCTTCAACAAGTCCGGAGCCGCGAAGTCCGGGAATCCTTGGGCCAGGTTGATCGCGTCGTGCTCCCGAGCCACGCGGGTCATCTCTCGAATGACGGACTCGGTGAACAGCTGGGTTCGGTGTGATGTGTGCATGGAGTGCCTCAGTACGCGGCGACCTGGTTACGCATGAAGAGAACGGCGATGTACGCAGCGTAGGCGACCAGGAACGCGATGCCCGCGACCCTGCCGACCGGCCGCCTCAGCCAGATGAACGCGCTCAGTACGATGGCCGAAGCGATCATCACGGGGAAGTCGAGACCGAAGAACCCGCCCGGCACGTCAATCGGGTTGGGCGCGATCGTCGCGGCGGCGCCCATGATCGCCAGGATGTTGAACATGTTGCTCCCGACGACCGTTCCGAGAGCCACTTCGGTTCTCTTCTGCACCGCAGCCATCACCGTGGTGGCCAGCTCTGGAAGCGACGTACCGATGGCCAGGATGGAAAGTCCGACGACCGTCTCGCTCACCCCGAGAGCCGTGGCA
The DNA here is from genome assembly GCA_023554335.1 of Candidatus Benthicola marisminoris. Taxonomy (GTDB): domain Bacteria; phylum Gemmatimonadota; class Gemmatimonadetes; order Palauibacterales; family Palauibacteraceae; genus Benthicola; species Benthicola marisminoris. Next base: position 24,368 of record JAMJQR010000116.1, read on the forward strand.
ATCTCAACCGACGCGTCTACCACCAGATCGGCCCCGAGCGGGAGTCCGATCGCTCCGGCGACGATGAAGAACAGGATCGTCCTGGGCTTGGTCGGGAGGCCGAGGACCCATTCCATGGGCGCCTTGAGCTCGGAAGCCCGGTAGGCCCGCGTCGCCTCGCGTGCCGACAACGCGTTCACGGCAACGAGGCCTGCCAGCAGGACGAGACCCTCCCAGCGCTCCAGAACATGGTTCCAGGACAGGAAGACCAGGAGCAGCGAGGCCAGGATCATGAACACGCTGTCCCGCCGCACCGAGTGCTCCCCGTGCGTCAGCGGATATACGGCGGCGGCGGCTCCGGCCACGAGCAGAACGTTCGCGACATTGCTTCCAACGACGTTGCCGAGGACGAGACCCGGATATCCGCTCATGGTCGCCTGGATCACCACCACGAGCTCGGGCAGCGACGTACCGAACGCCACGACGGTGAGTGCGATCACGACCGGCGGGACGTGGAAGCGGCGAGCCAGCGCGACCGACCCCCGCACGAGCAGGTCCCCGCCGAACAGGAGGTAGACCAGGCCTCCCGCCAGCTTCACGAAGATGGTGGGCTCCATCAGGACTCCGGCTGGACCCGGGTTTCGCGAGCGATCGCGTAGAGAAGGCCGGTGTCAGGATCCGGGTAGGAATTCCAGCGAAGCCACTTCCAGGTCCCGTCCGCGCAGCGGAATCGGTTCACGAAGGATATCGTCGGATTGCCCTCCGCAAGGCTGGCGATCTCCTCCTCCGTCGCCCGCACGTCATCCTCGTGCACCAGCGCCAGGAACGGCTTGCTGAGGAGTTCGCCGGAGCTCCAGCCGAGGACACGCTCGAACGCCGGATTCGTCCGCTTGAAGTACCCGTCGGTCCCCGCGATGCATAGCATGTCCAGCGATACGTCGAAGAACTTCTGGAACTGGTGCAGCTCCGTCACCTGTACCTGCAGGTCTTCGGCCATGCGGTTGAAGGTACGCGCCAGCTCACCGATCTCGTCTTCGCGCACCACGGCCGCCCTGGCGTCGTAGTCACCCTCGCGGATCTTCTCTGCCGCTGCCGCCAGCTTGTGAATGGGCGTCGCAAACCTCAGCCCGAGGAACAGGGCCGCCGCGATGCAGATTCCCCCGAGCGCAAGCGCCAGCGAGAAGAGCTCCTCGCCGAAATGGCGAATGGACGTCCTCTTCTCCGCCTCGTCGAACTTGACCACGAGGCCCCATCCGGTCGACGAGATGAACCGCGTGGCCGCCCACACCTCTTCTCCGCGATAGTCGACCATGTCCTCGCGGAAGACACCGTCCCCCTCAAGGGCCTTTCTGGCAGGATCCCGCTCGCCGTCAAGGAGGACCGCACCCTGGGCTTCGAACTCGTCCCCTCGGACCGGGTGGAGCGTCCGGGCTCCCGCCGGATCCTCCATCACGATCATCAGCTCGCCCGTGTCGCCAAAGCCGGCGCGCTCCTCGGTCAGATTGACGAGCCGCGTTCCCTTGAGAAGCACGAAAAGGAAGCCGATGCTCTCGCCGTCGAGCTTGAGGCGGGTGCCGTATGCGACCCTCGGAAAGCCGTCATCCGCGAACGATTCGCCGAGGAAATCGACCCGCGCGGTAGCCTCGGCGCGGGACATGGGGTACAGCTCGGCCAGGATCGAGTCCGCCGGGCCGCCGGACTGCGCCACGAGAGCACCGCCCCGGGCGTAGGTGGCGAGGGCCACCACCGTGGGCGTGGAAGCGGCGGCGTCGTCGAGTATTCGCTGAATGCGTTCCCGAGCGACCGGGTCCCGGGAGGCGTTGAAGTCGCGCAGGCTCATGCGGAGCTGGGTCCGACTGGCCACGAGACGGACCCGCTCTTCCCACCCGTCGATGATGTTCTCGATCGCCGATGCGCTCGATTCCGCCAGACCCTCGAGCTGTTCGATCGCGGCCTCGTCCGTCATCTCGTTGGCCGTCCGATACATGAACCAGCCGAACGCCGCCAGACTGGCGAAAGTGACCGCTATGAATGCGAAGACGAGTTTGGTTCGAATATCCACAACACGAGGATATCCGATCGCGCTGCGCTGTGCCAACCAGAGGGGCGGCTTTGGCCAGCGTCAGCGAAGGGCGTAGCCCGATATGTGGGGTTTGTACGGCACGTGGCCGGTGCCATCGAAGCGCTCGAGCTCGACGCGGGAGAAACCGGCGCCCACGATCGACGAGGCCGTGTCACGATTCAGATGGCAGCCCTCGCCCAGCCAGTGCCACGGGTCGTGGATCGCGTCCTGGACCTTGCGGAGCCTGGTCCCGGGCTCGGCCGCCACGTGCTCCAGGAAGGCGAACCGGCCGCCGGGCTTGAGGACGCGTTTCACTTCGGAAAGAACCTGCTCCGGATCGCGGACGCTGCAGAGGACGAGAGTGGAGATCACGAGATCCGCGCTCGCAGACTCCACTTCCATGCCCTCTGCGCCCGCGTGCCTCAGGTCGATCTCGATTCCGTGCTCGGCCGCTTTCGAGTACATGCGCTTCAGCATCATCGGGTTCGGCTCGACGGCGATGACTCGCGTGCCCCGAGGGTAGTAGCGGAAGTTGGCGCCGGAACCCGGACCGAGCTCCACGATGGTCGCCGGGAGATCGCCGAAGATGCGCAGCTTCCGGTCGCCGTATTCCCGGTGCATCGGCTTCTCGGCGGCTGCCAGGAACCAGGAGTTGAGGCGGCCGCGCACGGGATGGGGTTTATGGCTCATTGGGGTGAGTATGGGGGAGCTTTCGGGCGGGGGCCAGTTCGAGACCCGTGGCGATCCGGAGGTCTGATGCCGAACTTGGGTTCATGGCCCGCAAGAAGAAGCGAAAGAAGATCCGAGGCGATTCCGCCTCTCCGCCCGAGCTGTCGGGCGTCGCGCTGCTCCTGGTCGAATCCCCCGAGGAGAAGCTCGATCTGCACGGAATGAATGCGAGGCAGGCCGAGACCCGAGTTCGCTTTCTCCTTCAGCGTCACGCCGCCACGTCGCCCGGACGGGTCGTCCACATCATCACGGGCAAGGGCACCCGCTCGCAGGGCGCCGCGGTCCTCCCGGAGCTCGTGCGGGAGATGCTGCAGGACGAGCACGGCCGGCTCGTGGCGGAGTGGGCCGGACTGCACGGCGGAGGGGGGTTCGCGGTGCGGATGGCGTGAGGGGAG
>JAMJQR010000117.1 GCA_023554335.1 Candidatus Benthicola marisminoris
CGGGAAGAAGTTCGTCGTAACGGTCTCTTCGTTGGAGGGAGCCTCACCCTCGTCGTTGATTGCGTAGACCGTCGCAGCATACTCCACGCCGTCCTCGAGCCCGTCGTCGAGGTTCGTGAAGACCGCGGTAGTCGTCCCGGCAGCCAGATCAGCCTTGACCAGGTCGGCGGTGCCGCCTACCAGTTCCGCCCGGTAGGTGGTCGCGAGTGCCGACTCATCCCACGTCAGCGTGACTTCGTCCGCTTCCGTCGCGGCCGCAAGTGTAACCGCGGCCGGCGCTCCGGGGCAGTCCACGTCGAACTGCACCTGCGCCGTCAGCCCGGCGGTGACCGCCACGTCACGGGGGTTGTCGCCCGCCACCGTGCAGTTAGCCGCCACGTCCGTCAGGCCGACCGCGTACGTGGCCGGAGCCTGGTTGGAGATGACCACCTGGTCGTTGACGCCTATGGCGCCCGCGTTGTTGCCGTCCACGCTGATCGCGTAGCCGTCGGCATCGGGGTTGTCACCGGTCGTGACCGTGGTCACCCCGATGGCCCCTGTCGTCGGCGCCGCCTGCTCGTCATCGCCGCATGCAGCCGCGACCATGCCGGCGAGTGCAACGACAACGCCCAGCCTTAGCGTCCTCCGAACTCGCTCGTTGATCCTCATAGCGCGCTCTCCGAATTGGTTGTGGCGGGGGTCCACTGCCTTCTTATGCCGAGCGCGCGCCGCTCCCGCCGTGCGTGCGGCCGCTCGATGCAAAGTCGTTGCCCGTTTCCTAGCAATGACCGTGCCGTTTGTGAAAGGTGTAACTAGCTGGGATCATTGGAGTTAGGTACGAAAGTACCATCGCCCTCCGTAAATATGCGGAACTATGCCCCGATCCACCTTTCCGACTATGCGGAAGTGGGGAACATCGCACCTTATGGCCGCGCTAAATGTGGCCGTGGTATGTTCATTTGAGGCCGAAAGACGGGCGCTCCTGGATCGTTTGCGACAGAATGACCCAGCGGCCTCCTTCAGTCGGGTTTCGGCAGATACGGCAGGGGATCCTCAACGCAGTAATACGGAGACAGTGCAACGAAGTACCGGAGGTGCGGGACGTGCCCTGCCCCGTAGATCACGAAGACCCGGTCACCGGGTGCGCTGATGCGGTGCAGGTTCGAGAAGATCTTCAGGTTTCGCTCGTACCACGTGGCCACGAACTCGGCGCCACCGTAGTCGTCGCCGGCCGCCAACGGCAAAAAGAACTCGAGATAACCCCGGTCCGCCCACTCGATGGCCTCCGGCGTGTTCATGCGGTACAGCATCTCGCCCACGGTGCCCTCGGAGAGCCACTTGGCCATGGTCGCCATAGCCCACTCCCCGTACTCCTGCAAGCCGCCCATGTATCGCCCCAGCTCCGGCCGAGCTTCGAGGACCGAAGCGAGGCGGTCGTTCGGAAGTCCTATGCGGACGTCGATGCCGTGCACCGTCTCCAGCCCTGCGGCCGCGGCGAGGCGGAATCCGATCTGCTCCTCCTCCTGGCGGGACAGGTCGTGCTCGCCGTCCAGGAACGCGGTGTACCGCATCGCCGAGACCGTATCGCCCCAGGGTGACTCGATCGCCACCACGGTCGGCTCGAAAGCGGTGAGCCCCTCCACGACCGCGGCGATCTCCTTCTGTCGCTCGGGTAGTAGGACGTCATCAGCCTCGAGGTTGAACTGGTCGGCTCCGGGGTTGGACATGTGATAGCTCCCCACGAGGAGCACCGGAATCCGGTCGTCGCCTTCCATACATTCGGCGGGCGCGAGCTCTGGAATCACACCGGTGACCCTCTCCTGACCCGCGAGTCGCTGCGGCGGGCCCGCCAGCAGGCCCACGAGTCCGAGCACCGGCAGCACCCTGAACGCGGCATGTCGCTCTCTCATCTCGTCATCCAGTCGGAGGGAATCGCCGTCACGGACCGACCAAAGCCAGAAGCCGCTCGGGTGGCCTTCCCAGGACCGCGCGCTCCCCGGCGATTCCGATGGGGCGCTCCAGCAGCGTCGGGTGGCTGGACAGGTGGGAGATCAGTTCTTCCTCGGCCTCCGTGCCGTCCAGCCCCAGCTCAAGATAGGCCCGATCTCGCTTCCGGAGCAGTTCGCGTGGCGGAAGCCCGAGGTTTGCCACCAGGGACCGGACCTCGGAAGCGGAGAGCGGATCTTTCTTGTAATCCCGGTACTCGTAGTCGACACCGTGCTCGTCCAGCAAGGCGACCGCCTTGCGGCAGGTGCTTCAGGTGCGCGTGCAGATGAGTGTGAGCATGGACCTCCCCCGTGGTTGGCTCGAAAGTAGGCACTCCCGGCGAGAACGTGTCGAACTGCCAGATAGTACCTTTGTACCCCTCGCTTGGCACTCCCGCCTCACCGCTCATAATATACCCACGGTGGCTCGAACCACGAGCGGTCCCGGGCACCCCTGAGTCCGGGGCTCAACCCGTCACCACGTCGTCGGGATCATGCCGGACGACCCAACATTTCGAGACCCCATGCCTCTAGAAACCGCAACGGCGCCGCACGACCGTACGGCCGCGTGGGCCAAGGTCATCGACCACACCCGCTGCATCGGGTGCCATGCCTGCTCGACGGCATGCAAATCCGAGAACGAGGTCCCGCTTGGCGTGAATCGTACGTACGTCAAGTACGTCGACGTCGGCCTCTTCCCGATGGCTCGGAGGGCGTTTCAGGTCACTCGCTGCAACCAGTGCCAGGACCCGCCTTGCGTTCGGTCCTGCCCGACGGCCGCCATGCATCAGCGTCCCGATGGCATCGTGGACTTCGACAAGTCCATCTGCATCGGGTGCAAGGCGTGCATCGCGGCCTGCCCCTACGATGCGATCTTCATCAATCCTGAAGATCACTCGGCCGAGAAGTGCAACTTCTGCGCGCACCGACTGGATGTGGGGCTGGAGCCGGCCTGCGTGGTGGTCTGTCCGACGCAGGCCATACTGGTCGGTGACATGAACGACCCGGCCTCTCTGGTGGGAGAGACGGTGGGACGGCAACCGGTG
>JAMJQR010000118.1 GCA_023554335.1 Candidatus Benthicola marisminoris
GCCCCAGGCGAACGCTCCATAGGCATCGCCGCGGTAGGTCTCGTCATCCCACTCGATGTGGCCCGGCTGCTCGTATTTCGCCCGGCCAAGGAGAGATCCCGCCGGGTTCGCCGCATGCCAGTCCATGATCGCCCGGGACAAAGAGGGGCCGCCGGCGTCCGGTCCAAGTCCCAGCCTCTCCCGCAGATCGTCGCACGCCTTCTCCAGAAGCCCGCCCACCACCATCACGGTGCGCGAAGCGACCGTGGGGCCGCTGTTAGGGACCCGGGCGGTATCGGCGGGAGCGATCAGCACCGTTTCGGGCGGGACGCCCAGCCGATCGCAGACGAGTTGGGTGAACACCGTGAGCGTTCCCTGGCCCATTTCCACGTTGGCCGTCCTGACCTCGACCCTCCCGTCCGGGAGGCCCGCCACATGTACCTCCGAGTCGAGGTACACCTCGCCCGACCCGGTGAATCCGGCTCCGTGGAAGAACGTGGCCAGGCCGATGCCTCGCCGCAGCGTGGGACTCGTCCCGTTGAACGCCAGATGCGCGGCCTGGCGCCCGCGGTAATCCGACATCTCCAAAGCCCGCTCCATGACCTCGACCCGATCCGCGCCGTCACGGATCACCTGGCCGGTCGCGGTGCCGTCTCCATCTCCGATCAGATTGATGCGGCGCAGCTCGACGGGATCCATGCCGATCTCGGCCGCGATCCGGTCCATGTGCCGCTCGCAGGCGAACTGGCTCTGCGGGGCGCCGAAGCCACGAAAGGCTCCGAACGGCGGCGAATTCGTGAACATGGCACGGCCCTCGATGCGCACGTTCTCGCACGCATAGGGTCCCGCGGCGTGTATGATCGATCGGCTGAGCACCACTGGTGACAGGGTGACGTATGCGCCGCCGTCCAGCAGGACCTCGACTTCCTGCGCGAGCAGCCGTCCTTCGGGATCCACCCCGGTCCGATGCCGCACGAGCGAAGGGTGTCGCTTCGTGGAAGCCTTCATGTCTTCCGAGCGGTCGTACACGAGCTTGACCGGGCGGCCGGCCTTCATGGCCAGCAGGGCCGCATGAAGCGCGATGCCCGAAGGGTACTCCTCTTTGCCCCCGAAACCACCGCCCGTGGCCGCTTGGATGATCCTCACGGAGTCGCGGGAACGACCGAGCGCGTGCTCGAACGCGTCGACGATGTAGTAGGGGCACTGCATCGAGCCGGTCACCGTGATCACACCGTCGTCGTCCCAGGCCAGCATCCCCTGGGTCTCGAGGTAGACGTGCTCCTGCGCTCCGGTCTCGTACGCGCCCTCGACCACGACCGGGGCTTCCGCGAGCGCCCGGCTCACGTCTCCCTTCTCTATGCGCAGGCGCTTCAGGGTGTTGTCGTCGCCGTACTGCACCTGCTCGGGCGCCGGAGACAGGCGGAAGTCGAACACGGGGGGCTCGGGTTCCACGGCGACATCGATGGCTCGCAACGCCTCGCGCAGCGCGTCGCGGGAGGGGTGTGCGAGGAGAAGCACGGGCTCGTGAAGGTGCCGCACCCGGTCCACCGCAAGGACGGGCTGATCGTGCTCGATCAGGAAGACCGCGTTCGATCCCGGTATGTCCCGGTGGTCGACGATCGTGAACTCGGACCAGTCCACCGATCTCCCGAACCGAATCTCCCGGATCCGACCGCGGGGGGCGGGGCTGCGCACCGTGGCTCCCCACAGACAACCGTCAACCTGTAGGTCGTCGACGTATGATTCGCGTCCGGTGAGTTTGGAGAGGCCTTCGACGCGTTCCACGCCACCCTTCCTGCCGGGGGTGCCTGCCCGCGGCGTCGCCGCGATTGGACGCGTTAAGTGTGTGCCCTGAAAGGCCGGTGGGCAATACGGGGCCCCGGTTCGTTCCGTCGCTGGTACGGAGTCGGATGGACCCCTAGCTTTGGTGGCATCCACAGCCTCGGCGAATCACGGAGACACGCATGGCCGTTCGAACCAGGGAAGAGTTCCTTCGCGAGGCCATCCGGGTGGCGTCGGAGAACGTCCGGCAAGGCGGCGGACCGTTCGGGGCGATCGTCGTCCGTGACGGGGAAGTCGTGGCACAAGGTGCGAATCGGGTGACCCAATCCAACGATCCGACCGCGCACGCAGAGGTGGAGGCCATCCGTGAGGCGTGCCGCGTGCTAGGCACCTTTCAGCTCGAAGGGTGCGAAATCTACAGCAGCAGCGAACCCTGTCCCATGTGCCTCGGAGCCGTGTACTGGGCCCGGCCAAAGGCCGTGTACTATGCGAATGGGCGCGAGGTGGCGCTCGCGGCGGGCTTCGACGACGACCACATCTATGACGAGTTCATGCTGCCACCGGGGAAGCGTCGCTACCCGGTGACGAAGCTGGAGATCGAGAAAGCCAATGAGCCATTTCAGCGCTGGGCGAGGAAAGCCGACCGGGTGGAGTACTAGAGTCGAACGGATGCTGGTTTCCGTTCTGCTTGTGGGGATGGTCGGTACGGCAATCTTCCCTTCCACCGTGTCGGCACAGGAGGCGAGGGCGCCTGCCGGCGATTCCGCCGCTGTGTCGGTGATCCGGACGGACACCGTTCCCAGCGTCGCCGACCTCGCGCGGTCGATGCTCGACACGCTGCGCGTAGCAGCGGACAGCATCGGAACCCTGCGGGCCGCTCGACTGACCGATCCGACCGTCGACCTGGCGTTTCTTCGGCTTCAGGCACTCGATCAGGTGCGCCGGATGCAGGAGACCCTGCGCTCCCTCTCCAGGCTCAGGAGCCAGGTCAGTCCCGACAGCCTTCCCGCGGACTCGGTGACGACGTTCCTGCGAACCTACATGACGTCCTACCTCAACCTGCTGGATCAGTCTTTCGAGAGCACGATTCAGGACTTCCAGAACCTCCGGCAGCAAAGGTCGGAAGCGAGCGCGCAGGACTCCGGACCGCTGGAATCCGAGATCCGCGCGGTACGCGCCTGGGCCGACACGCTGGTCCGCTACGAGGAGTGGGCGCTCTCCGCCGCCGACTCGTTGGAGCTGGACGTCAGCGAGCGCTGGGCTCGGTACGACGAGCGTTTGCTGGCGTTCGCCGAGAACAGCGTGGGCCGGCTGCAGATCGCCGTTGCGGACCGCGACCGTGTGAGGCAGAGGCTGCGTGTCGCCGAACGCACCAGCGCGCCGCAGTCGGAGATTTCGGATCTGCGCCTGCGGTTGACGGCTTCCGAGACCCGGATCGATGCCATCGCCGAGAACATGACCGCCGTGAGCCAGCGGCTCGAGGAACGGGGCTACGAGACGGCCTCGTATCGAGAGATCCTGATTCGATCCACGGGGGAAGTTACCGGCGACGTCCTCGACCCGCAGGTCTTCCTGCGCCTGGCCCGAGGCTACATGGCCGACCTGTGGCGGTCCCTGAGAGAGAACGCCGGCACGTTGCTCGTGCGTGCGCTGATCGTGATTGCCTTCATCGTCGTATTCCGAGTTCTGTTCGGCTTGCTGTGGCGGCTCGCGCAGGCGATCCGGCTGGTGCGGGGATCCCGACTGGTCCGAGATCTCATCGGTCGAATTCTCCGACCGGTGGCCACTCTCATAGGATTCTTCGCCGGCCTGTCGTTCATTGGCGTGCAGACCGCGACGCTCCTCGCGGGCCTGGGGGTCGCCGGCCTCGTCGTGGGCTTCGCCTTGCAGGACTCGATCTCCAACCTGTTCGCCGGTATCGCGATTCTAGCCAGCCGCCCGTACGACGTGGACGACATCGTCGAGGCTGCAGGAGTGGTCGGCAAGGTGCGCGAGATGGGCCTGTGGAACACCACCATCGTCACCTTCGATGCGCGCAGGCTCCTCGTCCCGAACAAGAACATCTGGGGGTCCAACGTCGAGAACCGATCGGCCGAGGTGAACCGGCGCGTCGAAGCGATCGCGCGAATCGGCTACGAGACAGATCTCCGGGAGGCGATGAGTGCGCTCCTCCGTCTGCTGGAAGAGGACGCGCGGGTTCTCGATGATCCGGCGCCCACGGTCTGGGTCTCCCGTCTGGCCGAATCCTGGGTCGAGGTCAAACTCTGGCCCTGGGTGAAGACGGAAGACTGGTGGTCCATGCACTCCGACCTCCCCCGACTCGTTCGCATCAAGCTGGCCGATGAGGGCATCGGCATTCCGGTGCCGCGGCGAGATGTGACGACGCGACCCGCGGAGCCGGCGGCCGCGGAAGGCGAGCCCGGGACGGCCGGTTGAGACGCGGAGACTCTGGCTGACGAGGGGCACCGACGCGTCGGAGCCGCGGCACTCTACCGGCTTTGCAATCGCGCTTGCCGCCTCGCATCTTGCTCCGCGTACGTAGGCTGCAGACGACCTTCCGGGCCCCGTGAGGCCGCCCGCTAAACGGAAACCTGACAGGCAGAGACCCATGAATAAACAGATCCTGGACCTGCTCGGTGACGACGCCGCATACCTTCTCGACCACGAGTGCAAGGGCATCGGCCGCGAAAGGCTGCATGCACCCGGCCCTGATTTCGTGGATCGCGTGTACGCCGTTTCCGATCGGAACAACCGCACGCTGGGCAACCTCGAGTGGATCTTCCAGCACGGCCGTCTCGGCGGTTCGGGCTACGTTTCCATCCTCCCGGTGGACCAGGGCATCGAGCACGCCGGTGGGGCGAGCTTCGCGAAGAACCCCGACTACTTCGACCCTGCGAAGATCGTGGAGCTGGCGATCGAAGGTGGCTGCAACGCGGTGGCGTCGACCTTCGGGGTCCTGGGCGCGGTGGCGCGCCAATACGCGCACAAGATTCCGTTCCTCGTGAAGTTCAACCACAACGAGCTTCTGACCTATCCGAACAGCTTCGACCAGGTGTTCTTCGGTTCCGTCCAGCAGGCGCACGACATGGGGGCGGCAGCGGTCGGAGCCACGATCTACTTCGGTTCCGAGGAGGCCAGCCGTCAGATCGTGGAGGTCGCCGAGGCCTTCGCCTACGCACACGAGCTGGGCATGGCGACGGTGCTCTGGTGCTACCTGAGGAACAGCGCGTTTAAGAAGGACAAGGACTACCACGTGAGCGCGGACCTCACGGGGCAGGCCAACCACCTGGGCGTGACCATTCAGGCCGACATCATCAAGCAGAAGCTCCCTGAGAACAACGGGGGGTACCTTGCGATGAACGAGGGCGGTGTCAGCTTCGGGAAGTTCGACCAGCGGATCTACGACGAGCTCACGACCGATCACCCGATCGACCTGTGCCGCTACCAGGTGGCGAACTGCTACATGGGGCGCGCGGGACTGATCAACAGTGGCGGCGCTTCCGGCGACAACGACTTCGCCGATGCCGTGCGCACGGCCGTGATCAACAAGCGGGCCGGCGGAACGGGTCTGATCTCGGGCCGGAAGGCGTTCCAGCGCCCGCTGGCCGACGGGGTCAAGCTGCTGAATCACATCCAGGACGTGTACCTGGACGAGGACATCACTCTGGCCTGAGGCGCTGGTAGTGTGCGGGGCGGGTTTCGGCCGCCCCGTAAACAGGGGCATGCGTTTGAGAGCCTTTCCACAAAATCGGATCTCCTGGCGCCGCCACACGGTGCTTGCTACGGCCGCCCTCCTGGCCGGCGCATCCCCGCTGCTCGCCCAGAAGACGGACATCATGGTCCTGTACCAGGGCGACTCGATCACCGGTGAAGTCAAGGAGCTGAACCGGGGCAAGCTGGCGTACAAGACCGACGACATGGGGACGCTGTCCGTCGAGTGGGACAAGGTCGCTCACCTCACCAGCGTCAACTACTTCGACGTGGAGGACCGCTACGGGACACGTTTCTTCGGACGGCTCGCGGCCAGTGAGGAGCAGGGCCAGCTCCTGGTGATCCTCTCGGACACGGTGCGCGTCCGGATGATCGACATCGTGGCGATCTCCCGCATCCAGTCGAGCTTCTGGAGCCGGCTGGACGGCTACGTCGATCTCGGCTTCGACTTCCAAAAGGCCAACACCAACAAGCAGCTGAACGGCGCGGCCGAGGTGAAGTACCGCGGGCAGAAGTGGGCCAGCAAGCTGGCGGGAAGCACCTATTTCCAGAACCAGGAGGGAGCGGATGCGACCAGCCGGAACAACCTCTCACTGGACGGCCGCCGTCTGTTCGGTAATCACTGGAGCGCGCTCGTAGTTGGAACACTGGAGCAGAACCAGCAGCTCGGCCTCGATCTCCGCTGGACGATCGGCTCCGGTGCGACGCGCGAGTTCATCCACACGAACAAGATGACGTTTCTCACCTTTGCCACCCTCGCCTACGCGAACGAGACCTACGACGACGAAGAGGGGAGCACGAACACCATTCAGTTGCCGCTGGGAGCGGACTTCGCCTTCTTCCTGTTCGACAGTCCGAAGACGGACATCACCAGCGACCTCACGGTCACGCCCATCCTCAACGACTGGGGCCGCGTGCGCATCGACTTCAATGCCCGCGTCGCATACGAGCTGATCAGCGACTTCACGATCGGGTTTCGCTTCTTCGACAACTTCGACAGCCGGCCGCCGTCCGAGACGGCCAGCAAGAACGACTACGGGCTCACGTTCAGTCTCGGGTACAAGTTCTGATGCGGGTCGAACGTCAGCGGCGCGCGATGGGCCGTCTGGTCGGGCTGGTTTGCGCCGTCTCCTTGCTGCATGGGTGTGGGGCAGATGAGGACGAGACCGTGCCACGGCCGCCCGCCGAGCTGTCTGCCGCCGCGCTCCGCTCGGCGACCTACCGGAGCCCGTACGTGCGTGAGGCCGAGGTGACCCTGGAGCACGGCGTTTTTCGCGACACGGCTCGCCGGGTCGGAGTGTTCCTTCAGCCGGAGTACGCCGTCGGCGATCTGGACGGAGACGGGTGGGCGGATGCGGCGGTGATACTCGCCGCCACGACGGGCGGGAGCGGCACGTTCCAGGACCTGGCAGTCGTGCTGAACCGACGAGGCGTTGCGGTCAACGAGGCTACGTTCTTCCTCGGGGACCGCGTTCCGGCGGACCGGGTACGCATTGAGGGAGCCGAGATTCACGTTCAGCTCACGATGCACGGTCCGGCGGATCCCATGTGCTGCCCGACGGTAGAGACTACCCGACGCTTTCGACTCGAAGGCGGCGAGCTTCTGGAGATCGAGGACCCTCAAGGGCCCTGACAGCGGGACCAGCCGGTAGCGCACAGGACCCCCGGGTGCGAGAATCCGGCCTGGATCGTCTCAAGGGTTGGCCGGTCCAGCGTTCCTTTCTTTCAAACGACAAGCGGACCCACATGAGTATTGATCTTCGCGGACGGAACTTCCTCACCCTTATCGACTATACGGCTGCCGAGATACGACACCTTCTCGAGCTTTCGTTCGAACTGAAGGCGGCGAAGGCCGAAGGACGAGAGGTTCAGCGGCTCGGAGGTCTCAACGTCGCGTTGATATTCGAGAAGACCTCCACGCGCACCCGGTGCGCCTTCGAGGTCGCGGCCTACGATCAGGGCGCCCACGTGACCTATCTCGGCCCAAGCGGTTCGCAGATCGGGCACAAGGAATCGGTCTCCGATACGGCCAGAGTCCTCGGACGCATGTACGACGGCATCCAGTACCGGGGATTCGGTCAGGACCGGGTCGAGACGCTGGGCGAGCACGCCGGAGTCCCCGTCTGGAACGGCTTGACGGACGAGTACCATCCGACGCAGGTCCTCGCCGACGTAATGACGATGATGGAGCACGCGGAACGCAACCCGGAAGACATCTCTTTCTGCTACTTAGGGGATGCGCGGAACAACGTCGGCAACTCGCTGATGATCGGCGGGGCCAAGCTGGGCATGGATGTCCGGCTGTGCGCGCCGGCCAGCAACTGGCCGGAGGACCCACTGGTCCAGCGGTGCCGCGGTTGGGCCGAGGAGATGGGCGGTTCGATCCTGCTCACGGAGGACGTGGGGGAGGGGGTGGCCGGAGCCGACTTCCTGTACACGGATGTGTGGGTCTCGATGGGCGAGCCGCCGGAGAAATGGGCCGAGAGGATCGAGCTGCTGCGGCCATACCAGGTAAACGCGGCCGCGATGGCCGCGTCGGGGAATCCGGAAGTCAAGTTCCTGCATTGTCTTCCCGCGTTTCACGATCGGAAAACGAAGGTCGGCGAGCGGATCTATGAGGAGTTCGGGCTGGACGGGATGGAGGTCACGGACGAGGTTTTCGAGTCCGAGGCCTCGGTGGTGTTCGACCAGGCGGAGAACCGGATGCACACGATCAAGGCGGTGATGGTCGCCACGCTCGTGGGCTGACCCAGGTGACGAGGAGCGAAACATGAGATTTCGGAACTTTCTGGTCACCCTGACCCGGAGTCCGATCGGACTCATCGGGACGATCATCGCTGGTACCAGCGGCTTCCTCATCGTGACCCTCACCCTGTGGGAGTCCATTGGGACGGAGCAGCACCCGTACCTCGGCATCATCACCTACATGGTGCTGCCGCTGTTCTTCACGGTCGGGCTGGTTCTGATCTTCCTGGGGATCCGTCGTCAACGGAGGAAGAGGGCGCGTCTTGCCGAGACCGGTGAAGTCGCTGCCGCGGAATACCCGGTCGTGGATCTCAACGATGACCGCACGCGCGCCTGGCTGGTCTCCGCGGGAGCGGTCGGGGTCATGGCCGCGATCGTGATCGTGATGGGAACCGCCAAGGGCGTGGAGTACGTGGATTCGAACGCGTTCTGCGGCGAGACGTGTCACGTGATGGAACCCGAGTTCACGGCGTACCAGCGCTCTCCGCACGCCCGCGTCCACTGCGTGGAATGCCACGTCGGATCGGGGGCCCGGTTCTTCCTCAAGGCCAAGGTGTCGGGGGTACGGCAGGTATACCGTCTGTGGACGAACTCGTACGATCGCCCGATCCCGACGCCGGTCCAGGACCTTCGTCCGGCCAACGCCACGTGCGAGCACTGTCATTGGCCCACGAAGTTCGTGGGAGACCGGACGCAGGTGAACGACAAGTTCCGCTCCGACTCGGCGAACACGCACCTCCAGACCATCCTGCTCGTTCACGTTGGAGGGGAGACCCTGGGCGAGTCGGCCGGAATCCACTGGCACGTGGATCCGGCCAACCAGGTGTCCTACCGGTCCGATCCTAGCCGCGAGGATATTCGGGAAGTCGTTCTCACCCGGCCCGACGGGACGGAGAAGCGCTGGTTCAATTCGGCCGAGCCCAATCCGCGGTGGAACGCGAACGTGGGCTTCGAAGAGGAAGACGGCGAGCACGATCGAGGCCCGGCCCCCTCGGACATGTGGCGCACCATGGACTGCGTGGACTGCCACAACCGACCCACGCACATCTACTGGTCCCCTGAGGAAGCGGTCGACAATGCGTTGCTTCGCGGCGCGCTTCCGCTCGACTTGCCGTTCGTGCGCAGGGAAAGCCTGAAGCTGCTGAAGACGGACTACGAGTCCCGCGATGAGGCCGTGGCCGCGATCGCGGACGGCCTGACCGCGTTCTATCGAGACAGCTACCCCGAGTTGATGGAGACGCGGGGGACCGAAGTGGAGGCGGCCGGGGAGCTGATTGGACTTCTGTGGGAAACGAACGTCTTTCCGGACATGAACGTCACCTGGGGTACCTACCCCGAGCACATCGGTCACCCCGGATTCAAGGGCGGCTGCCTGCGCTGTCACACGAGCAACATGAAGACGGAGGACGGCGAGGCCGTGTCCACGGACTGCGGCAACTGCCACCAGGTACTGGCCATGGACCGTCCGGCGGATCAGATCCGCCTCATCGCCGAAGATCCCTCCGAGACCGACTAGCAGGACTCGTGTCGCAGAGCGGAGAGGGAGCGCCGGGCCTGGTTCAGGAGGAGACGTCCCGATCCGGCTGGCTGTGGATCCTACTGGCCCTGGTCGCGGTGATCGTCCTGGGAACGGTGGCCGGGCGCACCTTCTATGGCGAACGCACCCCGCGGATTCACGAGCTCGGCGGCGGGACGATGGGGACGACGTGGAGTCTGAGAGTCGTCCTCCCCGAGGGCGCGCCAGCCGCCTGGGTCGGGGCGATCGGGGACACGGTCCAGGCCCGGCTTGAGCGTATCAACGGCCTGATGTCCACGTGGGATTCGGGTTCCGAGCTCTCCGTCTTCAACTCCACGCGCGACACGGCGGCGATCCCCCTGTCGGAGGAGACGATCGCGGTCCTCGAAATCGCCCTCGACGTGGGGGCAGCCTCGGGCGGTGCGTTCGACGTCACGGTCGAGCCACTCGTGAGGGAGTGGGGTTTCGGGGCCGGCGACGCAAAGCTGCCGGAACCACCTGCAGCCGCATCCCTGGACCGCTTGCGACCGCTCGTCGGCCTGGACCGCTTGCGCCTGGACACGCGGGACGGACGCCTGGCGAAAGCCCACCCTGATGTCTCCGTGGATCTGTCGGCGGTCGCCAAGGGATACGCCCTCGATCTCGCCGCCCGAGGTGTCCAGCGCATGGGAGGATCCGACTTCGCGCTCGAGGTAGGGGGTGAGGTTCGGGCGCACGGGGTGAAGCCGGATGGTTCGGGCTGGCGGGTGGCGATCGAGGCTCCGACGCCCGGAGCAAGAACGATCTACCGGGTGATCGAGCTTCGGAATGAAGCCATCGCGACGTCGGGGGACTACCGGAACTACGTGACGATCGGCGGCACCCGGACCGGCCATCTCATCGACCCTCGCACCGCCAGCCCGGTTCCGTGGCGCGGCTTCTCCGTCAGCGTGGTCCATCCCGAGGCGGCCCTCGCGGACGCGTGGGCGACGGCCCTCAGCGTTCTCGGGCCGGCGGAAGGCCTCGAGCTGGCGGAGAACCTGGGGCTGTCGGCCGTGTTCGTTTTCGGCTCGGAAGCGGACGGGTTCGAGCTCTCGGCCACCGCGGACGTGGCGGAGCGGCTGGAGCGTTAGCTGCCGGCGGCGGCCCGCCGGCCCAGGACCGCGAGACCGCCCGCCCGGATCGTCACCGCAAGCGCCAGGGGCAGCGTGGCGACCGGCACTTCCTGGCTCCACAGGGCCCAGCCGCCGACGAAGGCTCCTGCTCCCGCCGCCGTGATCCACAGCAGCACGACCACCCACGGCTTACGTCGCGCCCCGCGAAGCCCCCAAACCAGGGCCAGCCCCGTGGGGAGCGCCCACAGCAGGTTCACGTTTCCCCGGGTGACCGCGTGCAGCGACACGAACCACAGGAAGCCGATCAACAGTCCGGCGACTCCCAGGAGCGCGAACACCGGAACGTCGAACCACGGACGTCCGCTCCGCCCTCCCCGTGCGTCAAGAACCGTGAGGACGACCACGGCAGCAAGGAACAGCGCCATGAGCCAGGCGGGCCAGGGAGGCGCGGCCTCTCGGGCCGGGAGCGCATGCGACCATCCGATGCTGTCGATGCGGGCCACCAGAGGACGCTCGCCGTCCGGCCCGAGGACCCGGGCAGCCTCCGCCCAGACGGCCAGGCGATCCGGGAGGAACAGCTCGGATCGCCACGTGGCGGGTACGTCCGCAGGCAGCCCCTGACCGACATCCATGCCGAAGTGCAGCCACGGCTTCGCGACGAGGTAAGGATCGAGAAGCTGGCGCATGGAGACGCCGGGGTCCACCGCCTCGACCTCGAGCTGATCGCCGAGGACGTCCTCCAGCAGGTCCCGAATCCGCGTGGCGCAGTTGTCGTAGTAGAAGTCGTATCGATAGTAGGCGTTCTCCGGGGCCGCATTCCATTCCAGGAAGCGGTAGACCTCTTCACGTTGCTGCGGGTCCAGGTCGAGCCGCTGCTCGACGATCGGTCTCCCTTCTTCCAATGGATAGAAGGACGCCATGCGCTCGAAGCTCTGCCGGGCCAGCCGGTAGTTCAGGTCGCCGTATAGGAACTTCGCGCTGAACACCACCGGATTCCCGAAATCGAACGTGCCGTAGTTGTAGGCGATGTCGATCCCGCGCTCCGGGTCGTACACCCGGATCGCGTTGTGTCCGAAGATCGAATAGACCTTGTCGCCCGGAACGATGGTGACCAGGGAGATGCGCGCCGAGTCGGAGAGCAGGCGCTCACCGGCCCCCGGGCTCGATGCGGCCTCCTGCGCACCCGCTGGTCCAGCCAGGAGGAGGCTCAGGAGGGCAGCCAGGGGCCCGCGGGGGAATCTCCTCAAGTTCCCGGTTCCGGCCGATGGAGGTTCCACCACGCGAGCGCCTCTTCGGTGGTCCACGGGTAGACGAGCTGCAGCTCCTCGAGGAGAGCGTCGAGCTCGTCCGCGGAACCGATCCGCGCCTCGGGGTCCTTTTCGAGACACCGGAGAATCACCCGGTCCAGCTCTTCCGGCAGGTCGAGTTCGCAGCGTTCTGATGGCGGCACCGGTTCGTCCCTGATGTGCGACGCCAGCATCTCCATGGCGCCCGTGGCTTTGAACACGGTCTCGCCGGTGAGGAGCCAGTAGGCCACGCACCCCACGGAATAGACGTCCGACGCGGGCCCGAGCTCGTTGACCCTCCCCGCGGCCGCCTCCGGGGATCCGAAGGCGGGCGTCCCTGCGAAGGTCCCGACCTGGGTGAGGTGCGCCTCCTGCATCGCCTTCAGCTTCTTGACCAGGCCGAAGTCGAGGACCTTCACGAAGTCCACGTCCCGTCCGAGCCGGCAGAGAAACACGTTCGCTGGCTTGATGTCCCGGTGCACGAGCCCGGCCTGGTGCGCTTCCGCCAGCGAGTGGCACATTTGCCTGAGGATGTAAACCACGCGGGCGGGCGGCATGGGTCCGTGGTCCTTGATCAGACCGTCCAGGTCCTCGCCGTCGAGGAGCTCCATCACGTAGTAGAAGGCACGGTCCGGAGTGATCCCGTAGTCGTAGATCTCGATGGTATGGGGCGAGCGAAGGCTCGCGGTCGCCTGAACCTCCCGCTGGAACCTCTCCAGGTAGTACTCGGCGTCGGAGGCCGACGTCCCCTCGGTACGATCTGAACGGATGAGCTTGATCGCGGCCGGCCTCGCGAGCATGCGATGCCGGGCCCGCCAAACCTCTCCCATACCGCCTTTCCCCAGCCGATCCGTGAGCTCGTAGGCCCCCACTTTCCTGGCACGCGACAGTGCCCGCGACAGTCCGTACACCCGGCGTGCCGAGAGGAATGCGAGGAGGACGGTGATGACGGCCGCAAGAACCAGAGCGGGGAGCATCTCCAGCCCCCGATCCCACATCTGCTCCGCCTGGGGCGCGGTCATGGACGCTGCCGCCTTTGACCCCCCGACGAAGAACCACAGCACGTCGAAGGCCGTCGCTCCGAGCGCCCCGATGACGTGCTCCCGGGGCCGGAGGGGCACGACGTTGGCGAAGAACACGACCCACAGGGACGTGCGCGGGACACCGAGCAGGAAATCCCCGGCTACGCCGAGCGTGGGCCAGGCCAGGAACTCGGTCGCCAGTATGGCGCCGACGGCCACCTCGTACACCAGCGCCATGACCGGGAACCACTCTGGCGGCAGGTTTCGCAGGCGGCACGTGAAGAAGACGACGAGGCTGAGAACGATCATCGCTGCCCGTCCGCGGACGTCGATGCCCACGTGCTCCTGGTGTTCCGCGGGGACGATGAAGTGCGCCGCGAACACGAGGAGGCCGATCCCGGCCAGCACGCCAGCAATCCACGACAGCCGCCGATAGCTGTCCCGCTGCACCTCGACCATCAGCCCCCGGAATCCGGAGCTCCCAGGGTGATCCTCGCTGGGCTGCGTGGTCCGCTGGACGTCGAGCTTCTCGATCTGGCGGTCGGGCACGTCGGGTCTCCTGTCTTCAGGTTCGGATCCGTGGCGACGCGTAGGGACCCAAACTACTTTGCCGGCACCGGAGTTCACCACCACCGGAGGGAAGCCTTTGCGTCAGGACCGCCCCGGCAGGTACCACGTGGGAAGGGCCGCCCTGTGGGCGAGCCTGATCTTCCTGCTGGCGTCGCCACTGCCTGCACAGGACTCGCAGTGGTGGACCAACCAGTACGGCAACCGGGCCCGCCTTCTAGGAGGCGCGGTCATCGGGAGCGCCCGCGACCTGAGCGCGGTGTACTACAACCCGGGCGGTCTGGCGGTGGTCGATCAACCGGACGCACTGCTGACCGGATTCGTGTTCGAGCTGGACAACATCAAGTACTCGGACGTCCTGTTCGAGGACACAGAGCTCTCGAGCACGCGCTTCGACGCCGTGGCCGGCCTGATCGCCGGTCAGATTCCGCTCTCGTTCCTGGGCGAGAGCAAGCTGGCCTACTCGTACCTGACGCGCCACAATCTCGAATACCGGTTCAACCGGGGCGGCACGATTCCGGGGGACTCGATTCCGGAGCTGGAGGGAGTCGAAAGCGTCTCCGCGGCCCTCAATTACGAGACGCGGCTACGGGAGACGTGGGGCGGTCTCACCTGGGCGACGCCGATCCAGGATCGTCTCGGACTCGGCGTCAGCACGTTCGTGGCCATCCGGAGTCAGCGTCTGCGTTACGGCACCGATTTCACCTCCGTGGGCGACAACAGCGTGGCGGCGCTGCTCAACGAACGATCTTACGACTACTACAACTGGCGGCTTCTGTGGAAGGTCGGACTCGCGACTTCGTTCGACCGCTGGAACGTCGGCCTCACGGTCACGACGCCGAGCCTGCGCCTGTTCGGAAACGGGGACGTCACGTATCAGGACGTCGCAGTACTACCCGATCTCGAATCGGCTACTACGGATTACCAGCGTGACATCCCCTCCCGGTATACCTCGTCGTGGGCCATCGGCGCCGGGGGCGAGTACGTCGGTGACGGCTGGAACGCGCATGTCGCCATCGAGTGGTTCGACCGCATGGACATCACGATTCTCGATGGGCAACCGTTCCCGTCCCGGACCGACTCGACCCGGGTGATCGATCCGGACGTCACGAACCTGATGCGGAGCCTGGTCAACGTGGGACTTGGCCTCGAGCGCAAGTTCAGCGACACGTATACCGGGTACCTCACCGCGTTTACCGACTTCACCGGCTCGACGCGGGATGACGAAGCGGTGACGACGACCACTCCGTGGGATCTGTGGACCGTGGGAGCCGGGGCCAGCTTCTTCATCGGCCGCTCGAACTTCACCCTCGGCCTCACCTACAAGTTCGGTGGACGAGACGACCTGCGCGGGTACGACCTGATTCCGGACGACGACCGGGACGACCAGATCCTGACCGAGAACACGCGCGGCAGCTTCTGGCGTCTCGGGCTGGTCCTCGGCTTCAACCTGGTGTTCGCCAACGACGACTGACGCTACTCGTTGCGGGATGCGTCCGTTCGTGGCATCCCGCTCGCGCCCTCCCCGGGTCGCGGGTCCGCCCGATTCGACCCGACCGTCGTCCGAAACCCACTCAAGTCTCTATCCTGCAACCGCATACGCGTAGAGTGCCCGCGCACGTGCCCGCCATTCCCGTCATGCTCATGGGCCGGCCCCGCTCTTGCCGCTTTCAGAGTCGCGAGAGTCGAGTACCGACAGGACACCTGAGCCTGAAAGGCGAGCGACGTGCGGGTCCTGCACATTCACAGCGGGGTAGGGCACTCCGGCGGCGGGGGTGGCATCGCGATGGAGCGATTGCACCGCA
>JAMJQR010000119.1 GCA_023554335.1 Candidatus Benthicola marisminoris
GGCGGGAGAACATTCGCGGGCTGGAGTTCACGTACGAGCCCGAGTACCTGCGGTTCTTCCAGGCGAGGTTCAGACCAGTCGTCTGAGTCCCGCGGCGGGCATCGCGGAGCAGGGGCCGGCCGACCGCCGGCCCCTCCGTCATCCGTACTGGCTCAGCCCGCCGGCTTGATCAGCTTCCACAACTGGATGTGCTCCACGTCCAGCTCGTCGCCGAACCGTCCCAGGACGTAGTCGTCTCCGATCTCCAGGGGGCGGAATCGATCGGGAAAAGCCACGTCCCCGAGCCATGTGCCAGCGCGGTCGAACACGGACCAGGTGCGCTCGGGCGCTCCCGGGACCTCGAACTGCTGCACCCACACATTTCCAACGCGATCCACCTGGAGCGCCTGGAACGCCGGCAGCGTCTCGGGGGTCGGAACGCTCTCCCACCGCCGGCGGATGCGGCGGCGATCGTCGTCATCATCCGCTTCCGCCAGCTCTTCGTCCGTGGCCCGCTGCACGAGGGCGTCGTCCACCACCACAGGCTCCCAGGAACGTCGGGCGACCGTCCGCAGGTCGCCGCCTGCATCGTATCGGTGGATCTCGAAGCGATCCGTGTCGCCGAGCCATACCCCGGAGGTGCCCCCCGCCACCTGGGTCGACCTGCCGAACGGAGTCGCGCCGATGGCAATCATGAAGCCGCCATCCGACTCCCCGGACTGCAACACGACGGTCTCCGCTCCGGGGAATGTACCCAGCTCGACCGAGCTTTCGCGCCCGGGCTCTACCAGGTGGATGTTGATCGTGTCCCGGCTGACCTCGCCCTCGGAGGGTGGTCCGTCGTCTTGATCGAATTCCCTCCACGTGAACACAGCGCTTCCGTCGGGCATGAGGGTTTCGACGAAACCGAACCCGGATTCGCTGGGTCCGTCGAGGGGGCGGGAATCGAGGAAGGTGCCGTCCGGCGCGAACCTGGAGAATCGCCGCTGCCGGAAGTCATAGGTGATGATCGTGTCTCCTGCACCGGCGACCACCTCGGTGAGTCCCACGAACTCACCCGGTCCCTCGCCCTCGCGACCCACCGTCCAAAGGTGTGCGCCGTCCGCCGTGAACCGCCGCAGGTCGTGGCTTCCGAAGCTCCCAAGAACGAAGCTGCCGTCCGACAGTCGCGTGCCCGCGCTGACCCGGAAGAACTGCGTCTCTTCCGGCCCGTCCAGGCGACCGACGTCCAGGGACGGCTCCTCGCTCAGTCGCCACGCCGTGGCCTGATCCCAGACCGGTCCCGGGCTCTCGACGATCCTCACGCCGGCACTGTCGCGCGTGACGGCCTCGGCCGACACCGGCGCATCCTCGCTTCCTCCGCAGGCGGCCCCGGCGAGCATGAGGGATAGCGCCGGAACGAGCATCAAGCGGTTCTGCATTCATCGCCTCCAGGATGAGGATGCCGTCTTTGCCCGGGCTCGCGGATGGGCCTCACCGTCCCATCCGAATCGGGAAAGAATGGCCCGACAGCGCCGCACCGGCCACACGTCAGTCCAGGGCCTCGAAGCGCGGGTTCACGGCATTGTTGTAGATGGATCCGAATCGGTAGCTGAGACCGAAAGAGAAATCGTACCGGAAGTCGGTGCCGAGCTCCCGCTGGCGCAGAAGGATCTCCTCGTCCGTCGCCTCACCGGCCCGCAGGTTGATCTGGTCCTTCACCCGGGCCAGGCGCCCGTTCACGTTCAGGTCGAGCCCGCGGAACAGGCGAACGCTGAGCCAGCCGAAGAATTCAAGCCGGTGTCTTTCGGGATCGTGCAGGTACTGGAAGGCCTCGAAGCCGACGGTGGCGTTGCCCCAAGGTTCCCTCATCGACAGTCCCGCGAACAGGCTGTGGGCCGGCCTCGTTTCCTGCGTCTCCCCGAAGATCGTGATCTCCACGTAGTCCGAATGCTGGACTCCGAGAGCGTACAGGAACGTCAGCTGGCGGCGGGTGGACTCCGCATACGGCCACACGCTGAACTCGAGGGCCGGCGCTACCCAGGCGCGCAGGTCGTAGTTGCCGAATAGGGAGTGCCTCGCGCTGGCCTCGCCTCCGACGGACCAGTGCTGACCGAGGCTCCAGACCTGGAGCAGGGAGGCACCGTAGTCCCGACGCAGGCCGGTGCTGGTCGAGCCGTCGCTGAGCTCGAAAGAGCTTTCTGAATAGTGGCCGTAGGTCCAGATCTCGGTCTTGAGATCCTCGGTGGTACGGTTTGCCGAAATCGACCCGGAGACGGAGTAGGCGCTGGTCCGCTCCTCGCCGCCCAGGGAGCCGTTCGCGCGCAGTCGGAAGATCCACGAATTCCACGGATCCCCCGTCTCTACGGCGTCCAGGACCGACTCCTGAGGCCCGGTCCAGGCCACCTCGATCCGATCCGCGAGTGGGGTCCGCGCAACGAACTGAATCAGGCCGAGCTCGATGGTACGCGTCAGCTGCTCGCGCTCCTCGGCATTCGTATCCGTGGGGCTCGAGACTTGCAGCAGAGTATCGCTGACGGAGGCCATGTCCTGGAGGCCGATGAACGCCAGGGTGTTCTCGCGGCCGCCGGCTCCCGTTCGCTGGGAAGTGATCAGCAAGTGAACCTGCGCGTCCTGCCGATCGCGGACCCAGGCTACGTAGGGGATCTCCCGCCGGATGTGGTCGAAGTCGCAGCGGGTGCGGCAGTCGAGGAACACGCGGATGGTCTCGCCGTTGAGCACCGCCGCCGAGTCGGGCGCCGCTGCCGGCTCCTGCGCCACCGCCAGCGACACTGGCAGGAGGAGCGCCATCAAGGTCAGTGCCTGTATCTTCATCCCGAGCCCGGGTGTGAGGTCAGCGCGGCCGCCCGCCGCCGGCGGTTCGTCGAGTTCCTCCCGCCGCCACATAAGCAACAAGCATCCCCCTCCGGGCGTTGCCTCCGGGCCGTCCGCGAACTGACAGGAGCACGTCACTCATGGAATACAGGCTCGCCATCATCGGCTTCGGAAACGTAGGCCAGGGGTTTGCGGAGATCCTGCGCGACCACGGCCACCGCCTCCTGGAGCAGTTCGGTGTCCGGTTCCGGATCGTCGGCGTAACCGATCCGCTCAAGGGCAGCATCCACGATCCGGCCGGCTTCGATCCCGATGATCTGTTGGATGCCGTTCGCCTGGCGGGGAATCTCGGCGGGATCGACGCGGCCGACCGCGGCTGGGACGGTACGGAGATGGCCCGGCTCAGCTCTGCGGACGTGGTGGTGGAGCTCAGCTACACGGACCTCGAGACGGGCGAACCGGCGACGGGACACATCCGGGCGGCGCTCGAAGCCGGCAAGCACGTGGTCACAACGAACAAGGGCCCCGTCGCTCTCCACTATGCCGAGCTCTCAGAGATGGCCCGCGAACGAGGACTGGAAATCGGCGTCGAGGGTACCGTGATGAGCGGAACCCCGACCGTGCTCAACGGAATGAACCTGCTTCGGGCGGCCGGAATCAAGCGGGTGCAGGGGATACTGAACGGTACCTGCAACTACATACTGACCCGGATGGAGGAGGGGTCCACGTACGATGATGCGCTGCAGGAGGCCCAGGACAACGGGTATGCCGAAGCTGATCCTACCGGCGATGTCGAGGGGTTCGACGCGGCTGGCAAGGTGGTCATCCTGGCCAATCTCCTGATGAGCGTGCCAATCGGGATGGACGATGTCGACCGAACCGGGATCTCGGGTCTCACGCCGGCCGATATCTCGGCCGCGCAGGGCGCCGGAGAGCGCTGGAAGCTGATCGGGACCCTGGAGCCGGCCGATGATGGCGTCGTCGCCTCGGTACGTCCGGAGCGTGTGCCCCTTTCCCATCCCCTGGCTTCCGTGGGCGGCGCGACGAACGCCGTGACATATTCAACCGAGCTCCTCGGCGACGTAACGCTGATCGGTCCGGGCGCCGGCCGGTTGGAGACCGGCTATTCGGTGCTCGTGGACCTGCTCGAAATACACCGGACGAGCGTCTGACACAGGGAGGATCCATGACGGTCATGACCGCGAACGGCGTGCAGGCGTACGTCGAGAAGGCTCAGAAGTACATGTCTGAACGCCAGGCGCACCGCGACAGGGTGCGCAACCTCCGGTTCGACACGATCGCCGTGCACGGGATGTACAGTGCGGAAGAGGCGTTCTCGGGCGGCCAGGGCGGCATCATCGAACCGATCTTTCCCTCCACCTCGCAGGCGTATCGCGACAGCGACGAGATGGAAGCGGCCCTCTCCTACCAGATCCCGACCTGGTGTTACTCGCGAATCCACAATCCCACGGTCTTCTATCTCGAGGAGACCCTGGCCATGCTGGAGTCCTACGGGTGCGAGTGCGACGCGACCGGGCTGTGCACCTCTTCCGGAATGTCCGCGATCAAGCAGGCCATCGAGCCTCTCCTCGCCAAGCAGGAAACGGGAGCGGAGAGCATCAACTTCGTCTCCGCCGCGCAGACCTACGGCGGGACGTTCCAGCTGTTCAGCGTCCGGATGGCGGAGCGCGGGGCCGAGGTGCGTTGGGTGTGCAATCCGTGGGACGTGGAGGAATGGAAGCCTCTGATCGACGAGGGGACCCGCTTTCTGTACGCTGAGATGCCGTCGAATCCACAGCAGGCGTTCGCTGACATCCGGGCCGTAGCGGACCTGGCGCACAGCCACGGCATACCGCTCATCGTGGACTCCACCATCGCGACGCCCGCGCTCATGCGGCCGCTGGAGCACGGCGCGGACATCGTCGTGCACTCGCTGTCGAAGACGGCGGGGGCCGGCGGCTGCGCTATCGCCGGCGCCATCATCGCGCGCCACGACATGGTGTCCCGACACCTCGAGGACGAGGTAAAGGCGGACTACGGCCTGTGGCTCAAGCTGTGGCCGTTCCGCGACTCGGGTCCCGCCATGTCGCCGACGAGCGCCCACATGATCCTCGGCGAAGTGCGGACGCTGCGCCTGAAGATGGAGCAGATGTCTCGGAATACTCTCACCGTGGCCCACTTCCTGGCTGACCATCCGAGGGTGGAGAGGGTGGACTACCTCGGACTCGACGCCCATCCGCTGCACGGCCTGGCGAGCCGCTACATGAAGGTGGTGGACGACGGCACCCCGTCGTTTGGACACCTGATGTCGTTCAACGTTGCCGGAGGCGCTGCGGAAACGCGCGCCTTCTTCGATGGGCTCAAGCGAACGTGGCGGGCCACCGACCTCGGGAGAATCAAGACCGTGGCCACCATCCCCGCCATCTCGACCCATCAGCAGCAGGGCGAGGAAGGCAGGTGCCTCGCCGGGATTCCGGACAACATGGTGCGCCTGTGCGTGGGCGCCGAGCATGCGGAAGACACGATCGCCGATCTCGACCAGGCCCTGGCCCTGGTATAACCGACTACCCGTGCGGAGGAAGTCATGAAGATGCTCCTCGGTCACGAATGGGTCGATCGCGACGAGACCATCGACGTTCGCGACCCCTTCGATGACTCGATCATAGATACCGTGCCGGCGGCCGACCACGACGACGTGGAGACGGC
>JAMJQR010000120.1 GCA_023554335.1 Candidatus Benthicola marisminoris
AGACGTGCCTGCGCCGCCTCGACCCGCGGCCTGAGATCCGGATCGGCGTCGGCCCACAGCGCGACGAACCGGCCGTAGTAGCCGGCGGCACGCTCGAGGTCGCCCTTCTCGTCGTAGCGCTCGGCGAGGCGGATCAGGGTGATCGGGTACTCGCGGGCCTGCCG
This sequence comes from Candidatus Benthicola marisminoris, assembly GCA_023554335.1. Classification (GTDB taxonomy): domain Bacteria; phylum Gemmatimonadota; class Gemmatimonadetes; order Palauibacterales; family Palauibacteraceae; genus Benthicola; species Benthicola marisminoris. The sequence continues at coordinate 165 of JAMJQR010000120.1, forward strand.
GTGGACCTCGAGGATATCCCCGTATCCAAGGGACATCTCGTAGCGGACGATCGCCGAGTCGGCCATTCCAGCCCCATCGAACGCCCGGGCCAGGTCCCAGCTGACCAGGCGGGTCCCGAGGTCTGGATAGAAGGAGTCGTAGTCCGCTTCGGCCTGCCGCAGGTGCCTCACCGCGTCCGAGAACTTCCCCTCCCCATACGCTGCGACACCTTCGAACCAGGCGTCCTGCCCGGCGCGCAGCGGCGCCGGCTGGGACGAGTACGCGTTGCTGGCCCGTCTCTCCGCGGCAAGCCAGAAGCGGGCCTCATCCGGACGGCCGGCAGCGGCGTAGAAGAACGCCCGATCCAGGCTACCGTCGATCGTGTCCACGACACTCGCGCTCGCCAGGGCTTCGTCGAGGCTGCGGGCAGCGGTGACCCTCTGCTGTCGGACCTGCAACTCGGCCCAGGCCTGCCACATCGCCAGGCCAAGCGGATCCTCCTCCTGGCGCGAGTCCTGCCATCGGCGTTGGGCAAGCGTCAGCCTGCCCTCCGCGAGGTCGATCGCGGCCTGGCTCTGCAGAGCCCAGCGGCGGCCGGACGTGCTTCCGCTGCGCATGAGGAGGTCCACCTCGCCCTGCGCCCCGTCGTAATCCCACTCGGCCGCATACATCCCCGAACGCACCCTGTACACCCAGGGTTGCCCCGGGAACTTCTCCTCGAGCAAGTCGATCACCGCGTGGGCTGAATCTCGGGCCCCGAGCCAGTGCAGACCTCCGGCCAGGTTGATGTAGGCATTCGGAGAATACGTATCCAGCTGGATGGCCCGCTCAAGGAGTTCGGTGGCCCCGTCCATGTTGCCCTGGTCGTAGTACAGGAGGGCCAGGTTGTTGAGAGCCCAGGCGTCGTTCGGATACTGGTCGAGCAGGCTCCGGTAGGCGGTGATGCCCGCGTCGACATCGTTCGTGACCTGGGAGTTATACGTGCCGATGGTGATGTACCGCTCCCGATCAGTGAGCAGGTCGCGTAGCTCGTAGGCGCGCGTCGCGGCCTCGCGGGCCGCGGCGTCATCTCCCATCGATTGGTGCAGGACGGACAGCTTTCGCCAGGCCATCGCGAACGTCGAATCGATCTCGATCGCCTCGCGAAGCAGGGACTGGCCGAGGTCCTGGTCGCCCGTGTCGATGGCCGTAAGGGACTGCGAGTACTTTCGCAGGGCCTCCAGCGAGGTCGTCGTCGCGCGCTCGAGCGGCGCGCTCGCCCGGATCGACCCCAGTGACTCTCCCATGCGCTCGCGCATGCGTCGCGATAGACGGTCGATCGTCTCCAGTACCTTCGTGGAATCCGCCGCCGATTCGCGGAGGTTGATCAGGTCCTGCCCAGACTCCGCAGCCACGAGTCGGGCGGTGAGCACATAGCCCCCGGCGACACTCGCCACGTCGCCCGCAACGACGGCCTTGATCCCTTCCCGGACAGCCGCCTCGAGAGCGACGTCTTCGTCGAGGCGCGTCTCGGCCGGCAGCTCCATGCGCCCAAGGACTGTACTGATGAACGCCTGGTCCGCGACGGTAATCGTGGGCGACTGCGACAGGTCCACGCGGAAGGCCATCGTTGCGGCCTCCGCCATGCTCGGGTCTCCCGCAAACTCGGCGAGGATGATCCGCTCACCGTCTTCGATCAGTCCCCGGGCGACCAGGGTGCCGGCCGCTCCGAGGCCCGCGCGTCGGGCAAACGCGTAGCCGCCCATCACGGTCAGGAACAGCGTGGCCGCAGCCGCCCCACCGAGCAGAAAGTTCTTCCACGTGAACACGGCCTGCTTGTCGAGGAGGGCCTCGCCTTCTGCCGGTGCGGAAGAGGGCTCGGGAGCCGCTCTTTTCGGCCGGTCACCTGCTGGCTCCGCACCGCCCCGCCCCTGGATGATGGCCGTGGCCAGCATCACTGGAAGTCCCAGGAGGAGAAGGACGAGCGCGAACGGAAAGACCCACGAGGGGAGGCCCATGTTCTGCGTCAGGACGTCCACTACCTGGAGGACGTCCCAGGACACGCCCACGTAGACGGCGAGGACCTGCCAGACGGACCTGCGGTGGGTCTCCCTGAGGAGGTGCTTCATCCGCGCTCCCTGATGATCTCTTCGAGCCGCGTCCGGGCGGCGTCCACCCGAGGCTGCAGCTCGGCGTCCGCTTCGGCCCAAAGATCGACGAAACGCGCGTAGTAGACGGCCGCGTTCTCGAGGTCGCCGGCTTCGTCGTACAGCTGGCCTACCCGCTCCAGGGTGGGACCGCGAAGCTCGTTGTCCCAGCCGGCCCGATCATGCGCGTACAGCTCGAGATACCCGGTGTACATGGCCAGAGCCGAATCGCGGGCGCCCAATTGATCGAAGATCTGGGCTTTGGGGACGTACCGGCATTGCATGCACCCCGGTAGGTCCACCTGGCGTACGAGTTCCAGCGCAGCCTCGTACCTCCCCTCGGACATCAGGTTCGCCACCTCGATGTTGCGTCGGAAGTCGTCAACCGCCTCACCGCTTCGGTACTCCGTCGGCACCTCGGCCTCCATTTCGGCGATCAACGACTCGGCAGTCGCCCGATCCCCCGCCCGCGCATACCAGTACGCCAGCCAGCCGTAGGGCCGATTCATGACGTCCATGCCCTCCAACGGATACTCCGCGAGGATGGCGTCGAGAACGCGCAGCGCACGGGCGGTGTCCCGCCGCACGTGTACGTTCAGGTCAAATACCTGCATGAGCGGCCATGCCGGAAACGCATCGCCGGCCTGGCTCGACTCCCGCACCGCATCCCGCCAGGAGCTTTCGGCCTCGGCCAGCTTGCCCTCGATCGCGGCCACGGTCCCCAGAGCGAGGGAGCCTATAGACGTCCAGGCCGGATCGGAGTTCTCGTCACGCAGCTGGAGCGCCGCCGCTTCGGCCTCGGCCCAGTTCTCCCGGTTCGTCTCCAGACTGTACCGGGTGCCGAGGGTCCGTTCGCTACCGGGAGCCAGGCGGTCGGCAATTTCGAGTGTCGCCTCGGCTTCGTCGAGCTTCCCCTGGTTGATTTGAGCGGTAGCCACGTTGTTGATCGACTTCACACTGCTGTCTACGGCCACCGATCGAGCGAACCAGTGCTCGGCTTCGGCCCACTCACCCAGGTCCGTGTACGCGGCGCCCAGGTTGTTGAGCGCCCATGCGTCCGCGGGATCGAGGTCTACCATGCGCTCGTAGACACGAATCGCTCGCTGCGGCTCACCCGTGACGGTCGTGTAGTATGAAGCTTCGGCCAGCAGGCTCTCGCGCTCCGTCAGACGATCGCGGAACAGATATGCCTTCTCCATGGCCTCGACGATTCTCGCCCGATCGCCGACCGTCTCGACGCCTATCTTCCGCCACGCCATCGCAAAGGCCGTATCGATCGCCACCGCCTCTTCGAGCAGCTCCACCCCAAGCTGACGGTCCCTGCCGGACCGAAAGAGATCAAGCGCCTGCGAGTACTTCTCGAGTGCCTCGAGTGAACCGGTGGTGACGTCAGCCAGCGGATCTTCGGCTCGCATGTCCGAGTACGAGTCGCCGATTCGCTCACGCATCTTGCCGGACAGGCGGTCGATCGCCGGGATCACTTCATTCGCATCGGCGGCCGTCTCGCGGAGTGACGCCAGGGTCTCCTCGCTGCGGGCGTCCGCCAGGCGGGCCGTGAGGACGAAGCCGTCACCGATCGACGACACCTCTCCCTCGATCACGGCCGGATACCCTTCCCGCACGGCCAGCTCGTGTGCGATCTGGTGCGTGATGGCCTGGTCTTCCGGGAGTTCCATGCGGGCAAGGGCTTCGTCCAGCGTGGCGGGTTCCACCACCTTGATCAGCTCCGACTGCGATAGGTCCACACGGAACGCCTGGGTCACGGCCCGAGCGAGAGACGGGTCGTCAGCCACGAAGTCGGCAACGACGACCGCGGCCTGCTCATCGAGCATTCCCTTGGCCACCAGCGAACCCACCGGGCCGATACCCTGGTTCCGCATGAACATGAAGCCGGTGGTCACGGCGGTGAGCAGAACGAACGCCAACCCGCCGCCCACGAGCGCATTGCGCCAGGTGAACAGGCGGCGCGGCGAGAGCTCGGACTGCGAGGCCGGCGCGGGTATCGACTCGGCGGCTTCACCCGACGCGCTATCAGCGGAGCCATCGACCGCGTGCCTGCCCTGGACCACGGCCGTCGCCACGATGATCGGCAGTCCGATTAGCAGGAGAAGGAGGGCGAAGGGGAAGACCCAGTCCGGAAGGCCCATGTTGTCCTTCACCACGTCCACGACCTGGAGAACGACCCAGGACGCGCCGGCATACAGAGCCAGGATCTGCCACAGCGAACGGTTCTTCATCCGCGCTCTCTTATGATCTCTTCGAGACGGGTCCGCGCCACCGTCACTCGTGGCTGCAGCTCGGCGTCGGCGTCGGCCCAAAGCTCCACGAAGCGGGCGTAATAGAGCGCCGCGTTCTCCATGTCCCCGAGCTCGTCGTACAGCTGCCCTAGACGCTCGAAAAGCATGGGGCGATCGGGAGCGCGGAGCCGCGGCGTTTCCAGCTCCCTCAGGTACCACACGACGGCGGAGTCCGCCCGACCCG
>JAMJQR010000015.1 GCA_023554335.1 Candidatus Benthicola marisminoris
GACACGGGGGAGCCCAACGAGCAGGGATTCGACCACTGGTACGGATACATGTGTCAGCGGGAAGCCCACAACTATTTCCCGACCCACCTGTGGAGGAACGGGGAGCGCGAGAATCTGCCGGGCAACTCGTATTTCCGTCCCCATCAGCGGCTGCCGGCGGGTGTGGACCCGTACGATCCGGCCTCATACGCGGAGTATCGGGGCGAGACGTACGCCATGGACGCGATGATGGACGACGCGCTCGCGTTCCTGCGTGCTAACTCGCATGACCAGTTCTTCCTCTATCTGCCTTTCCCGGTACCGCACGTGGCCCTGCAGGTGCCCGAGGAGTCCGTGGCCGAGTACACGGGGGCGTTTCCGGAGACCCCCTACACGGGCGACCGCGGCTACCTGCCGCACCCGGCGCCGCGGGCGGCCTACGCGGCCATGATCACGCGCATGGACAGGGGTATCGGGCGGATCCTGGACGCGCTGGTGGAGCTCGAGATCTCCGACCGCACGGTCGTGCTGTTCACGAGCGACAACGGACCCACGTTCAACGGGGGCACCGATTCCGAGTTCTTCGAGAGCGCCGGTGGTTTGCGCGGCCTGAAGACCATGCTTTACGAGGGCGGGATCCGGGTGCCGCTGATCGTGCGCTGGCCAGGCCGGGTGGAGCCGGGGTCCGAGACAGATCACGTCTCCGCGTTCTGGGACTACCTTCCGACCCTCGCAGAGATTGCGGGGACTGAGATGCCGGCTGACCATGCGACGGACGGACTCTCGCTGGTCCCGGTCCTGACGGGCGACTCCGGGGCACAGCCGCAGCACGAACGGTTGTACTGGGAATACAACGGGGGCCAGGCGCTGCTGAGCGGCCGCTGGAAGGCCGTGCGAGCCCATCCCGATTCGGCGTTGGAGCTCTACGACCTGGACTCCGATCCCACGGAGTCGACGGACATAGCGGCTTCGAATCCCGACATCGCACGAGAACTCGCGAAATCGATGACGACCGCTCGCACGCCGTCCGCTTTCTTCCCGCTGGACCGCTCTGCTGCAGCCGGTCTGCGCCGCGTCCGGCGCGGGTGCGGTTTGATCGCCGCCGCGATGCGGGAGGCCACGGAGGCCGTACCTGAGAGCCTGGTGGATCCGGGAGGCCCCGGCGCGCCGGCGCCCCGGTGCGCCGTGAGTCTCCGGTTCGAAGGCCCCGCGGGACTGCCGACCGCGGATCTTCCCGAAGTCGTGAGGCGGGCGTTCGAGGAGGCCGAGTGGACTCAGGATTTGGGCTCGGTGGCGGACGGACCCGGTACGTCATCGTTCGCGTGGCAGAAGGAAGAAGTACGCTGCGAGGTGTCCGCAGGCCGACCGGCCAGCCTGGTGGACGGAGAGATCACCGACGATGGTTACGCTTACGTCGAGGCCCGCTGCAACTAGAGATCTGGCTCCGCCGCCGAATCGTTGACCGGCGGTCGGGAAGTACCGAGGATTACCCGCATGAAGATCCTTCGCATCGTATTGATCGTCGTGGCGTTCGTCTTCCTGGCCGCGCACTTCAGCCGGGCTGGGAACGATGCGATCGCGGTGGTCACCCTGGCGCTTCCGCTTCTCCTGGCGGTGCGCAAGCCGTGGGCCGGCTGGACACTCCGCATCCTGCTCTTCGCCGGAGCGCTCGAGTGGGTTCGCACGCTCCTGCGGCTGGTCGCTGAACGCCGGGCGGCGGGTGACGACTGGGTGCGCCTCGCCGTGATTCTCGCCGCGGTGGCGGTCGTCACGCTGCTCGCGGCCTTCGCCGTCCGGATTCGAGCCCCTGAGACCACCCCCGACGGGAGCTAGGCGCCCTCTTCGACGACCTTTGCCAGGGTCTCGAGTCCGTCTTCCACCCGCCAGCCCAGGTGAGCGTGAACCACCGGTCGCCCTCGCTCCCGCAGGGTGCGCACGTCACCCAGTGCCTGGGCGCGGAGCAGCGTACCCAGCGAGAATTCGCTGTCCGGGACGTCCCGGTCCTCAGCCGCGTCGGTCGTGAGCACGAGGAAGAGGCCCTTGTCCGGCCCCCCCTTATGCAGCTGGCCGGTCGAGTGCAGGTATCGCGGCCCGACGCCGAACGTCGTCGCCCGGCCGGTCCTGCTGCGCAGGGCATTCCGCAGACGGACCAGCAGATCGTCCCTCGCGGGCGTGGCCTCGAAGTAGCCGAGTACCGCCACGTAGCCGTCCTCGGCTCCCGCCTCCAACCAGCTTACCAGCGCGTCGGACGCGGTCGTATCGGGTGCCGAAGCCTGAGCGTCCGGTGCGAGAATCTCGACGCTCTCCTCCACCGCCTGGACCTCGGACCGAGGGAAGCCGCCGCCGACGCTCCGCTCCTCGAGGAGCTCTGCCGTGGCCTGTTTGGCCGCCGAGACGTCCGGTTCGTCGAATGGATTCACGCCGAGTAGAACTCCAGCCGCAGCGGTGGCGATCTCCCAGCGGAGGAACTCGCCGCCCAGGTCTTCGGGGCGGGGCAAGTCGATCCGAAACACCGGATGGCCCGCCGCCGCGAGCGCGTCCAGGGCGGCCACGGATGGATCCGGGTCGCCCGCCAGGGCGTAGTGGACGAACACACGATCCGGCGAGCACTCGGCGACCGAGGGCACTCCCTCGTGCGTCACGGGGACGATTCCGCGGCCGTCCTTGCCTGTGCTCTCGGCCACGAGCTGCTCGATCCACAGTGGAAACCGGTCGAGGCTCGGAGTGGCCGACAGGGTCAGCTTGTCGCGTCCCGCCTTGGCGTACAGAGCCAGGGCCGTGCCCAGGCGGACGGCCGGGTTGGCGCTCTCCGGAAGACCGGGCGAGCACGCGTGCTCCATCTGGCGGACGGAGCTCGAGATTGAATCGAGATCTGCGCCCATCAGAGCCATGGGAAGGAGCCCGAAGGCAGTCAGCGCGGAGTAGCGCCCCCCGACGTCGGCGGGTGCCTCGAAGGCTCGCCGGAACCCTTCGTTCTCGGCGCGCTCGACGAGCGGCGACCCTGGATCCGTGATCGCCACGAAGTGCCGACCGGGAGCCGGTACGTCCTCGGCTTCCAGCATCCCCCGGAAATACCGATACAGCGTAAGCGTCTCGATCGTCCCGCCGGATTTGCTCGCCACCAGGAACAGGGTGCGCATCGGGTCGATGCGGCCGTCCACAGCGCTCACGGCCGCCGGGTCGACGGAGTCGAGCACCGTCAGTAGCGGCGAGCCCTCGGCGCCGGGGAATGACGCCGCTGCGACCAGGGGACAGAGGCTGCTTCCCCCCATGCCGAGCAGGACCACATCGGTGATGCCCTCGGCCCGGACTTCCTCGGCGAATGCTTCCAGTTCTTCGCGCACGCGGTCGATCTCGGCCGATCCTCGCGTCCAGCCCAGCCGGTTCGCGATCGCGCCGCGGGCTTCCTCGTCCGCCGGCCACAAGCGGGGGTCGCGGGCGGCCAGGCGGGCTGAAAAACGCTGCTCTCCGAGGGCGGAGAGAGCTGGCCCGAGCCCGGGCGCCTCCTCGGGCTCCGTCACGCGTGGCGCGCGCTCGGCCAGCATCGCGGCGCGCTTCTCCGCCAGGCCAGCCATCAGGGCGTCGAACGGGCCGATGAACTTCTGCGCTCCCTCTGCGAGGAGTTGCTCGTCCACCGCGGCCATATCGATTCCGACGGCGGCCAAATCAGTGAAGACGCTCTCGGCAGCCACGACGTCCTGCTCGACGGCATCCGGTATGACCCGGCCCGCATCGGCGAAAGCCTCGATCGTGACCTCGGGCATGGTGTTCACGGTATCCCGTCCCACCAGGGGCTCCACGTAACGCACCGGGTCGTAGAGGGGGTTCTTCGTGCTGGTGCTGGCCCACAGGAGTCGCTGCGGTCGGGCTCCCGCTGCCGCCAGGGTCTGCCACTCGGGGGTGCTCGAGATGTCCTGGTAGCTCCGGTACGCCAGCTTGGCGCTCGCCACAGCCGCCCTGCCGTACAGAGCCTGGGCCGCGGGCTCTCCTTCCGGAGAAGGGACCCGGTGGGAGAGGAACTGGTCCACCAGGACGTCGATCCGGCTGAGAAAGAAGCTGGCCACCGATGCCACGGTGTCCAGCGGCTTCCCCTCGCTCGCTCGTCGCTCGAGGGCCCGCAGGTACGCCCGCGCTACCGCCTCGTATGCCTCGACCGCGAACAGGAGCGTGACGTTCACGTTCACGCCCTCGTAGAGCAACTCCTCGATCGCCGGCACCCCGGCTGCGGTACCGGGGATCTTGATCATCAGGTTGGGACGGTCGACCGCGGCCCACAGGCGGCGGGCCTCGTCGAGAGATCCCCTGGTATCGTGGACCAGATGCGGCGAGACCTCCAGGCTCACGTATCCGTCCACGCCTGCCGATTCGCCGTACACCGGCTCGAGGACGTCACACGCCTCGCGAATGTCGGTCACCACGAGAGCCTCGTAGATCTCCTCCACCGACGCCCCTGCATGGGCGAGCTCCGCGATCTGCTCGTCATAGGAGGACCCCGACGAGATCGCCTTGTGGAAGATGGCCGGGTTCGAGGTGACGCCCCTCAGGCCCTGTTCCTGCACCCGGAGCTCCAGCTCGCCGCCGCGAACCATCTCCCGGCCCAGGCTGTCCAGCCAGTAACTCTGTCCCTGCCGCAGCAGTTCGAGGAAGATCTCCACCGTCAGTTCTCCGTGGGCCGGTTCATGTAGTCGTCCTCCACCGCGAGCACCTTGTTGAGTCGCCGCAGGTGTCTACCCTCGTCCAGGAAGCGCGCCGCCATGAAGGCCTCCGTGACGGACCGGGCGACTTCCACTCCGATCACCCGCTCTCCGAGGCACAGGACGTTCATGTCGTCGTGCTCTACGGCCTGACGGGCCGCGTAGGGCTGGTGGCACACGCCCGCCCTGATGCCCGGGATCTTGTTGGCCACGATGCACACGCCCACCGCGCTTCCGCATACGAGTATTCCCCGGTCCGCCTCGCCGCGGGCCACGGCCTCGGCCACGGCCCGGGCGAAGTCGGGATAGTCCACCGACTGTGGACCGTCGGTCCCGAGGTCGGCTACCTCGTGCCCCTGATCGCGCAGCATCTCAGCCAGGACCTGCTTGTACTGATAGCCGGCGTGGTCCGCACCTATCGCAATTCGGCTCATTCGCCCTCCATCAAACGCCGGGCCGCCACCACCACCTGGTCCACGCTATACCCGAACTGCTCGAACAGGACGCCGGCCGGCGCGCTGGCCCCAAACGAGCGCATGGCGATCACGCCGCCGTCGTCCCCGATCCACTCGTGCCACCCGTGCGCGACCCCCGCCTCGATGGCCAGGCGCCGGGTGACTTCCGGCGGAAGGACCTCATGCTGGTACGCGACTTCCTGCTCCCGGAAGATCTCCCAACTGGGCATGCTCACCACCCGGGTCGCGATCCCGTCATTCATCAGGACCTCGCGCGCCCGGAGTGCCAGCGCGACCTCCGAGCCCGAGGCCACCAGGATCAGGTCGGGATCCGCATCGTGTGCGTCCTCCAGAATATATGCCCCCATGCTCAGCCCGATGGCGCGGCCCGGCCCGTCCACCCTCAGCACGGGTACTCCCTGGCGTGTAAGAACCAGCATCGTCGGTCCGTCCTTCCGGACGATGGCCTCGCGCCACGCCTGGACGGTCTCGTTCGCGTCCGCAGGCCTGATGATCCTGAGCCCGGGCATCGCCCTGAGGGCCGCGAGGTGCTCGACCGGCTGATGCGTGGGCCCGTCCTCTCCAAGTCCGATTGAGTCGTGCGTCATGACGTAGATCACCGGCTGGTGCATGAGCGCTGCCAGCCGAATGGCCGGACGCGCGTAGTCGGTGAATACGAAGAACGTCGCCGCGAACGGGCGGATGCCACCGTGCAGGGCCATTCCCGTGGAGGCGGCCGCCATGACGTGCTCGCGGATCCCCCAGCGCACGTTGCGCCCCGCATAGTCGGAGGCCGAGAAGTCGGACGAGGACTGGATCAGCGTGTTGTTGGACGGAGACAGGTCGGCGCTGCCGCCGACCAGCCAGGGAACGCGGTCGGCGATCGCGTTGAGAGCCGTCCCGGAAGCCTTGCGGGTGGCCATCGGCCCGTCGGCTTCGTCGAAGGACGGGAGATCGGCATCCCAGTCCGCGGGAAGGCGCCCATCGAGAGCCCGTTCGAACCGCTCGGCGAGCTCGGGATGGGCCAGAGCGTAGGCGCTGAATCTCTCGCGCCAGCCAGCCTCTAACCCTGAGCCCCGCTCCACGGCCTCTCGCATGTGGGCCAGCGCCCGGTCGGGCACGAGGAAGCTCTCGTCCTCGGGCCAACCGTACGCCCGCTTCGTGAGGGTCACCTCCTCCTCGCCGAGCGGCGATCCATGCACCCCGGCGGTGTCCTGCTTGTTGGGAGACCCGAATCCGATGTGCGACCGCACGATGACGAGGGAAGGCCGGTCCGTCTCCTCTCGAGCGCTCTTGAGTGCCGCCCGGATGGCCTCGATATCGTTGGCCGAGTCGCCCAGGTCCTGTACATGCCATCCGTAGGCCTGAAAGCGGGAGGCCGTTTGATCCGAGAAGGTGAGGTCGGTCGAGCCGTCGATGGTGATCCGGTTGTCGTCGTAAACCGCGATCAGCTTGCCTAGAGCGAGGTGACCCGCGAGCGAGCCTGCCTCGTGCGACGCTCCCTCCATCATGTCCCCGTCACTGCACAGGACGTAGGTGCAGTGATCCACCACCTCGTGGCCCGGCCGATTGTACACGGCACCGAGGTGCGCCTCGGCCATCGCCATACCGACGGCGGTCATGATGCCCTGACCGAGCGGACCCGTCGTGGTCTCCACCCCGGC
>JAMJQR010000121.1 GCA_023554335.1 Candidatus Benthicola marisminoris
ATCGAGGTTCGGGATCCGGAAACGGGAGCCTCGGGTGTCCTGGACCTGGCGGACCGGCAGACTCGCGAAGGGCTGGCCCGCGTGGCCGAGGAGCGGGACCGCAAGGTGGGCGATCTGTTCCGGCGCGCCGGGGCAGACCGCCTCGTTCTCGCCACGGACGAGTCGTACGCCGCGGACCTGGCCGCGTTCTTCGCCGCCAGGGCGCAGGCGAGGCTTCATTGAGACCGGCCCGCGGGTGGGTCCGCGAGGTAGCGCGCGTCGGGCTGATGCTCCTGGTCAGTCTCGCCGTCGGGGCCGTCTCAGCTCCGGCGCAGACTCCGGCGAGCGGGGCGGCGTTGTGGCCCGACACGGTCCGGGTGGGCGACCCGTTCGTCCTCGGACTGTCCGTCTCCGGTGACCGCGAGACGACCCCGGAGTTTCCGGGCCTGATCCCTCTCGCACCCGAGCTTGAGCAGCTGGGACCGGCGGAGGTGGAATGGGACGACGCGGGCGGCGGCCGGTGGCGAGCCCGCTACCGCCTCGCGGCCTGGAAGGCGGGTACCTGGAGCTTCGCTCCAATCCTGGTGACGGCCGGCGCGGCCGAGCTCTCGCTCGCTCCTCCACCGGTTTTCGCGACCTCGGTTCTGCCCGCCGCCTCGGAGGGCCCTCTGCCGCTCGAGGGCCCATGGGGCCCGAACCGGATTCGCGGCTTCCCCTGGTGGCTCCTTCTCCTGCTCCTGGCGGCGGCGCTGCTGTGGTGGCTCCTGCGCCGGCTCAGACGTCCCGAGGAAGAGGAGGAGCCGGTTTGGACGGACCCGGCGGCCGACGCCCGGGAGGCCCTGGCTCGCCTCAAGCAGGGCCTGCAGGAGGGAGACCTCGACCTCGCGGCCTACTACGACGGACTGGAGGACACGCTTCGCCGCTATCTAGCCGCGCGGGAAGGATGGCCCCCGCAGCGGCCGGTGCGCGAGTACGTCGATGAAGCGTCCGTAGAAGCCAGCCTGAACGATCTGGAGGCAGGGCTTCGGTCCCTGCAGGGTCGGGCCGGACTGGTCCGTTTCGCGCACGTGGACGCGGCGGAGTCTGCGGCCCTGGGCGACGCCGACGCCTGCGTGGCGTGGGTGGACGCGCTGGAGGAGGCCGCCTGATGCCCGTGCTCTCCCTTGGCGCATGGCCCTTCCTGCTCCTCCTGCTCCTCCTCCCGCTGGGCTGGACGGCCTTGCAGAAACGTCGAGTGAGGCTGCCTTTGCCCGGAATCGGAGCGGCGGCCCGGGAATCGAACGAAGGTTCGCCGGAGGCGGAAGCCAGCGGTGTTCGGCTGCGCCGCCTCACGCTCTGGTCGGCATGGGTCCCGCTGTGGAGAACGGCGGCGCTCGTCCTCACGGCCCTCGCGCTCGCCAGCCCGGTGCGCCTGGTGGAGCGGGTCGAGGAGCGGTCCGAGGGCGTGACCATCATGCTCGCCTTCGACATCTCCAGCTCGATGCTGGCCGAGGACTTCCGGCCCCAGAACCGAATCGCCGTGGCGAGGCGGGAGGTCACCCGTTTCGTGCGCGGGCGGGACGGAGACCAGATCGGGCTGGTGGCCTTCGCGGGAGAGGCCCTCACCGTGGTTCCGGGCACCCTGGACTATGGAATCCTCTACCAGGCGATCGAGAACCTGGACGTCGGTCAGCTCCGGGACGGGACTGCGATCGGCACGGCGCTCGCGACGGCGGTGAATCGGCTGCGCACCGTCGAGGAGGGCTCGCGGGTCGTGGTGCTGCTGACCGACGGGGACAACAACCGGGGAGACATCGAGCCCGAGGAAGCGGCCGCTGCTGCCGCGGCGCTCGGCATGAGGGTCTACACCATCGGCGTGGGACGGGACGGCGTCGCGCCGGTGCCCATCGGGCGCACCCGCTTTGGCTACCAGTACGCGGACATGGAAGTGACCGTGAACGACGAGCTCCTGGACCGGATCGCTCGCTCGACCGGCGGCCTTTACTTCCGGGCGACCGACCCGGAGGCCCTGAACCGCATCTACCGGCGGATTGACGAGCTGGAGACGGCTCCGGTGGAGGAGGTCCGGATGGTGGAGCGCGCCGGCGTCCGGTCGGAGCTGCTGATCCTGGCGCTCGTGGCCCTGGCGGTCGAGCTGCTGGGATCGGCCACGCGGGCCCGGCGGGTATTCGCATGATGGGCCTCCCGGTGCAGGTATGGTTGGCGGCCGCACTCGCGGCGAGCGTGGCCCTGCTGCTGCGGGGCTTCGGGTCGTACCGCACGCGCCAGGATCGGGACGCTCTGGGCGACGATCCCCTGCTCGAGCGTATGGCGCACGCGCCGCCCGCCGGCCAGCGGGTCATGCGGGCGATTCTGCTGGCTGCCGGCTGCGGTGCGCTGGCTGCGGGGCTCACCATCGGCGGCGTGGCGGAAGATGTGCCGGAGGAGTCCGACCTGCAGACGGTACTCGTGCTCGACGCCTCGAACTCGATGTGGGCCAGGGACGTCGAACCCAGCCGGCTGGAGCGCCAGCGAGCGGTCGCAGCGGAGCTGGCTCTGCGTCTGCCGGGACGCCTGGGGATCGTGTACTTCGCGGGCCGCGGGTACGTGCTGGCCCCGCTGACCGACGATCGCGATGCCGTCCTGATGTTCATTCAGACCCTGGATCCGGATCTCGTGGGACAGGGTGGGACTTCGCTGGCGGAGGGACTGCGCCAGGGACTGGACGTGCTGGCAGGTGGCGAGCAAGTGGGGCGCCGCATGCTGGTGGTGATGACGGACGGGGAAGCCACGGCGGAGGCCGAGGCGGTACAGGAGGCCCTGGACCGGGCGGTCCGTATGCGGGTGCCCGTGTTCGCGGTCGGCCTCGGCACGTCCGATGGCGCCCGGGTTCCCGTGCCCGACCGGATCGAGGAGGAGCTCGAGTCCGCTCCAAGGGCCCGGCCCCGGACGGCCGTGATCGCGGGTGAGTCCTGGCTGGTGGACGATCGGGGTGAGCCCGTGATCAGCCGACTCGACGAAGAGGGCCTGGCGCACATGGCGCAGGTGACGGGCGGACTCTTCGTGCTGGCCGACGAGGAAGGCGTGGACCAGCTGGTCGACCGACTCGAGCAGGAGGGTGGGCGCCCCGACCCCGGGACCGGGCGCCGGGCCAGCTTCCTTCTCCTCGCCGCATTCGGTCTCCTGTTCGCGGAGGGCTACATGGTGAGGCGCGGATGAGCACCAGGCTACCTCTCCGCGGCCGGCGCGTCGCCTGGACGGTCGTGGCGCTGGGGTCGGGCCTTGCCGCAGCGGTCGCTGGTGCGAGGACGATTCTGGGGCAGGACGCCCCGGGCGAGCCCATCGCGCCCATGCGCATCGAAGCGGAGGCCGTGATGACCGCCGATGTCCTGTCCGGCTTCCGTGAGCGAACCGAGGATCCGGGTCGCCCGGTGGACTGGTTCAACCTCGGGGCGGGCCTGCTGCTGTCCGGGGACTGGGAAGGGGCCGTGGAGCCCACCCAGCGGGCTCTGGACTCCGACGACCAGGAGCTGGAGCAAGTCGCCACCTACAACCTGGCCCTGGCCCGGGCACTCGCCGGCCGGCCACCCGAGCTGGGCGGGGAACTGCTCTTCGAAGAGCGGCGACCTCTGCTCGAGCAGGCATGGGACGGCTTCAGGTGGGTGCTCCGGCAGGACCCCGAGTCCGCCGATGCCCGCTGGAACCTGGAGCTGGTTTCGCGGTGGCTGGAGCAGGAAGAGGATCCAGCCGACGAGGGCGGAGGTGGCGGAGGAGGAGGTGGCGGAGGTTCCGCAGACCAGACCGATACTCCCTCTACCCGGGAGCTGTCCGCGGCCGAGGCCATGGACCTGCTCGAAGTGGCGGCCCAGCAGGAGAAGGACGTTCAGGGTCGCAGACTGGAGCGGAACCGCTCTCGTGACCCGGTAGTCGAGAAGAACTGGTAGGCGAGCCTCATTCGGAGCTCTCGTCCGAATTCACGATGAGTGGGACGAAACGCACACCCTCGAGCTCCTCGTATTCGAATGAAGCGCCCATCTTCCGGTACCGCCGCACGGTCTGGAGCCAGTCGTCTCCCACCGGAGCCACGAGCAGGCCACCGTCGGCCAGCTGTTCCCGCAGCGGTGCCGGTACGTCGGGGGCCGCTGCCGTGACCAGGATCCGGTCGAATGGGGCTCGTTCGGGCCAGCCGCGGCTTCCGTCTCCCAATCGCAGCGCGATGTCGCCGCAGCCGATTTCCTCGAGGAGGCGTTCCGCCCGGCGGTGGAGCTCGGGGATCCGTTCGATGCTGAACACCTCCGCCCCGCAAGCACCGAGGACTGCCGCCTGATATCCGGACCCGGTACCGATCTCGAGCACGCGAATCCCCGGTCCAGCGCGCAGGGCCTCGGTCATCATCGCCACCACGTAGGGCTGCGAGATCGTCACGCCGTGGCCAATGGGAAGGGCGCAGTCGGCGTACGCGGCCGAGAACTGCGCTTTGGGGACGAACCGGTGTCTGGGCACGAGACTCATGGCCTCCAGTACCCTCTCGTCGGCCACGCCCCGGCGGCGGATCTGCTTCTCCACCATGTCCAGGCGCTGCCGGTCCGTCCTGCGGCGGGAGTACGTACCCATGTCGCATGGATACTGCGGCGCGCCTCCCGTTGCCGCAAAGGTCAGCGGCCGCCTAGCTTCCCTGCATGAACACTCCCGCTTCCGAGCGGGTCCGCCTGACCCAGTATTCGCACGGCGCCGGCTGAGCCTGCAAGCTGGGTCCGGAGGACCTGGAGAGAATCCTGGCCGTTCTCCCGGCCGGCGACGACGAGAATCTCCTCGTGGGACTCGATGCCCCCGACGACGCCGCGGTGTATGCACTCGGCGACGGACGGGTCCTCGTGGCGAGCGTGGACTTCTTCACGCCCGTCGTGGACGACGCGGAGGACTTCGGAGCGATCGCCGCCGCCAACGCGCTCAGCGACTTGTATGCGATGGGCGCGGTGCCGGCGTTCGCGCTGAGCGTCCTGGCGGTCCCCGCGGCCACGCTACCGCCGGAAGTGGTCACGGGGATTCTGCGCGGAGCGGCAGCGGCCTGCGATGAAGCGGGCATCGTGATCGCGGGCGGGCACTCCATCGACGACAACGAGCCCAAGTTCGGCCTCGTGGCGCTCGGGTTCGCGGACGCGGAGCGGCTGTACCGGAAGTCCGGAGCCCGGCCCGGTGACGCGATCGTCCTCGGAAAGGCGCTGGGCACGGGGATCGTCGCGACGGCGCTGAAGCGGGACGCGGCGGACGGGCCCACGGTGCGCGCCGCCGTGCGCTCCATGCGTCAGCTGAACCGGGACGCGGCCGGCCTGCTGGAGGGGCACGACGTGCATGCGCTCACCGACGTCACGGGATTCGGGCTTCTTGGGCACCTGCGCGAGATCTGCGCGGCGTCCGACGTGTCGGCGCATGTGATGGCTTCAGCGCCCAGGGTCTTGCCCGATGCTCTCGAGCTGGCCGCCACCGGCTTCGTCCCGGGCGGAAGCGCGCGGAACCGGGAGGCGATCGATCGCATCGCCGAGTGGGAGCCGGGTCTCGACGAGGGCCTGCGGACGCTGCTCTGCGACGCCCAGACGTCCGGCGGCCTCCTGGCTTGCGTGCCGAAACACGAGGCCTCGGAGCTGGCGGCAGAGTGGGAAGCCGCCGGGTACGCGGCCTCGGTCGTCGGGAGAATCGTCGAACCATCA
>JAMJQR010000122.1 GCA_023554335.1 Candidatus Benthicola marisminoris
CTAGTTTCCGCCCGCTCGACAAGTCAACGATCCGGGCTCGACATATACGCACGCGGCGCCCGGCGGGTTCCTCGTCCCGGTCAGCCGTCGTCTCCATGGGCGAGCCATCTTTCGGCTTCGAGCGCCGCCATGCAGCCGGTCCCCGCGGCCGTGACGGCCTGGCGGTAGTAGTCATCCATCACATCGCCCGCGGCGAACACGCCGGGCACCGACGTGGCGGTGCGCCAGGAGTGCGGGGTCTCGACGTATCCGTTCTCCTTGAGCGCCACCTGGTCGCCGAGGAACGCCGTGTTCGGCGTGTGACCGATCGCGACGAACAGGCCCCCGACCTCCAGCTCTCTCTCCTCGCCGGTCACCGTATCCCGGAGCTTCAGTCCGGTGATCTCGTCGTCCCCGAGAACGTCGGTTACGACCGTGTTCCAGGCGATACGGATCTTTTCGTCGTCCAGCGCCCGCTGCTGCATGATCTTCGACGCCCGCAGCTCGTCCCGCCGGTGGATCACCACTACCTCCGAAGCGAACTTCGTCATGTACAGCGCGTCCTCCATGGCGCTGTCCCCGCCACCCACCACCGCGATCCTCCGGTCGCGGAAGAACGGCAGAGCGCCATCGCAGACCGCACAGGCGGAGACTCCGCCGCCCGACTGCGCGAGCCGCTCCTCGTTGGGCAGGCCGATCCAGCGGGCGTTGGCTCCGGTGGCCAGGATCACCGCATCCGCCTCTACCTCCTCGTCCGCACCGGACCACAGGCGGAACGGCCGGCCGGAGAAATCGACGCGCACGATGTTCTCCGTGATGACGCGAGTGCCGAAGCGCTCGGCCTGGGCCTTGAAGTCCATCATCATCTTCTGCCCGGTGATCCCCTCAGGGAATCCCGGGTAGTTTTCGATGTCCGTGGTGAACATCAGCTGCCCGCCCGGGATCATCGTGCGGCTGAACGAACCCTCGTACACGAGGGGCGCCAGCTCAGCCCGCGCCGCGTACACCGCCGCGGTCCAGGCCGCGGGCCCGGACCCGACGATGACCAGTCTTTCCTTCCGTATATCGGACATTCTCAAGTCTCCGTTCGCACCCTCGTCGCTCACCCCGTGGACAGTAACAAACGGGGGTTCCCGGCTTAGTTCACCGCGGCGCAACGTTCCATGATCGCGCGCATCCAGCTCTCCGGAACGCGCTGGGAGCCTGGCGGCGCACCCGAATCTGTCCCGTGCCAATCGGAACCACCACCCCGCAGCAGGTCCCGTTCGTCGGCCAGCGTCTCCAGGGTACGGCGGACGCCCGGGCCGTTGCGCGGGTGCAGGATCTCCACCCCATCGAAATCGTCGTTCATCCAGCGGGCCAGCTCCGCCTGCGTGTAGTCGCGCCCGGGGTGGGCGAGAAGCGTGACGCCCCCGGCCCGGCGCACCAGCTCACAGACGGCAGCCGGAGGCGTGGGCATTTTCTCCACGAAGGCCGGCTTGCCACGAGCGATGTAGCGGCGGAAAGCCTCTTCCTCGTTGGCCACCCACTCGCCTTTGAGAAGCGCACGTCCCACGTGCGCCCGAGTCGGCACTCCGTCCCCGGCCTCGGCCATGACGTCGTCCAGGGTGAGACCCGTCCCGAGGTCCCGGAGCCTTCGGACGATCTCGTCGACCCGCCGAAGGCGATCGGAACGGAAGTCCCTGAAGAAGGCATTCATGCCTGGGTCCCTGGGATCGAAGCCGTACGCCAGCACGTGGATGGAGCGGCCGGGCGCGTTTGCAGACAGCTCGGCCCCGACCAGGAAGTCCAGGCCGAGTCGCTTCGCCTCCGCCCTCGCCTCTTCCATACCGTCCACGGTGTCGTGGTCGGTGAGGGAGAATCCGCGCAGGCCGAGGGCGGCCATCTCGCGCGCCACCTCGGTGGGCGACTTGACGCCGTCCGAAGCGGTGGAGTGGAGGTGGAGGTCTACGTAGCCCACGCGGGCTCAGTCGTATCCGCGCGTGATGCCCATCGAGCCGGTGCTGTCGAACAGCTCCTGGACCTCGGCAGCGGACAGGCCATCGAGATCGTCCTGTGACCCGAACCGGTCCTCTGGTACCTCGGTGACGCGATACGGACGCTGCCCGTTGCTCGAGCAGAAGAACACGACCGTCCGGTATCCCTCGCGAGATGGACCGCCGAGCTGCGCGGTCCAGGTGTCGTTGTCCGCCTTGATCACTGCCATGTCACCGTCCACTTGAGTCAGTTCTTGCGCTCGAGCCGGATCATCCCGGCCGTTGCCGCGTCGAGTTCCGTCTCTCTGCCCCCGACCCGCACGACCAGCCTCCCGTCGCCCCGGCGGGCGACCACCACGACCTCCGTCCCGAGCAAGAAACCGGCGGCGGCCAGCTCGCGCAACCGCTCCGAGTCCTCGTCCGGAACTTCGCGAACGACCGCTGCCGCCCCCTCGGACAACTCACCCAGGGCGACCAGGTCCCGCCGTTCGATGATCCCTTCGGAAGAGGGGATCGGAGCGCCGTGCGGATCCTCGAGGGGATCCCCGAGGGCACGGGCCATTCGATCGATGAGATCTTCGGACGCGGCGTGCTCCAGTCTCTCCGCCTCGGCGTGCACTCCGTCCCACGTGTAGCCGAGACGTTCGATCAGATAGGTCTCGATCACCCTGTGGCGACGGATGATCTTCAGCGCTGCGGTCTCTCCGGCCTCCGTGAGCCTGGCGCCGTGGTAGGGTTCGTGCACCAGGAGCCCCTGCTCCGCGAGTCCCTTCACCATGTTCGTCACGGAGGCGGCCGACCGGTCGAGCTCGGCGGCCAGGGCGGTGGTCGAGACCGGGTCGCTCTCGCCCTGCAGCTTGAAGATCGCCTTCAGGTAGTCCTCGACGGCCCGGCTGTGGACCGCTTCGGCCTCCCGCCTTCCATCACTCACCCGCCCGATCTCCACATGGAATGGCCTTGACGCTCAGGCGGGGAGAAAGCTGTCCCCGTCCGACAGCCCGACCAGGAAGTTGGCGATGACTTCGGCTGCCTGGTCGAGATCCCGCAGACTCACCAGTTGGTTCGGCGAGTGCATGTACCGGTTCGGGATCGAGACCAGCCCGGTAGCCACTCCGGCGCGGGCCATCCTGATGGCGTCCGCATCGGTGCCGGTCATGGCGGGAATGGCCTGGATCTGCGGCTCGAACCCTGCCTCTCGCGCGGCGTTCGCCAGCCGGTCGAACACCACGGGGTTGATTGCCGCCCCCCTGGCCAGGACCGGACCGCCGCCGAGCCGGATGTCCCCATGCTCCTTCTTGTCCACGTTCGGGTGGTCGGTCGCGTGCGTCACGTCCACCACGATCCCTACATCCGGATCGAGTCCGTACGACCCCGTTCGCGCTCCACCGGCCGCCATGTAACCGATCTCCTCCTGCACGGTGGCGGCCGCCACCGCATGTGCGGAACAGCCCTTCCGGGCCGCCCGCCGGAGCGCTTCCAGCACGACCACGGCCCCGACCCGGTCATCGATCGAACGGGCGGCCAGCAGGTCCTCCGTCAGCTCCAGCGACTGGGATTGGATGACCCCGACGTCACCGATGGACACTTTCTCGCGTGCCTCCTCCGCGCTCGCCGCACCGATGTCGATCCACAGGTCCTTGAGCTTAACGGCCTTCTCCGAGTCGTCCCCGCGAATGAGGTGGACCGCGCGCCGGCCGACCACGCCGGGCACGAGCCCCGATGCCGAGAGTATCTCGACGCGCTGGCCCACGAGGACCTGGGCATCCCAGCCACCGACGTTCCGGACCCACAGGTATCCCTGCTCGTCGATGTGGTTCACCATCAAACCGATCTCGTCGATGTGACCGGCCATCATCACACGGGGTGAACCGCCCGGGTTGATGGCGGCGAAGCTGTTGCCGTGAACGTCGCCCCAGGTCTCGTCCGCAAAGGCGTCCGCCTCCTCGCGCCAGACGGCCGCGGCGCGGGTCTCGAACCCGGAGGGCCCCCGGGCGTCCAGAAGCCGATCGATCAGGTCTCGCATTGGGCGTTTCATCGTCTGTTGACGGTTATGTGTCGCGCGGTGGGAAAGGTCGCGCTCCCGCGGGCCAGGCGATGGCTCCGCAGAGCCATGGAAAACCGGCCGAACGCAGGTGCTTGAGGGTACTGCCGGCGGATCGCGCCAGCAACGTCAGGAAGGGTCAGGAAGGATCGGAGGCGATCATCGCCCGCACCCGCTCGGCGAGACCCGGATTCGAGGCCTCCGTCGCACCGAGCTCGTGCACGTAGTCCAGGAACAGCCTTTCGAAATCGAAATGGGGATAGCACTTCCTGCACTTCTGCAGGTGTCTTCGCACCGCGTCGTGGTCCACGACATCCAGCTCGCCGTCCAGGTACTCGTATACCCTGGCCAGCGATTCTTCGCAGTTCAGCTCTTTCGGACCCGGGTCGCCGGCGTCCGTCGGGCGCATCCCGTCTTCGCTCATTTCAGGTACCCCATCTCCACGGCGTACTCGTACAACCGCTTCTGCAGCCTCTTTCGCGCGCGGAACAGGCGTGACTTCACCGTTCCCACTGGGATGTCCATCAAGTCAGCGACTTCCTGGTAGCTCAGCCCTTCGAGGTCCGACAGCACGACGGGGACGCGAAATTCATCCGGGAGATCGTCGATCGCCGCGATCACCTGGTCGTCGATGATGTGATCGAAGATCCGCCCCTCGGGATCCGCGTCGAACAGGGCATCCGAGGACGGCCTCTCGGCCACCGCCTCGAATTCGACCGCGGTAGGCCTGGACTTCTGGCGGCGAAACTGGTTGATGAACGTGTTCCGGAGGATGGTCATGAGCCACGCGCGACAGTTCGTGCCGGCCTCGAACCGATCCCACGCCCGGTACGCCTTGAGCATCGATTCCTGGACGAGATCTTCCGCCCGGGGCTCGTCTCCGCCCGACAGCCTCAGGGCCAGTCCGTACAGTGCGTCGAGATGCACGAGGGCCTCGGCCTCGAACTCCCGCTGTTTCTGTTCGGATGGGATCGTCATCAGTCGTCTTCCGTCACCGCTTGGAATGCCCTTCCGGCGCACGGTATGTTGGCCGCGCCCGGCAGGGCAAGCGTGAGCCGCATGGTCACATCGAGCGCATCACAGGAACGCATGACCGTTCCGTATCGTACAACAGTGGTCGGGAGTGCCATGCCCGAGAGGGAAACGCCCGCGATGGGGTCCGGGTTCCGGGCGACCGTCGGCATCGGCCGGACAACCAGGGGGACGTATGGGAAGCAAGAGTCGAGGGTGGACCCGCAAGCTGGGACTCGTGTCGATGGGAGCGCTGGCCGTAGTCCTGGTCGCCTACCTGGCGCTGGTCCTCATCTTCCGGTCGCTGGTGGACCCGGCGTCGCTCGCCGACCGGGCTGAGCCCCACGTCTCGTCCGCCCTGAACCGGCGGGTCGCCATCAACACGGCGAACGTGTCCATCTTCCCGCGCCCGGAGGTTCGCCTGATGCGCCTCCGGGTGGAAAACCTGGCCGATTTCGAGGGCGTGCCGCTCGCGACCATCGACGAGCTGCACCTGCGCCCGCGCCTGCTTCCCCTCCTGCGCAAACGGGTGGAGATCGACCGGATTCGTGTGGTCGGGCCCCGGCTGCTCCTCCAGGTCGACGAGGCGGGCAGAACCAACTTCGGCGACTTCGTGCCCGCCTCCCGGGATGCGCCGTCCGCGGCGGGTGCTCCGCTGTCGCTCGACATCCGCGGAATCGAGCTGGTGGATGGGCGTCTGGGCTACCGTAACGCCACGAACGGGCGTTCCCTGCAGGCCGACGGCCTGAGCGTGAGCGGGTCGGTGCGACGTGACCCCGATGGACGACTCGCGCTGAACCTCGAATCGGACGTGGACAGCGTCCGGTTCGCTTATCCGCCGGCGTGGGAGAAGGGCCTCGGAGGTCTCCGAATCGAGGCGCGGGTCGAGGCCGTGGCCGGACCCGAAATGAGGTGGATCGAGATCGCGGCAGGCCAGGCGACGCTGAACGGACTCACGGTGGAGGTGAGCGGGCGGGCTGATTCCCTCAGACAGGCGCGGCGCCAGCTGGATCTCGAGATCTCGGGCGACCGGGTGGATCTCTCGCGGCTGATCTCTTCCCTCCCGGACTCCCTACGACGCGCGGTCCCGGTGGACGTGTGGGGCGACCTGGGGGTGGACCTGGCGGTTCGCGGCACCGTCGGACCGGGCGTCTTCCCCGAGATCGACGGAATGGTCACCGTTCGCGGCGGAGGGTTGAGCCGCAGCTCGGGTCAGCCCCTGATCGAGGCGCTCGATGCGGACATGCGCGTTTCGGAGGGACGGGCGGAGGTGTCCGGAGCGCGGGCCTCCCTTCCCGGCGGCACGATCGCGGGCGAGGGCGCCATGGCGCTCGACTCGACCCTCGCGTTCTCGTTTTCCATCGATGGACAGGCGGACGCGGCCGAGCTGGGTGAAGCGCTCACTGCCGACCGGCCCGACCGGCCGGTGGCCTCCCGGGGCACCGTGCGCTGGCAGGTGTCCGGCCGCGGGGAGATGGATCGGCCGGAAGCCACCAGGCTCGACGGCACGCTCGGACTGGACGGGCTGGAGTTCACGGGCGGAGAGCTCGTGCGACCGGTCGAGATCCCGACGGCCTCCGTCACCCTGCGTGGATCGGAAGCCAGCTGGAGCGACGTGCCGGTAGTCGCGGCGGGGGACGAGCTCCGGACCTCGGGGTCCCTGCGCGATCTCCTCGGAGGGCTGGCCGCGGCGCCGCGGCGGCCGGCGCTGCGTGCAGAGGTGACGGGACGCCGGCTGGACCTCGACGCGCTTCTCGGGCCCGCGCAGGCAGAGATTGGCTACGGGCGCATCGCGTGGGCCCGCCTCGCCGACCGGCTCCTGATGGGACGGACGCCGGAGGACTGGGCAAGCGCCCGCGACCTCCGGCGGCCCGAGCCTATGCCAATCACCGGACGGATCGACGTGCGCGTGGATTCCGTCGTTCGCCTCCCGTACCGCGTGGACCGGGTGGAGGGAGTGGTCGTCCTGCACGAGGAAGGCATCGAGCTCGCGGATGCTCGCTTCCGGGCGTACGGCGGCACCGGGACGGCCCGCGGCGTGTTGAGCCTCGGGGGAGAAAGCGCGGAGCCGTTCCGCCTGGAGGTCGCGCTCGAGGACGTGCGCGCGGAACAGTACCTGGCGCAGAATTCCCCGCTCGGGGATCTGGTGTCGGGCTCGCTGACCATGGATCTGGTACTGGAGGGAGGACTCGACGCCTTCGCTCTGCCAGTAACCAGTGCTCTCGACGGCGCAGGCCGGTTCGAGATCCGGGACGGCCGCATCGGCTCGAACCCGCTGACGAGGGGTCTGCTGTCCTTCCTGCGACTCGAGGGGATCGACGAGCTCCGGTTCGACCGGTGGACGTCACCCTTCCTGGTTCGGGAAGGACTGATCGTACTGGACGGAAGCGACTTCAGCGGATCCGAGCTGATTGCCGAGCTTCAGGGCGCCCTCGGCTTCGGCGGATCACTGGACCTCGGGGCCCTGGTGCGGCCGGACTCCACCCTGGCCGTGGCGGCGACGGCGGCAGCTGGAGCCGCGGGAAGCGTCATCGACCGCTACCTGAGAGCGGGCGGCGCCGTGGAGCTGGCCCTCCGGCTGACGGGGCACGCCTCGGACCCGCGGGTCGAGCTGGATCCGGACGCGATGCAGGAATCGTCGCGCAGCGTGGTCGATGAGGCGGCTCAGCGTGCGCGGGAGTCCGGCGAAGAGGCGGTCAGAGAGCGCGGAATCGAGCTTCTGCGGGGACTGGTCGGCGGAGATGATCCGGATACGGCCGGCGTGGTCTCAGAGGATTCGGCGAGCGGAGGCCGATAGGCAGTCCGGCGAGCCCTCCGGGGGTGCCCAAGAAAAAGGGCCGGCTCGCGAGCCGGCCCTCAGGGCGTCACCGAACCGTCGCCAGACGCGAGCGGTCGCCCATCAGAGTCACATTCCGGGGACGCGCCTCAGGATCGACGGTGCCCCGGACACGACCTCGCTGCGCGTGAACATGGCCGGACGCTGCGGCTTGCAGTGCGGTCCGCCCATGCCGATCCCTACACCCCTCGATGCCCCGATCGCCGCCAGCACGGAGGCCGGACGATCGTCGATGGGACGGAGCGGCTGAGCATCTGCCGACGCGACCATGAAATCGGACCGCGTGGCGTAGGATACCGCCGGGTTCTCCTCTGCGTCCGGCTCCTCGAGAGTCTCCATGAACATCAGGGGCTCCACCGCATCGGCCATGGCAGCCGTGAGCTTCGGAATGGACGGGATCGCAGCCATCGTCTGGACGTCCGCCCGTCTCGGGGCGGGATCCGAGGCGGGTTCCGGGGTCAAAACGTCGGCGACGTCCTCCAGAGGAGCGTCGTTCTCCGGCAGGTCCACCAGCTGAGCGACCGGCCGGTCCGCCGCATCGTTCTCAGTGTCGTCGGCACCCCACGCGAACAGAGCGGCCTGTAGAGCCACCACCACGACCAGGCCGGCGGCCAGAGCCACCCGATAGCGCCTGTCGATGCCCTGTCTTTCACTCATCCCATGACTCCCGGTCTGGTTCCCGTGCGAGCCTCGAACACTTCTTGGACGTCCGCCACCACGAAATTAATCCATGCTCGTCATGTCTACAAACCCGGACACCACTCGGGGGTTCCCGGCCGGGCTCGTGGAGACTTCCGCATTTTTCGCATCACGCGCGCGCGACCCCTATGTTTGGCCTATGTGCGGTCGATTCACGCTCGCCACGCCGGCAAGCGAATGGGCGGCTCTGTTCCGCCTCGATGAGGTTCCCGATGCGGAGCCGCGGTACAACGTCGCGCCGACGCAGGAGGTCGCCGTCGTCCGAGCCCCGCCAGGGCTCAGGGAGCATCCGGGCCTTCATCTGGCTCCCGCCGGCTCGCCGGTTCCCCGGGAAGCCCGATTCATGCGCTGGGGCCTGATCCCGCGGTGGGCGCGTGAGGCGGGAACGGACCGCCCGCTCATCAACGCGCGCTCGGAGACGGTCTCCGAGAAGCCTTCGTTCAGGGACTCCTATCGGGAACGACGCTGCCTGGTCGTGGCCGACGGATTCTACGAATGGCAGGCGGCCGGCCGGCGAAAGCAGCCCTACTGGATCGGACTCTCGGACGGCCGCCCGTTCGGGTTCGCGGGCCTATGGGATCGCTGGGAAGGTCAGGATGGCCGCACGGTCGAGAGCTGCACGATTCTGACGACCGAGGCCAACGAGTTGTTGCGACCGCTGCATGACCGCATGCCGGTGATCGTGGATCCCGAGAACTACGACCTCTGGATGGACCCCGACACGATCCCGTGGGAGCTGGAGCCACTCCTGGGCCCGCATTCGGACGAGGATATGCAGTTCTACCCGGTGACGACGCGCGTCAACTTCGTCGCGAACGACGATCCGGCGTGCACGGAGCCGATGCAGACGCAGACCGAGCTGTTCTGAGGCCGAGCGGCCACGCGCGGGCGCATCAGTCGCCCGGGACGGTCACGGTCCGGGTCTGCCCCACGCCGATCTCGAGCAGCACGTAGCTCTCCGGTATCCCCTGCACACCCGGCCTTCGGGTAGCGGCCAGGCTCTTTCCATCTACCTGGAGCGAGTCCATTTCCCCCGGGAACACGGCTCTCCACCGCACCTGCTGATCCCCCCGGTTCGTGAGGCGCGTTGACGCGTTGCCCACGTGGTGCACGTCCAGAAACCCCGCGAGGACCGGGACACCTGACAGCTCCAGCCACCCCACCTCCGCCGGAAGACGCGGCCGTGTCTCGACCAGGTCTTCCGAAGCCAGCGGACGTACTCCCGCGAGCCAGCGAACCGTTCCGCCGACGGCGGTGAACGGGTTCTCCGGATACTCACGGCGGGCGAGGTCCGGCTCCATCTGCGCCAGGAGGAATGCGAACGCCGCATCATTCCGGCCATAGCGGTAGTAGGCCTCCGCCAGGTAGGAGCGCTCTTCCACGTTGACGCCCGGCTGGAGCCCGCCGAGCAGCCGATCGGCCCGGTGGGGGAGGACGATTCCGAAATACAGCGGGAAGATCTGCATGGCCGGGATTTCGGTGCCATCGAAGCTCCCGTCGTGCAGTACGGACGTCTGGAATCGACCCAGCTCCTCGTTCCACCAGTCTTCGTTGTAGAGCGCCCTCAGGCGCTCGGCCTCCGCGTCGAATCGGGCCGCGGTAGCCGGGTCGCCCCCGCCGGCGCGCAGCAGCGCCGCGTAGGCCCGGTTTGCCGCGTACTGGGCGGCGACGAGGTCACCTCCGGTGGCCGGCGTCGGGCCGCCCCCTTCCCAGTAGGTCGGAATCCCCCGGATCCCAGCGGATTCCGAACTCTGCACCAGCCCGTCTCCGTCCGCGTCCCACCGATCCACGTAGTCCGACAGCGTCCTCCGGCGGAACTCCTCGAGGTCGGGGTCGGTCAGCCACTCCGGGTCCCACGTCCACTCCCAAGCCCGCAGACCGGCCTGCAGGAGGTCGAAGTTGGCGGGCAGGTTGTACCAGAAATCCCCATCGTTCCGGTAGTCCACCGGCGCGGGCCGATCAAGGCGGTCGATCTCCCAGTATCCGCACCAGTCGCGTGAGTCCGAGATGCTGACGGCGAACTTCCGCGTCATGTTCAGCAGCTCCCGATGCAGCCCGAGGGCCAGTGCGCCCTCCGCCTGGTGGGACACATCGCGCATGCAGAACGCGTCCCGGCCCGGCAGCGCCGCCTCGAACCAGGGTCCGACCGGGTCACCCGAGCGAACGTATCCGAGCGCTGTTTCGCGGGCCCATTCGAATCCCGCCTGCAGGGCCGCGTGATCCGAGCTCAGTCGCACGCTCCCCACAGCCGCGGTTGACTCGCCCGGCTCCTCCCGTCCACCGGTCTCCGCGCATGCGGCCGGGAGCAGGAGAAGCAGCAGCAGTATCCAGCGCAGCGCGAGGCGACGGTCCATTCAACCTCCGGTTCGATTTGCCCTCCTGATAAGATGCTCGGGCCGGTCGGAGACGGGCCAGCCCTCACCGCCCGGCACAATCTGCCCAACTTGCGCCACCCGATCGTTGACTCTCCAGTCAACTTCGGATGTACTGGCCGCGTGAGAGCCTCCTACGGGAGGCCCCACCGTTTCCTTGTCCATACAATTGATCGGTCGCTCTAGTATTTTGCTCCCTGTATGGACCCTGACCTGCCGTTGATTCTACTCGGGCCCCGGATAACACTTGACAATCTTCGAGATTTCGTTGATTGTTTATTCAAACTCATGGCAAGCGACACGAGAGACCGGATCCTGAGCGTCGCGGCACGTCTCTTCGAGGCCGGTGGCTTCGAGGGCACGGCGGTCGCCGCCATCTTGCGTGAAGCAGGAGTCAACAGCGGCAGCCTGTATCACTTCTTCTCCGGCAAGGAAGAGTTGCTGGTCGCCGTGCTGGAGAAGTACGTCGCAACGCTGGAGCCCGCGTTGCTCGGCGCAGCGGACCGGGCGGCGGACGATCCCCTGGAGAAGGTATTCGCCCTGGTGGAGCTGTACCGGGGACG
>JAMJQR010000123.1 GCA_023554335.1 Candidatus Benthicola marisminoris
CGAACTCCACGTCCGCAGGCGCGCGGGCCGGATCCTGGGTCTCCGCTGGCGCTTCGGCCGGCGGCGGTGCGTCATCCGGGGGGCGGGCGCTTTCGTCCGCGGACTGGGCACATCCGACGAGCATGAGGGCGATCCATCCAACGTGTTTCATCGCGTGAGCCTCTCCCCTTTATCGTTGCGTTTCGCGTCGCCTGCCATCAGGCAATGCGGCTTCGCCGGGCATGTTAACACGACCTCTCCGGCGGCGCGCCACCGAAGGCCACACAGACCGTGCAGATCCGGTATCGTAGGACCCCGCAGTCCGCTATATTCCGGCCCGATCAGCCCGGCACCAGGCCGGGAGTCATGATCTGCGCAGGATCCGGATTCCAACTCACATCGATTCTCTGGAGGCCTCATTGCGGTCGGCCGAAGAGATGTCCCCGGGGCGGCCGAGCGCCGCCGAGTACACTCGACGCGCCCTCGCCATCATGGGCGTCATTCTGCTCCACCTGGCCGTGTACTACACGGTCACGCGAGTGAACAGCAACCGTCCGCCCGAGGCGCTGAACGACCCTTCGATCGCTCTCGACGACAAGATCCCGCTGCTCGGGTGGACCTGGGTCTTCTATTGGGCGGCGTACCCCTACCTGACGCTCGGCGCCGGCCTCATCGTCGCCGCAATGCCGGCGGCAGACTACCGGCGGGCGATCAAGGCGTTCATCGTGATCACGTTCATCGGGGGCGGCGTCCAGCTGCTGTACCCCGTGGCCGCGCCGTGGACCTCCGAGGCGCACGCCATGCAGACGCGGATGCACGAGTCGGCGTTCACGCGTCCGTACGCGTGTCTCCCCTCGATGCACGTCGCGTATAGTGTCATCACGGGATTCATGGGCGCCATGATCGCCAGGTCGCGGGGCCTGCGGTGGTTCCACATCCTGCTGGCGGCGGGTATCACGCTCTCGACGCTGACCTTGAAGGAGCACTACGTGGCCGATGCGGTCGCCGGCGTGATGCTCGGTATGGGCGGCGGCCTGTGGTGGTGGTGGAAGGGGCGGTCGATCGAGGCCTAGTCGGCCGGTTCCCAGTCCAACGTGCGCCGGAGTATGCGCCGCGCGTGGTACGGCACGCCGGCGACCTCGACCTCGATGTCGCCGGCCGCCATCTCCTCCCGGAACTCCCTCAGCATCATCGCGCCGCTGAGGTCGATGCGGCCGAGCCCTCCGAGGTGGAGGACGATCCGGTCCAGCTCGTGTCCTTCCTCCAGCTCGTGCATGAAGCTGCGCTGCATCTGCGGCGCGGACCCGAACCAGAGAACTCCTCGCGGCGCCAGGTGGAACGTGGTGTCTTCAATCCACGAGTCGCAGCGAACCTTCATCTCACGCCACGCGTGGATTCCGAGCGCCAGCAGAATGCCGATCAGGACAGCGATGTCGATTCTCGGTGCCAGAATCAGCGTGAGGGCGAAGGTGGTCCAGGCCGCCAGAGCCTGCGGCTTGGAGAGGAGCCACAGCCCAGCCATCTGCTTCATCCGGATCAGGCCCAGGACCGCGGCAATCACGATCCCGCTCAGTACGGCGCGAGGCAGGGGAGCAAGGATCCCCGCCACCGGGAGGAACAGGAGCACGGCGGTGCCGGTGATGGCCCCGCTCCAGCGCGACCGGGCGCCCGCGAGGTGGTTGAGGCTGGAGCGGGAGAACGAGCCGCCCACGGGGAAGCCGCTCGACAGGCCCGCCGCGAGGTTGGCCACCCCCTGGCTGATGAACTCCCGGTCGGGGTCCCACGGCCGGCGGTCCATGACCGCGAACGTGCGAGAGATGGAGGCGGCCTCAGCGAAACCGACCAGGGCGATCACCCCGCCCGGAATGATGAGCATGGGCAGCTGCGACCAGGGGATGTTCCGGGGCAGCGGGGGTAGCCCCGCCGGTACCTCTCCCACCGTCGGCCCCGTGTAGCCAGTGGCAACCGAGTATCCGATTCCGATCAGCGTGGCGAAAAGCACGCCCGGCACCAGCGGGTGAATCCTACGCCCACCGAGGATCAACAGCCCCGTCAGGCCCGCGAGCACCACCGACGCCATCTCCCACGACTCCGGATGTGCAAGTGCCCACCACGCCCGCGGGACTACTCCTTCGACCGCGGTCGTTACGCCGAGCGCTCCCGGCAGCTGGCTCGCCACGATGAGGAGCGCCGCGGCGATGGTGAAGCCCTGGAGCACGGGCCGCGACATGAGGTAGGAGATGCGCCCTTCCTTGACCAGGCCCACGATCACGCGGGCCAGTCCCACCACGAGGGCCAGCAGGGCCGCCAGGGCCACGAACATCTCGGTGCCCGGCGCCGCCAGCGGCGAGAGAGCACCGAGGGTCAGAAGGGAGGTGAGGGCGACGGGCCCCGTCTGCAGGTACGGAGACGAAGCGAAGAACGCCGCCACGATGGGAGGCAGAGCGGCCGCGTACAGGCCGTAGTGGGCCGGCAGCCCCGCCAGCTCCGCGTATGCCATCGACTGCGGGACCAGGACCAGGGCCACGCTGACCCCGGCCACGAGGTCACGCCCTGAAAAGCCGGCGAGAACAGACCGACGCGCGCCCGTCAGCCCATCCCCTTCTCGATCGGATAGTCGCGCTCCACCCAATCGACCATCCCGCCCGTCACCAGTTCCGCCTTCTTACCCTTTCGGACCAGGATGGACGCGACCAGCACGCTGCGGATTTCGTCGCCGCAGATCACCGCGATCGGCGGGTCGTCCTCGGCCTTGTCCGCCTCGTACCAGGCTTCGGTCCACGACAGGATGCCTGACCCCGGAACGTGTCCGTACTTGAACTCGAACGGATCCCGGGCGTCCACGACCGTGAACTCGCCCATGCGATCCTTGAGCTCGTCTACGTCCAGCGTGGGGAGCTGGACGACCGGGAGGCCCTCCTCCTTCCAGGCCTTGAGTCCGCCCTCCAGGTGACCGAGCACGTTGAAACCGGCATCGGAGAGGAGCTTGGCCGCCACCTTGCCGATCGCCTCGGGCTCGCCGTGCATGATCATCGGGAGGTCCTCGGGGAACACCAGCTCTACGCGGTCCACGAGGTCCGCCCGGTTGAACTGGACGCTGAGGGCGCCCTCCAGGTGCTCGGCCGCGAAGGGGTGCGGGGTCCTGAGGTCCAGGACCGCTGCCCCCTCCTGCTGCGCCGCCCTGACTTCGGCGGGCGTCATACGCCGGCCCCCTTGAGCTCTTCCTTCTCGAGAAGCCCCAGGTTGTAGGACTTGATCTTCTCGTAATCGTCCGGCAGCGGCTTCGCCGTGTCACGGACAAACTCCGCGAACTCTGCCGCGTCCGCCTTCTGCATGGCCAGGTTGTACTTGTTCTCGTAGTAGATCGTGGAGCTGTTCTTGCCGCTCATGTTCACTCCGCCGCACAGCGAGCCGCCGTAGTGGTTCGGGTACACCTCGACGTGCTCGGGAAGCGCGAACAGGATGTCTCGAATCGTCGTGAACTGCGTCTGCGCTCGCTCGCCCTCGTCCATCACGTCGAGCGCCTGGTCGCCGACGAGCAGGTCCGGCCGGCCCACGTCGCCCACGAACAGACAGTCGCCCGTGAGCACCGCCCACGGCTCGTCCGAGCGTGACTTGTCCGTGATGAGATATGACGTGTGCTCTGGCGTATGCCCGGGCGTGAACAGACAGGTCATGTCCACCTGGCCCACCGTGAACACGTCCCCGTCCTTGAAGGACGTGTAGGGGTAGGTCGTCGGCGCGTTCTCGTGCAGGTAGTGCGGGCAACCGTTCATCTCGGCCAGCTCGCGCGCGCACGAAACGTAGTCCGCGTGCACGTGTGTCTCGAACACACCGGTGATTGCGAGCCCCAGGTCGGCGGCCTCCAGGACGTAGAAGTCCGCCCCCAGACCCTCGATGGGATCGATGATGAAGGCTTCCTTGGCCTTCGGGCAGCCCACCAGGTACGAGGCCTGGTTGAGCGGCTCGTATCGGAATTGCTTGAAGATCATCCTACCAGTCCTCCTCTTCCACTTTCTTGATGAAGAAGACCAGGCCGTCGTCTTCCTCGTGCCACTCCAGCAGTTCGTTGCCGGTATCCTCGCACCAGGCCGGGAAATCGACGATCGACCCGCGGTCGGTGGCGATGATCTTGAGGATCTCACCGTCATCCATACCGCGCATCACCTTGCCCGCCTTCACGATCGGCATGGGACACAGAAGCCCGCGCGCATCGAGCAGCTGGTTCTCCTGGAACTCGGTCATCGGAATCCTCCTGCGGTGCTCTTAAATGAACAGCGTCACGTGCGATTTCCGGGCATCGGACAGGAACGCTGCTGCGCCCCCGAACTCGACTCCATCGAGGAAGTCGCTTTCCTCGTATCCGAAGACGTCCATCGTCATCTGGCAGGCGATGAGCCGGACCTCCATCTCCATTGCGACGTCCAGAAGCTCCTTGATCGTAGCCACACCCTTCTTGCTGAACATCGACTTCATCATGCCCGTCGCGAATGCCTTCATCCCGGGCATCCCCGTGATGACATCCGGCATGGGAACGGGCATCGGCATGGCAGGATTCCCGGTCGGTGCCACCAGCAGCTTCTTCTCGAAGTCCTTGTGGATGATGTTCAGCCCGTAGAAAGTGAAGAAGATGGCCGCATCCATGTTGGCGGCGGCTCCCGCCGTGGCCAGGATCAGGGGCGGGTACGCCCAGTCGAGGGTCCCCTTGGATGCAACCATGGAGAGGTTCTTCCGAGCCGGGTCCTTCTTGAAGGCCCGCTTGATCTCCTCGCGCACGATCTGCCGCACGTCGTCCTGGGTAAGGCTGTCAGTCTCCAGCATCCACTACCTCGCTTTCCAACGGTGCGTCGTCCGTCCAGCCGGTCTCGCCGCCGGCGGATTGAAGAAGTGACTGCAACAGGTCCTCGGTAGCCCTGGAGCGCCGCGACCAGAAGCGGCCGATCCGCTCCATTCCCGAGGACCAGCGGTCGTGGCGATCGCTCCAGCTCCGGGCCTCGCCGGCCAGCCAGTCCAGCGTCCGCTCGGCATCCTGGGACAGGAACGCTTTCAGGGCGAACTTCCGTTCACCCATGCGGAGGCCCAGACCGATCTCCTCCGAGCCGCGGGCCAGGTCGGCCCGGGTGAGCAGCATCCCGCTCCGCACCGGGGCCAGCAAACCGGTCAGAAACGCCTCGCTTCCCGCCTCCCTCGGGTTCGGGAGTCCGGGGGCGCAGCGCAGGTGGAGCGGGAGGGCGGCCGGCGGTCCACACCTGCGCGCCTCTTCCCGGAGAACTTCCGCCAGCACT
>JAMJQR010000124.1 GCA_023554335.1 Candidatus Benthicola marisminoris
GCCGGCAGTGCCGTCAGATTGCCCATTCCGCCCAGGTTCACGATGGCCCGGGCCTCGTCGCCGGAAAGGAGGAGGCGGTCGAAATACGGCGAAAGGGGGGCGCCCTGCCCTCCCGCCGCCACGTCCCGGACTCTGAAGTCGGCCACCACCGGGATCCCGGTGCGCTCCGCGATCACCGCGGGCTCGCCCAACTGGAGGGTCGCGCCTCGCGCCCCGGGGGCCGGCGGGCTGTGCCATACGGTCTGGCCGTGGCTCCCGATCGCCGCCACGTCACGAGCAGCGACTCCGGCGGCGATCAAGGTGTCGCTCACCGCCACCGCGAGTCGTTCGCCGAGCGCGAAGTTCAGGTCGCACACGCCGGCGGGATTCCCTCCCTCGATCACGCCGCGTAATCGGTCCCGGAACGTGGCCTCGTACGTATAGGATTCGAAGGCGACCAGGCGGGCCGGTTCGGGACGCTCGGCGTCGCCGCCGTATTCGGCCAGAGCCACATCGATTCCATCGAGTGACGTGCCGGACATGAGGCCGATGTACAGACCTTCGGTATGAGTCTTCATTCGCTCTCCACCAGTAGCGAGCGGTGAAGGCGCTCGCCGATTCGGGCGACGTGTGCGCGGTCGTGCTGGATCGTGGCGCGCAGAAACTGGTAGGCGGAGAACGACTCCGCGCCCTGCCGGCCCCTCCGGTCCAGGAAGGACGGTCCCGCCGCCCGAAGCGCCTGAACGGTCGCCTCCCGCTGGGCGGCGAAGGCGGCCGTCCTGGCCGAGAGATTCGCGTCGTCGTCCGCCGGGCCGGGCGCCGTCTCATCCTCCCAGTCCACGAACTCGAGCACACCCGTCTCCGGCCACGCCTCGACGCGCGGCCGGATGGCCTCTCGCTCGTAGCGCTCCAGGTGCCCGACCTGCCAGGCGATGTCGCCCGCCGGCCGACCGACCGTGGGCGCGGCATCTTCGTCGGGAGTCTTCCCTATCGCCTCGCGAACCGCCGCGGGCGCGACGGCCAGTTGATCGACCACGCTCTCCCACTCCTCCGCGCGACCCGGAGGGAACTCGGCGAAGTCCCGAACCGGCGAGCCCGGTGGGAACCTGTGCACCAGACGGCCGAGGAAACCGTCACAGATGTCGAGACGACGCTCGGCCGTGAAGCGCCCCACCCTCGTCTCGTGCATGGCGATGGCCGTCTTCACCGTGCCTCCGGCGGCGACGAGGAGCTGCCGGGCTTCCTCACGCTCGAGGCCGGTGACCGCGGAGACCATTCGCAGGCTGCGATCCACAAGCTTCCGGCTCACGGCGCGGAGATCCACCATCAGGTTCCCGTACACCTTGCCGAGCTGGATCATGACCCCGGTGGAGATCGTGTTGAGCACCAGCTTCGTCGCCGTGCCCGCTTTGAGGCGGGTCGAGCCGGCGATCGCCTCGGCGCCGGTCAGGGGAACGATGGCGTGATCCGCCGCGTGAACCACTTCCTCGGGCGGCGGCGTGCACGCCAGGATTCCGGTTCCCGCGCCGGCGGCGTGTGCCGCGTCCAGCGCCGCGTGCACGAACGGGGTCGTGCCCGACGAGGCGATTCCGAGCACGAAGTCCCGGGACCCGACGGCGGCATCCACGATGGCGGCGGCCCCCGCTTCCCGATCGTCCTCGACGCCCTCACGGCTCCGAACGAGGGCCGCGGAGCCTCCGGCCATGACCCCCTGCACGTCGCTGGGGTGGCTTCCGAAGGTCGGCGGGCACTCGGCGGCGTCCAGCACGCCGAGCCGGCCCGACGTCCCTGCGCCGACGTAGAACAGGCGGCCACCCCTTCTGAGCCGATCGGCTACCTCGGCGATCACGGCAGCGATCGCCTTCTCCTGCGAGGCGACGGCGGCGGAGACGGTTCGATCTTCCTCGTTGAGAAGACGCACCACCTCGAGCGGGGAGGCGTCGTCGATCCCGGCCGTTCGCGGGTTGAACGCCTCCGTGTGACGAGAGTCCTGCAGGTCCAGGACCCGGCCGCTCGCTCTTTGCCTCTTCTTCACGCGTTCGTACGTTCTTCCGCCGCTGAGAAACGAATGACCGTCGCCGTCTGGGACGAGGAACGCCGCAAGCTAATGACGCACCCGGAAAGCCGACAGAACGACGAAGGGCGAATCCGCACCATCGCGACGCGGCTCGCGCAGGCTGAGCCGGCGAGCCGAAAGGTGAGGCGCGACCCGCTGGATGAGCTGGTTCTGACGATCCTCAGCCAGAGCACGTCCGACGCCAACTGTTACCGGGGGTGGGAAGCCCTGAAGGCCCGCTTCCCGGACTGGGGCGCGGTCCTCGCCGCGCCGGATGGAGAGCTCGAGGAGACAATAAGACCGGCCGGCCTCGCGAAGCAGAAATCGGGCACGATCCTCTCGACCCTGACGCGCCTGCGAAGAGAGCATGGCAGGCCCACGCTCGACCATCTCGCGACCATGGATGATGCGGAAGCGATCGAGTACCTGACGAGCTTCAAGGGCGTCGGCGTGAAGACGGCCGCATGCGTACTCTGCTTCGCGATGGACCGCGACGTGATTCCCGTGGACACGCACGTGCACCGGATCGCGCTGCGGCTCGGGCTGGTTCCGGAGAAAGCGAGCGCGGTGAGGACCCACGAGATCCTGAACGAGATCGTCCCCCCTGAGCTGCGCTACGAGCTGCACGTCCTGATGATCGGACACGGAAGGCGGACGTGTACGGCCAGGAACCCGCGTTGCCCCGAGTGCGCGATCCGTGCCCTGTGTCCGAGAGTGGGGTTGCCGGACTGAGGCGACTTCAGTTCCAGAGGATCAGAGCCGACACGGCCAGCACGACCGCAGCCGCCACGGGCAGTGACCACCGTGCCCATCGATCGAAGGTGCGAGCCCTCTCAGGAAAGCCTCTCGCCTCTATTCGCTGCACAACGATGCTTACTGCGACCAGTGCCGTCGCTGCCAGGTAGCACACGATGAGGATCATGTCGGCGAGGGTGGGATAGTCGAGCCGCGGAATGCTGCCCGACACGATAGCGTGCGTGGCCACGACCGTGAGAAGGGCGAGGAAACCGATCCGATATCGGTTCTCGGGCGGTTCCCAGAAGGCGAGCCAGGTCATGGTCATGACGAAGAACAGAGGCAGAACGAAGCGAAGCAGGTAGTGTCCAGCGTGCCGCTGCGCCCGAATCCGAAAAGTGAAAGTCGAGAACTCCCGGTCGTCGCGAACGTCGGAGCGGGAACCGATCAAGGTCTCCACGCCGGTCACGCTCCATTCGGGGGTGAGGAAACCGTCGTCGAAGCCCGTCTGC
This sequence comes from Candidatus Benthicola marisminoris, assembly GCA_023554335.1. Lineage (GTDB taxonomy): Bacteria > Gemmatimonadota > Gemmatimonadetes > Palauibacterales > Palauibacteraceae > Benthicola > Benthicola marisminoris. The sequence continues at coordinate 3,283 of JAMJQR010000124.1, forward strand.
GCCTCGTTCGCGACCAGGAGCATCTCCGTGCGGTCCCAAACGAAGGCCTGCAGCTCCATGTCGAGCGCCTGCCGATCGAACGGGAACTCGTGAAGGTCGAGCTCCGCGTTCAGCGTGGCCCCGAAGCGCTCCTCGTAGTCTACCATTCCGTCCGGGAAGATCGTCAGCTGGACGCTCTCGGTCGCGCGCTGCTGTACCTCGTTCTGGATCTCGATGTCGGGGGACCAGATCTCGCTCAGCTTCTCTTCAGCTTCCTCCTCCTGGAACACGATGGGAGACCCGCCGGTGTCCTCAAACGCCAGCCGCGGGTCGTGCCAGGACACATTGATGAAGACC
>JAMJQR010000125.1 GCA_023554335.1 Candidatus Benthicola marisminoris
GGAACTGGAGCAAATCACGGGGATCGGCCCGGTGCTCGCGGCGCGCATTGTCGCGACGAGGCATCGTCTCGGGCCGTTTCGACAGCCAGAGGATCTCTTGCTCGTGCCGGGTATCGGGCCCGCGATTCTCCGGGAAATTCGCGGACAAATCCGATTCTGACGGGACGTTTCGGCCCCCGGCCGGCGTCCCCGTCCGCCGGCCATTCCTCGGCCGAAAGTGTCCCGAGTGTGGCACCCGGGCTACACCGGGCACGCGGCTTGCTCGATCCAGACGCCGCGGGCGCCACATGCCCCGCGCGAAACGGGAGGCCGCCCGGCCAGGTGTCGCGGCGGTGAACCAAGTGATCAGGAGCCGGCGGAGCGAGATGGCATCAACCTCAATGGAACAGTCCCAGATCGGCGAGTTGCTCCTGCGCGAAAACCTCATCACGCGTGAGCAGCTCGACAAGGCCCTCGCCGAGCAGCAGCAGGGGGGGACCCGGATCGGCTTCTCTCTGGTTTCCAACGGTGCGCTCAGCGAGAACGAGCTCACGCGACTCCTGTCGCGGCAGTACCGGGTGCCGGCCGTAGATCTCTCCGAAGTGGAAGTCGACGCCAAGATCCTTCAGCTGGTCCCTGCCGACTTCGCCTCCAAGCACCTCGTGCTTCCCCTGCGCCGGGTGGGACGAACGCTGACTGTGGCGATGGTGAATCCCACGGACCTGGGCGTGGTGGATGACCTGAAGTTCATCACCCGCTTCGACGTGGACGCCGTGGTCGCGGGCGAGTACTCGCTGCGGATGGCCATCGACAAGTACTACGAGGTCGCGACGGACCGGCTCGGAGATCTGCTGGAGGAGCTGGAAGAGCAGGACGTGGAGGTGGTGGAGGAAGAAGAGGAGCAGTTCAACGCGATGCAGATGCAGGCGCAGGTGGAGGAAGCGCCTGTCGTGCGCCTGATCAACGGCTTCCTCACGGACGCGGTGCGACGGGGCGCGTCCGATATACACATCGAGCCATACGAGAAAGAGCTGCGCGTGCGGTACCGGATCGACGGTGCCCTGCAGGAGATCATGAAGCCGCCGATCCGGATGAAGGCCGCACTGATCTCACGGGTCAAGATTCTCGCCGACCTGAACATCGCGGAGCGCCGCGTGCCTCAGGACGGCCGCATCAAGATCAAGATCGGGCGCAAGGTCATCGACTTCCGTGTGTCCACCCTCCCGACGCTGTTCGGGGAGAAGATCGTGCTCCGGATTCTTGACAAGGGGAATCTCACGCTAGACCTCGAGAAGTTCGGGATGGAGGAGAAGGCGGAGGCTGACTTCCTCGACGCGATCTCGAAGCCGTATGGGATGGTCCTCGTCACGGGACCCACCGGGTCCGGTAAGACGACTACCCTCTACAGTGCTCTGAGTCGGATCAACACGGACGAAGTCAACATCATGACGGCGGAGGATCCGGTCGAGTACAACCTCGGCGGGATCAACCAGGTCCAGGTGCGAACCGAGATCGGGATGACGTTCGCCGCGGCCCTGCGCGCGTTCCTGCGCCAGGACCCCAACATCGTGATGGTGGGTGAGATCCGGGACCTGGAGACGGGCGGGATCGCTGTGAAGGCTTCTCTGACCGGTCACCTGGTCCTGTCCACGCTCCATACCAACGACGCCGCATCCACGATCACCCGTATGATCGACATGGGCATCGAGGCGTTCAACGTCGCCTCCGCCCTCAACTGTATCACCGCACAGCGTCTGGTTCGGCGCATCTGCTCAAACTGCAGGGCAGAAGTCACCTATGACGAGACGGTCCTGAAGGCCGCGCGCATTACGGCGGAGCAGGCCGCTGCGACGACGTTCTTCCGCGGGGAGGGGTGCGACGCGTGCAACGGGTCGGGCTACGCCGGGCGGCAAGGCCTGTACGAAGTCATGCCCATGACTCCCGAGCTCCGGAGGATGATCCTGCAGGCCGCATCCACGGCCGAGCTCAAGAAGACGGCGATCTCGGAAGGGATGATCACCCTGCGCGACGATGGATTGCTCAAGGTCCGCAAGGGAATCACCACACTCGACGAAGTGATCAAGGAAACTGCAGGCTGAGCCGGAATCGCGGCCACTCTGCGAACCGAACGGGGATTACATGACTGACTCGGCGCCCGCCGTACTGCGCGGACTGCTCGAAGAGATGATCGACAAGGGGGCCTCCGATCTCCACCTGTCGGCCGGCGAGGTTCCCAAGCTTCGCATCGACGGGCGGCTCGAGGACAGCGGCCACGGGACCCAGTTGGGCCCGCGCGATACGCAGGCCCTGGCCTATTCGATACTGACCGAGCAGCAGAAGAAGAGATTCGAGCAGGAGGATGAGCTGGATCTGTCCTTCTCCGTTCAGAACCTGTCGCGGTTCCGGGGCAACGTCTTCCGCCAGCGCGGTACGGTGGCCATGGCGATCCGGCAGATTCCGTTCGAGATCCTGTCGTTCCAGGAGCTCGGCCTTCCGCCCATGATCGCGAAGCTGGCCGAGAAGCCGCGTGGCCTGGTCCTGGTGACCGGCCCCACCGGTTCCGGAAAGTCGACCACGCTCGCGGCGATGATCGACAAGATCAACCGCGAGAGGTCCGGGCACATCGTGACCGTGGAGGACCCGATCGAGTTCGTCCACCGCCACCGCAAGTGCCTGGTGAACCAGCGCGAGGTCGGAAGTGACACGGAATCGTTCCAGCAAGCGCTGAAGTACGTGTTGCGGCAGGATCCGGACGTCATTCTGGTGGGTGAGATGCGCGACCTCGAGACGGTGAAGGCCGCTCTCACGATCGCCGAGACGGGACACCTCGCCCTCGCGACCCTGCACACGAACTCGGCGGCGGAGTCGATCAACCGCATCATCGACGTCTTCCCCTCTCACCAGCAGGACCAGGTGCGCGCGCAGCTGTCGTTCGTGCTCGAGGGCGTCGTAACACAAACGCTCCTGCCGCGGCGCATCGGCAAGGGCCGGGTGGTGGCGTGTGAGCTCATGGTCGCGACGCCCGCGATCCGCGCTCTCATCCGCGACGAGAAGGTGCACCAGATCTACTCGACCATGCAGGCCGGGAAGAAATACGGGATGCAGACACTGAACGACGCGCTGTACTCCCTCTATATGAGGGACGAGGTGGCGCTCGATGAGCTCATGCGAGTGAGCTCCGATCCCACCGAGCTCAAGAGGATGATCGGCGAAGTCGAGCCGGCCGCGGTATAGCCACGGGTGGAACGCCCAAGAGGAGTGAGTTGAACCATGCCAGTCTGGTCATACGCTGCTCGAACCGTATCCGGGGACCTGAAGCGCTCCGAATACGACGCAGCTACACGCGAAGAAGTCATCGCGCATCTTCGAAGCCAGCGCCTGATCCCGGTCTCGATCCGCGAGAAGCCGAAGGGCATCAATCTGCCGGGCGGCGCGAAGGTCAAGACCAAGGACATCGTCATCATGACGCGGCAGTTCGCGACGATGATCAACGCGGGACTGCCCCTGGTGCAGGCTTTGGACATCCTCGCGAAGCAATCCGACAACAAGACGCTGCAGAAGACGCTGCAGGATGTGCTCTACGACGTGGAGTCCGGCCACACGCTGGCCGACGCCATGCGCGATCATTCGAAGGTGTTCACTCCCCTGTACGTCAACATGGTCGCGGCGGGTGAGGCCGGCGGTATCCTCGATACGATCCTCCTCCGCCTGGCCGTGTTCCTGGAGAAGGCCGAGGCGCTGTCTCGCAAGGTCAAGGGCGCCATGATCTACCCGGCTGTGATCGGCTTCGTGGCCGTCTCCGCGATCGTAGTCCTCCTGCTGTTCGTGATTCCGACGTTCCAGCAGATGTTCGCGAGCTTCGACCAGGCTCTTCCGCTCCCGACCCGGATCGTGATCTTGGCTTCGGATACCCTCCAGTCCTACTGGTGGGCCATGGGCGGCGGTGCCTTCGCGGTGGTCTTCCTCTTCAGGCGCTGGATCGCGACCTCGTCCGGGCGGCTCACCTTTGATCGGGTACTTCTCCGTCTCCCGATCTTCGGGAATCTCGCCCGGAAGGGAGCCGTGGCGCGCTTCACGCGTACGCTCGGGACCCTGCTCAGCTCCGGTGTCACGATCCTCGACGGTCTCGAGATCACGGCGCGCACGTCCGGAAACCGTGTGATTCACGACGCGATCATGGACAGCCGCAGCTCGATCGCCGGGGGTGAGTCGATCTCCGAACCCCTGCGTGTTTCGGGCGTGTTCCCACCGATGGTCACGCAGATGATCAACGTGGGTGAAGAGACGGGTGACCTCGACGGCATGCTCACCAAGATCGCCGACTTCTACGACGAGGAAGTGGATACCGCGGTCGAGTCTCTGCTGAAGGCGATGGAACCGTTGATGATCGTCATCCTCGGTACCGTGGTCGGCGGAATGATCGTCGCCATGTACCTTCCGATCTTCGGGATCATCAACACGATGCAGTAGCTCCGCCGCACATGCGGTTCAGGCGCGAAGCCGCGGTCGGAGATCCTGTCCGACCGCGGTTTTGCGCATAGGCGTAGCTCGCGCGTCCGGCCCGCAGCGGTTACATCATGAATGGGTGATGTTACGCTCAGACCAGGAGGAGCCCGCTTCCATGCTGTCCCGAACCGAGGAGTATGCTCTCCGCGCCGCGGTGTGCCTTGCGCGTCACTACGGCGACGGCGCCCGGAGGGCGAGGGACATCGCCCGGGAGACCGGCGTGCCCGCGAACTACATGTCCAAGATCCTGCACCAGCTGGCCCGGGCGGGTGTGGTGCGCTCCGAGCGCGGTCGCACTGGCGGCTTTGCCCTCTCGGGACCTCCGGAGGAGTTTGTCCTGTCTACGGTCGTGGGACCGTTCGAGCCGCAGATCGAGCGGACCCGCTGTCTCCTGGGCCGACCCGAGTGCTCGGATGAGCATCCGTGCGGAGCGCACGACCGTTGGAAAGTCATCAAGGAGGCGGCGCTCGAATTCCTGGAAGGCACCACCCTGGCCGATGTCATAGACGAATCGGCGCCGAGTTCTTTCCCTTGAGGGGCTCGATTCCCCGCATACCTGGAACTCTGACCTGGAGATGAGCGAAGCGTCGTCGCCGGACCCCCGGACCGGTGAATGTGGAGACCTCGTCGGAATGACGGAAGCCGAGGCGGTCGAGCGGCTCGGTGCACCCACGGCTCGGCGCGCCGCCGCCGGAGACGTCTGGCTCGTCTTCGAGCTGAGCGCCTGTACGCTTCGCGCGCGCTGCTCCGGATCCACGACCTCCCGGATCGCCTCATGGACGGCCACTTTTTCGCGCGGCTTCGATTGCCTGCGCGAGGCAGTGGACCTCCTCGGCCTGTGGCCTGCAGCCGCGCCCGATGAGATCGCCGTGCGTTGCGAGCACCCCCTGATTCGCCGCGCGCTGCCGAGGCCCGACGGCGAGGTTCACACGCTGACGGCCACGGTGCGCGAGGGGCGAGTCGTGGCGGTGTCCGTCTTTGATGAAGCCCCCGACTGGCGCTGAGCGGACCACTTTTCCCGCCTGCTCTTGCGTTCTGCACCGATATCTCTAAGATGGGTTCCGTCGACACATACTAATTGTAGCGCATCGCGATGGTGGGTTCCGGGGAATCCCCGGTAGGTGAAAC
>JAMJQR010000016.1 GCA_023554335.1 Candidatus Benthicola marisminoris
AAAGAATCCTCGATCCTGCATGTCCTGGCTATGCGCGCGGGCCACGTCCGCAGTCGCTGAGTGCCACGCGAGGGCGGCGCAACCGGCCGATATTCGGTGCGCATTCATGTCTGCCGTGAACTCGGCGACGTCGCCCACGGGGACTTCGGACAATTCGGGCCCGGATGTGTCATCTGCGCCGCATCCGCAGGCGATCAGGGCCGCCGCGAGCGCGGTCGACCCGTTCGGGATTCTCATGTCGGGACCTCCATTTGTCCGGCGCACCTGCCCCCTCCCAAGCGGCCGAACCGGGCCAGATCCGTGCCAGCGGCGCTCGTTGCCCTCGCCCGCCGGCCAGATCCGGCGCGTGGCCCGACGGGAGTTTGGGCGTAGATTGTGGATACCGCCCTTCATCCCCCGATCACGAGGAGCTCATCATGGCGAGCTGGCTGGCCGTCACCGCGAACGGAATCGAATTCGAAGACGTGGGAGGCGCCGAGATGAACAACGGTGTCGTGCGATACGTCTCCCAGCGGCGAGAGGATGGCAGCTTCGGGGCTGTCATCGTGGACGGCCGGCGCATCCAGCCGGTATCGGCCATGGTCTACATGCAGGGCAATACGGTCCACATCCAGGTGGGCTGAGTCCCGGCGGATCGAGAGGACAGGATCATGCGACTACCATCGATCGAGCAGCTAGCTCGGACGGCGTTCGCCGCAGCGCGCAGGTTTCCGGCGGCGATAACCTGCGCCTTCGTGTCGGCTCTCAGCGCTTCGCTTCTCGCCGATTCACCGGCGAACGAGGAAACGCTGGTCGGCATCCTGTATGCCGCCAGCCTCGGCATTCCGCTCTTCATCGCCATCACGCTGACGGCCGAGCGGCGCGGGGTCTCCAACGCGGTGCTCTGGGGAGCGCGCGCGATCGCGGCGGCGCTTCTGCTGGGAGTGTACCTGGGCCGGCCGACCTGGTCCGATCCGGTTCAGGTCCTGCGCTACGTGCAGCTTTCGGTGGCCGCCCACCTCCTCGTGGCGGTCGCTCCGTATGCGGCGGTGCGGGAGTGGAACGGCTTCTGGCAGTACAACCGGAGCCTGTTCCTGCGCTTCCTGCTGGCCGGAGTGTTCTCAGCGGTCCTCTACCTGGGGCTCGCGGTGGCGCTGCTGGCCGTGGACAATCTCCTCGGCATCAACGTTGAGGAAGAGACCTATTTCCGGTTGTGGTGCTGGATCGCCTTCGTCTTCAGCGCCTGGTTCTTCCTCTCCGGCGTCCCCGAGGACTTCGAGGCCCTGGACCGTGAGGATGACTATCCTGCGGTCCTCAAGGTGTTCAGCCAGTACATCCTGAGTCCGCTGGTCACGGTCTACATCCTGATCCTGACGCTCTACCTGGGGCGGATCATCATCACGCGCGTGTGGCCTAGCGGCTGGATCGGATACCTGGTCTCGAGCGTGGCCGCGGCGGGGATCCTGTCGCTGCTCCTCCTCTACCCGATCGCGGAGCGGGAAGAGAACCACTGGGTGCAGCGCTACGCTCGCTGGTTCTGGATCGGGCTGATACCCGCGAACATCATGCTGCTGCTCGCGATCTGGAAGCGCATCCAGCAGTACGCGATCACCGAACCGCGGTACTTCCTGGTGGTCCTGTCCCTGTGGCTGGGTGGCATGTCCCTCTATTACGCGATCACCCGCAGCCGCAACATCAAGGTCATACCGGCGACGCTCGCGGCCCTCGCGCTGTTGACGTTCATCGGCCCGTGGAGCGCCTATCCCGTGTCACGCGCCAGTCAGACCTCGAGGCTGGAGGGCCTGCTGGAGCAGAACGGGATGCTGGCGGACGGCCAGGTCCGGCCGCCGCCGGCGGAGGTCTCGGCCGAGGACCGCAGGGAGATCGGGGCGACAATCCGGTATCTCGCGGCGAATCACGGGACGGGATCGATGGAATCCTGGTTCCCGGCCGGCCGGCTGGCGGAGGTGGATACGATCGCCGATGGGACGCAGCCCACCGACCGGTGGGAGGCCGAGAGGCGCGCCGCCCTGATCGTCGAGGAGATGGGCATCGAGTACGTGGGCACGTGGACGCCGGGCGAGGGGGAGGGATTCAACTTCTTCGTGGAGCAGAACGGTCCGCCGCTACCCATCGCCGGCTATGACTACGTGCTGAGGAACCGGAGCGCCGTCCTGGACACGGTGCGTGTGGACGAAACCGGAGCCGCCTTCGCGTGGGACGAGGACCGGCTCTCCGTGACGATGTCGGTGGAGGGCGTCGAGGTGCTGGTCGCATCCCTGGAGGAGGTGCTCCGCGGCGCGCATGACTACATGCGAACCCGGTCTGCCGGGTCACAGGTGCCGGCGGAGCTGCTGACGGCGCGGGCGGAATCGGAGGGAGCGCGGCTCGCGGTGGCGGTTTCCGCGATCGGTGGGTTCCTCGAGGACGATGAGACCCCCTACCGGGTCAACTCTCTCACCGTGGACTACTACTTTCAGTTGCCGACGCCGGAGGACGAATCCGGGTCGCCGGAGGAGTGATCCGAGTCTTCGGCGGGCACTGCCGAGAGTAGGCCCTCGACCGCGAGCAACGCACGCACCTCGGGCCAGGGGTGCGGGCAGTCGTTGTGCCCGCAGTTCTTCAGGGCGAGCTCGCTGCGGCTGGCCCCCCGGGCGAGCTGCTTTCCGTGAGAGGCCGGTATGATCGTGTCTCGTTCCCCGTGGATCACCAGCACCGGCCCCTCGAAGTCCTCGACGACGGAGAGATTGTCGAAAGGATCCCGCACCAGAGGGCCGATCAGTCCGTACCTGCGAACGAGAGGGCGCACGCTCGTGAACGTCGACTCCAGCACGAGCGCGGCGAGCGGCCGGGCCGCCGCGAGAGCCGACACGGCTCCGCCGCCCAGGGAGCGTCCCCACCCGACGATGCGCTCCGGGTCCACGTCGGGTCGGTCTCTGATCGCGTCGAACGCCGACACCATGGTTCGGGCGATCGACTCCTCGGTCGGCCGGCCGGCGGACCGACCGTACCCTGGGTACTCGACCAGCAGGACGCCGAGCCCGCTCCCGCGGGCCTCGTCGAAGGCATCGACCCAGTAATCGATCAACTCTCCGTTGCCGTGCGCGAAGATGAGCACGGGACCGGGGCCGGAGGCTCCAGTCGGGCCAAGGTACCAGGCCTCGACGCCCCCCTGCTCTCCGATCCGCAGGATCTCGACGTCTCCGCGCCCATCCGCCGCCCGCGCGGCGGGGAGCGGGGGACGCGGGAACATGACCGTTCGCTGAAGGAGGAAGACGAACGCGATCCACGCCGTCAGGCCCAATACCAGAATCGATGCCATCGTGACCGCGAGTCTCATCGGTTACAGGGCCGGGAACGAGGTCCGGCCCTCACGTCCTGAATCCGCCCGCGTGCCAGACGGCGAGCGCGTCCATGGTGATGCCCACCGCCCAGTGCAGCAGGGCGCCGAAGACCCAGCTGCGGCTCTTCAGTGCCAGGTAGCCGAGCGCGAGTCCCGCCGGCACGGCCATGAACACCTCGACCGGTGGCTTGCCCACGTGCACCAGCGCGTACGGAATCACCATGATGAATAGGCTCAGGTATCCGAACCTGGGATACAGGCCGAACGTCATGAATCCCCGGAAGAAGCCCTCCACCCCCAGGAACTGCACGCCGTACGCGATCTGCCACAGGGCGAAGTGGGTCGGTCCGAGGACTGCGTTGTCGTACATCGGGTACTTGGCCTGGAAGGCCGGCATGAAGCTGGCCGCGAAGACGATGGGCAGCATCACGAGGAACATCGCCAGGTAGATCCAGGCGTGTGAGGTCACGCCGCGGATGCGGTAGCCGAACTCCGACGGGCGGGCGCGAATCCACACGACGATCACGAGCAGCGGCACCAGGATCCGAACGACGGCACTCGAGACTCCCCAGTACACGTAGGGAAGCGTCAGGTAGTACTCGTGGCTCGGGTCCATCCCGAGACCCGCCGCGACCGCGGGGAGGTGGCGCAGAAGGAAGTTGGGCCTTCCCCAGATGGCGAACACGATCAACAGGATCACGGACGCGATCAGGACCTGGGCGGCACGGCGGTCCGCGGGGGTCTTCCACAGCGTGCCGGCATCCGCGCGAAGTGCTGCGAGGAAGCTCCGCACCCCGGTTACCGGCTCCGTCTCTTTGCCTGGCCTTTGCTCGCTCATGGCGACAACCTATGACGGTTACAGGAAGGGACGCCACGCACTCAGGTTGACTTCGCCGCCGATTGTGGCGATATTGCCCGTGTACAAAGAGCACTACCCGAGCAGTGCGGTAAGCGACCAGACAGAACAACGGTTTTTCTTTGGGGGACCTGTTCGAACGGGTACCCCTTTTTTTCGTGGCTCGAGCCACGTCCCGCGCGGGGGAATGCCGCGAGAGTGTCAATCAGTCGGTGGGTACGGATTGTCCGGACTCCGACCTTGGCAACACAACATCAGGAGCAGGACACATGCGTACCAAGGGAACGGTGAAGTGGTTCAGCGACGAGAAGGGCTTCGGCTTTATCACGCTGGAGGATGGCGGCAAGGATTGCTTCGTCCATCACTCGGCCATCCAGGCCGAGGGCTTCAAGTCGCTCAAAGAGGGTGACACCGTCGAGTTCGACGTGGTGCAGGGCCAGAAGGGTCCGGCCGCGGAGAACGTGACCGTCGTTTCATAAACGGCAAACAGCCCTAGCGGCTGCGCGGGCCGTCTCGTTAGCGAGGCGGCCCGCTTTTTTTTGTTCGGATTTCGCAGACCGGCCGCCGAGATGGAGGTGAAGATGGCTCGGATCATTGTGCTCGGGGGAGGATTCGGGGGAGTCTCTGCGGCGACCGAGCTTCGGAGGCGGATTGCCGCCGATCACGAAATCCTGCTCCTGGACCGGTCCGACACGTTCTTGATGGGGCTCCGGAAGCTTTGGGCGCTGGTAGGCATGGGGGATCTGGATGGGGGGCGACGTTTTCTCGCTGCCCTCGAAACGCAGGGGATCCAGCGTCTCCAGACGGAGATCCGCTCCATCGACGCGGCGGAACGCAGGGTCGTCACGAACGAAGGAGCGCTTGGCGCCGACTTCCTGATCGTGGCCCTGGGTGCCGAGTCTAGGCCTGACCTGGTTCCCGGCCTGGCCGAGCACGGCCACAACGTGTGGGACGCGGCGGGGGTGCCGGCCCTGCAGGCCCGGCTCGTGGACTTCCCGGGTGGCGACGTGGTCATCGCCATCGCCGGAATGCCCTACCCGTGTCCACCGGCGCCGTTCGAGTGCGCCATGCTGCTGGATGACCACTTCCGCCGCCTCGGCGTCAGGGACGTCAGCTCGATCACGGTCACGACCCCGAAGCCCATCCTCCTGCCCAACGCGGGCGCCGATGGATCGCGTTGGCTGGCGGAACGGCTGGACGAGCGGGGTATCCGCTACGAGACCGGGCGGGAAGTGCGCGGAGTCGAGGAAGGGCACATCGACTTCGGGGACTCGGTCCTGGGATTCGACCTGCTGGTCGGCGTGCCGGCACACCGGCCTCCGGAAGTCGTAGCCGACTGTGACCTCGCGGGCCCGGGCGGCTGGATACACGTCGATCCCGGGACTTTCGAGACGCACGTCGCGGACGTCTTCGCGATCGGTGACGTAACGAAGATCACTCTGGCCAACGGACTCCCTCTGCCCAAGGCCGGCGTGATGGCGGACCTCGCGGGGCAGCGCGTGGCGGCCGCCGTCGCGGCCCGGATCTCGGGCGAAAGCTCTCCGGCTCCATTCGATGGACAGGGCTACTGTTTCCTCGAGATGAGCACGAGCACGGCGGCGAAGATTCAGGGCGAGTTCTACAGGGCGCCCGAGCCACTCGTTCGCATCGCGCCCGAGTCGCCCGACCACGCGACGGCTAAGCACCGCTTCGAGGCCGAACGCCTGGACGTCTGGTTCGGATCTTAGGCTTTGAAGGGGCCCCTCTACTCGCCGCCGGCACCGTGCTGGTACAGGTGCACATCGCGCTGCGGGAACGGAATCGTGATGCCCTCGGCATCGAAACGGCGCTTCACGGTCTCCGTCACGTCCCAGTAGACATCCCAATAGTCCTCCGTGCGGGACCAGGGCCGGCATACGAAGTTCACCGAGGAATCTCCCAGCTCGTGCAGCCGCACGACCGGTTCCGGGTCCGCGAGCACCATCGGGTGCGCGCCCAGCACTTCCTGCATGATCTGCTGTGCCTTCTCGGCGTCGTCCTCGTAGCCGATCCCGAAAATGAGATCTACGCGGCGGGTGTCCTGGGCCGTGACGTTGTTGATCACGTCCCCCCACACCTTGTTGTTCGGGAGAATCAAGACCTGGTTGTCAAACGTGCTGATCACGGTCGAAACCAGCGATACGGACTCTACTTTGCCCTTCACCCCGGCCGCGCCGACGACGTCTCCCACGTCGAACGGCTGGTAGAACATGATCATCAGACCGGCGGCGAAGTTGGACAGCGTGTCCTGCAGCGCGAAGCCGAGTACGAATCCGGCGATACCGAGACCGGCGAGCATCGGGCCCACGTTGACCCCGAGAACCGACAGGATCATGAGGAAGGCGACGAGCCACATGGCCTTTGAGGCCGCGCCGACGATCAGCCGTCGAAAGATCTCCGAGGTCTCCACTTTGCTGGCTAGGACGGCCCGGCTCACCAGTCGCTTCGCGAGTCGGGCGATGAAGCCAAAGAGGAACAACACGAACACGATCGTGGCTGCCTTGATCAGCAACCCGCCGGATTGGCTGCGCAGCCAATCTCGGACCTGCTGCCAACGGTCTTCCACGAGGCCTCCGACCACCTCGGGGTCGAGCACGCTGGGCCCCAGGTCGCCGGTCGCCTCGAGCAGTAGCCGCTCGTAGTTGGTCGTATTAAGGTCCCGCTGGCCCATGAGGCTCACCATCGTCCGAAGACTGGTGGTCGTGCCGTATATCTTCTCCTGCAGCGCATCGAGCTCCGCCCGGATCGCCACCGTGTCGGCGCCGGCCTTGGTCACCCGGTCATTCAGCGCAGTGCGCCGGTCCATGGTCATCTCGATACGCGCCGCTATCGTAGCCGCCCGGTCTTCGAGGCGGTTGTCGAGCAGGGCGACGTCCGGGCCCAGATCGACCGCGAGCACTTCTGCCCGCTCGATGTCCTGCGTCGCGGCGGCGATCAGCTCATCCAAATCGATGTTGGCTTCGGTGAGCTGGATCTCGAGGGCAAACAGGTCCTCAGGAGGTGCGTCCGGAAGCGCCAGGCGGAGCTCGTCGATTCGTCCCTGCACCAGCTCGCCGTGCCGGCGGAGGAAGGTGAACTCGCGTTCCAGCGCCGCCTTGATTCTCTCCGTCGCGTCCTGCCGTTCCGTGCCGGCCGCACGGGCTTCCTCCGTGGCCGTCACCATCTCGCCGAGCAGGGCGTGGTGCTCCCGCCATCGCCGACTCAGCTGGTCCGCGAAGAGCGCACGATCCTCTCCGACGGCCTCGTCGTACCTGAGCTGCAGGTACCCGATCCTGCCTTCGATCTGACCGAGCTGCGCGAGCAGCTCAGGCATCGGGTCAGTGGCCGCGTCCTGCGCGGCGAGGGGCGGACTGACCGTCAGTAGGCAGACGGCTGCGACGAGGGCGATTCGGGCCCCGAAACTGGCGGTCATGGAAGCTTGCTCCTGGCATCGAGTTCATGACGGTATGGCGTGACGTCGGGGAGTTTGGCGTTCCCGGTCGCATCGCACAACCGTAGGGATCGGGCTCAACGGGTGAGAGGGGTGACCGGAGGGCCAGGGCCGGCGTACCTTGTCCAGTATGTGGAGGCTCAGGCCTCTTGCCCCCTTCGTATTCGCTTCCATGCCAAGCGGAGACTAGACAGGGAGGTGCACATGTCTCGCTCCTTGCGCGCTCTCGCCGGCGCCATTCTGGTTGGCGCCTGTTCGTCCGCCACGTCCCAGCCCACCGTGACACTCACGCCCGAGGAAATGCTGGACTGGGGAGTGGACATGTTCGGTGTCGTGGTGGACATCCCGCATCGACAGTACATCGGCGAGTCCGGGGCAACCGGCTCGCAGTCCGTCACCGTGTTCCGCTGGCAGGCGGAGCACACGCTCCTGGAGCGCGGCTCGTCGGATGTGCTCATTGCCGTCGAGGACCTTCAGCTGGCCGGGCTCCCGATTCTGGACGAGGGGGTCGAGCTCGACTTCGTGGGCGGGATGTACCGGGACGTCCGTTATCGACTGGCCGGGACCCTGGACCGGATCACCATCTCTGCGCAATTCGACGTGCGGGTGCGCATTCGGTGGCAGCTGTATGACTCCGAGATCGGAGCGATGGTGTTCAGCGGCGAGTCCAACGGTTTCGCCAGAGGCCAGAACCTCGGGCTTACCGGCATGCAGCCGAACGCACTGCTGAGCTCGTTTCAGGATTGCGTTGGCGATCTGTTCGGACAGGCCGAGTTCGCCTCCGCGATCGGGGCGGGACCGGCCTCTGGATAAGCTGGTCGCTAGCATGGGAGGCCGTCCGCCATGTGGTGTGTGATCCCGGCGGCCGGCCAGGCAACGCGCCTTGGTTCTCTGGCCGGGGGGCGCCCGAAGGCGTTGCTGGAGATCGGGCACAGGACCCTCATCGAGCACCTCCTGGATCGGCTCTCCGCACCGTTCACGGGCGTGTGCCTGGTAACGGGCGAGCGCAGCCTGTCGGGGCTGCAGAGCTTGCTCGGCTCCCGGTACCGGCAGCTCGAGATACGCTATTCTG
>JAMJQR010000126.1 GCA_023554335.1 Candidatus Benthicola marisminoris
CGGGGACGCCGGATTCGTCCGAACCGACATCAGGTTCAGCCACGAATACGTCACCCCGATGGCTTCCACCTTCTGGGAGGCGTTCGCCGGCGAGGATGCCGGGCTCAACGAGCCGGAGAGCATCTATTTCTTCCGGGACCACCTCGCCTTCCTCGACCAGGTCATCAGCGACGAGAAGAAGGCGATCGGTCTCCTGGACGCGGCGCACGGCCTGCACACGCGCCAGCGAGAATTCGCCGCCAAACAGGGGATCCGTCTGCACGGCGAGCTGCCGGACCGGATCGGCTCGGAGGCGATCTGCCACGTGAAGGTGCTGGGCGACTATGCCCTGCCGGGACAGGTGGTCGTGGGCAGCGACTCGCACACGCCGCATTCCGGGGCGCTCGGGTGCTTCGCGTTCGGAGTGGGCACGACGGCGCTCGTGAATTCCTGGGCCACTCGCGACGTGCGCCTCAGGGTGCCGGCCTCGGTCCGGATCGAGATCACCGGCCGCAAGCCCGACAACGTGACCGCGAAGGACATGATGCTGGAGGTGCTCCGGCATCCCTACGTCCGCGGAGGCGAAGCCATCGGGAAGATCCTCGAGTACACCGGCGAGGCCGTACGGGCCCTCAGCATCGACGAGCGGGCCACCCTCACGAACATGGCCGCCGAGGTCGGAGGGTTCACCGGAATCGTGGCCCCGGACGAGACCACGATCGAGTGGCTGGTGTCACACCGCGGTATGCCGCGCCACGAAGCTGAGGCCGTGGCGAGCGGGCTGTCCAGCGACGAAGGGGCGGAGTACGAGTGGACCATGACCATCGATGCGTCCGAGCTCCGGCCCATGGTCGCTACTCCGGGCGATCCCGGGAACGGCGTCCCGATCGACGAGCTGGATGGAGAGGTCGAGGTGGACATCGTCTACGCCGGCTCGTGCACTGGGGCCAAGTGGGACGACATCGAGATGGCAGCCGAGGTCGTGCGTCAGGCCCTGGCCGCGGGACTCAAGGTGCCCGAGGCGATCCAGGCCTGGCTTCAGTACGGGTCGCTGGAGGTGGAGGAATTTGCACGTGAGCGGGGCTACCACGACCTGTTCGTGGAGGCGGGCATCGACGTGCTGCCGCCGGGCTGCGGAGCATGCATCAACGCGGGACCGGGGGTGAGCTTCGAGACGGACACCGTCACGGTGAGCTCGATCAACCGGAACTTCCCCGGACGCAGCGGACCCGGACAGGTGTACCTGGCGAGTCCCTATACGGTGCTGGCCTCCGCGTTCGCGGGGAAGATCGTGGCTTTCGAGGGTTCCTAGAAGACCGACTGACGCCACAAACAGGCCGGCTTTTGGCAGCCGGACGCCTCGTGTGATAGGTTTCACAAGCCGCGCATCTGAGCGGTACTATCCATCGGTTTGAACCCCCGGTACCCCCCTGCCGGCCGGCGCCCCCCGAGGCCACGGGCGCCCTCGTCCACAGGAGGTGCCTCGTGCTTTCCCGACTTTGTCTGATCGCGGTCCTGGGTCTCTCACACGCTGCCTGTGACGGTAGCAGCCGATCCCTCACCGGGCCCACCACGGACGCGGAGTCTGCTGCCCTGAGCTTGAAGTCGGATCACGCGCCGGAACCTGGCAGGGTCGCGGGGGGCGGACAGATCCTGGAGGATGCCTGGCGCGCGAGCTTCGCCGGTCAGGCCCGGGTGCTCGGCGGCGAGCCGGTGCCGATCTGGGCTGATGGCATACAGTTCGACGATGTCACGGGGCACTGGGTGATCCAGCTC
Organism: Candidatus Benthicola marisminoris; assembly: GCA_023554335.1. Taxonomy (GTDB): domain Bacteria; phylum Gemmatimonadota; class Gemmatimonadetes; order Palauibacterales; family Palauibacteraceae; genus Benthicola; species Benthicola marisminoris. The sequence goes on from JAMJQR010000126.1 coordinate 1,756, forward strand.
CACCACGTGTCGTTCGCACCTGCGAATGGATCGACGTTCAGGTCGACCAGGGTGCAACGGCTGCAGTTCTTCCCGAACATCGGCCAGACAGGGTGCACCGCCGGGGTGCGCGTCCACCTGGAGGGTATGCTGGACGGAGCTGGCGGATGGACCGCCCTGGTCGTTGTGGTGGGCGGGGCAGATGGTGTCCACGATACGGCCCGGATGCGCCTCTGGGGTCCGGCGGACGAGTACTACGACACCGCGTTCGATTTCAGTAGCGAGAGCACGTGCGCCGGTGCCGCGAGGACGAACCTGGACGACGGCAACGTAACCGTCCGACTACCGGGCTGACGGTGGACTAGACGTCGATCTTGTCGAGGTCGAGGTTCTGCCAGTCCACGTCCTCGATCTTTTCCTCGGCGGGCGGCAGCTCGGCGGGGCCCTTTCCCACGGCGGCGGGGGCTTTCGCCTTTCTGCCGGCCCGCAGGCGCCCGCCGACCCAGCCCAGCATCATTCCGGCCGCCAGAGGAACCAGGAGCAGTAGCGCCACGCTCGTGGTGACCGTCGTGAAGAACAGGTTGATGGTGACCGGGTCGAGGTTGAGAAAGGCGAAGAACACCACCGCCACGGCGACGATCAGCAGGAATACCTGCTGGATGGAGAGCAGAGTCTTCTTCACATCGGCCATTTGAACTCTCCCTTTCCGCGGTTCGTCTCGGGCGTCAGCGAGCTCCTCGCAGGGCGGCCATGGCCCGATCCGAAGCCCAGCGCCTCACCACCGGCTTCCAGGCCCAGCCGAAGGCGGCGGCCAACGGGCCGGGACGCAGCTCCGACAGAACGCGATCCGCCTCCCCCTCGACCAACTCCCGCAGCCGGGCCTTGCCCGCGCCAGGGATCGAATCGAACGAGGGGTCGATCTTCTCGACGCGGTAGTCCGACTTGTCCCCTGGATCGTACGAAATCACATCGGACAGGGTTTCCTCGATGACCCGGCGGGTGTCGCGCCGGCCGGCTCGAAAATCGTTGGCCCGCCATTCCCGGTGGAAGAACCCGCCGAAGTGGCCAAGGAAGTCGCCGGCGAGTGCCTGTCCGCCTTCCGGGGCCACCAGATACAAAGGGAGAACGTCCTTGTCCTGCAGGCCGGCGGCGGCCTCGAGCACGAAGACCAGCTTGGCGAGACGCGCCCGCGCCGGTCTCGAATCGGTATGTGCCAAAGCGGTGGCATAGGCGGGATCCGCATCAATGCGGTCGATCTCCGTGTCCAGATATTCGCCGGCCGGGTCGTCGGAGCCCGAGGCCGGAACCCCGCCCTCCGCGATCCGCATCTCCGCGACGTGTTCCGCCAGCTCCCCGATGTAGCGGCCGAGGGCGAAGTCGCCCGGGTCCGCGAGGTCCGGAGCGAGGTCCGGTAGCCTCTCGACGAGCGCCCGCAGGATCTCGAGGCGCGTGTTGATACGATTCGCGGTCTGCCAGTCCCGGGCGGCACCCTGGCCGAGAACGGCCCGGGCCAGGGCCGAAGCCATGCCCCCGAGGGTATGCGGCGGCCCCTCGAACCCGTGGTGACCCGGTCCGGCCGTCTCCAGCGCAGGCTCGACGAACAGGTACCGGCGGTCCTCGCCCCGATGACCCGCATCCAGCTCCACGAGGTCCTTCGCCAGCCCCAGGGGCGCATTGTCGAACAGGCCCCCGTCCAGGTACCACATGTCGACCTTTCCGTCCGGTCCGACGCTGAGCCGGGCGCCCGGATAGTCGGCCGGGCTTCGTCCGATAGGGCGAGGTGGGAAGGCGAACGGGAAGCTCGCGGAGGCGACCGCGGCGTCGGCGACCTCGGCCCATACCGGCGTACCGGCGGCGCTCTTCTTCGTGAGCGAGAACCGGATGTCGTCCGTATAAACGCGCGTGCCGAACGTGCGATCGGGTTCGTTCAGGAAGCGGTACTGCCGGTCGTACGGAACCCCGTAGAGGTTGGCGAGGGTGAAGCCCACGCGAATGGTCCCGGCCGCGGCCTTCGAGGGTGCGTCGTCGGACGCCGGAGCGGCGTCGACCAGCGCCCGCGTCAGCTCGTCCAGGGCGGACACATCCAGCCAGCCCTCGCGCTGCGGACGCGCGGGGTCGAGCAGGACCGAGGCATCAGCCGCTTCCACCCACGCCTTTTCGATCCACGGAAGGAGGTTGCGATTGACCGAGAGACAACGGGCTGCGAGAGCCGCGTTGAGAGCACCAGCGGATGCCCCCGTGATGACGTCGATGACGACCTTGCCCCGTCGCCGGTTGCCCTCGACCGCGCGAACGATCTCCGACACGGCTCCGCCGATATACGACCCCAGCGACGCTCCGCCGCCGAGAACCAGTGCTATGCGTGTCATAAGCCTTCCCGAATGGGTTTGATTTGCGGGTGCCAAAGTGCTCGCGGCCCCGGCCGGGGGCAAGCTGAGACAGTGCCCGGGGAAGGTACGGGAACCATCCGAGGGGTCGAGGCGTTACAGCATGTCAGGTGATCGAAGAATGGCCGTCTGATGTGTTTCGCGCCGTAAACGGTATGAGCCTCGCCGTCACGTGCCGGAGCCGTCAGGCGGTCATTTTCTCATTGTGGCCGGGTTTCAGGGATGTCCATCTGTAGCAGGCTCCCGGCATCCTGACCGGTTCCATCCACCCAAAGCGACCAGTGGAGATGCGGGCCGGTCACGCGTCCCGTGGCACCCGCTCTTCCGATCAGGTCACCCGCGTCCACCAGGTCTCCTTCGGAAACCAGGATCTCCGACAGGTGGAAATAGCCGGTGTAGACGCCCAGGCCATGGTCCAGGAGGATTCCGTTGCCGGAGTAGTAGAAGTCTCCAGTGAGGACCACTCGACCCCTCCCCGCTGCGCTGACCGGTGTGCCCACCTGCCCCCGGAGGTCGAGGCCCGTGTGCCGGCTCTGAAGCTCTCCGTTGAACACTCTCTTCTGGCCGTACTCCGCGGTGACGTCGAACGGGCGCGGGGTGCGAAACGGACCATCGAGCAGCCACTCCGGCGACGATCGATCCAGAACACCTCGGATCTGGTCTCGATCGCGCGCGATCCGATCCATCACCTCGGCGGGGGGCGAGGAATACCTGGGCGCGACGGACAACGATGTCTCGTCCCAAACCCGCGAGGACACGTCGAGCTGCATCGACTGCTCGTGGCGCGACCCATCACCAAAACGGAATTCCAGGTTGAGGGTCTGCTCGCCGTGCGTGTCGATGGGCACGGCCGCCAGTCCCACCCACGCCCTGCCGAGGCGTGCGAACCGCACGACCCCGCCCGCGAAACTGCCGACGACGGCCTCCGGCTCCATTCCGCCCAAGGGCTGAAGGACCCGAAACGCGATCGCCGAGCCTTCCACGGGGGTCACGGGGGTCCATTTCACGCCGAAGGGAAGAATGGAACGCTCTCTGGGTTCGGCCGCCTCTGCGCGGATGACGGCCACGAGAGAATCGAAATCGAAGCCCGCAGTCGGCTCGCGCCCGGTCTCGGCCTCCGTTCCGGGAGGGGTCTCCCCATCCTCGCGGCTCGCGGCGCCCTCTTCACCGGGGAGCGCTCCGACCGCCTCCACCGTGCCGCCCGCGTCTTCGGACACCGTCTGGCCGGATGTGGCGCAGCTGCCAACCAGCGGGGCGAGCAGCATTGCCGCGAGGACTTCCATCCGGGTCCGGGTCCGTCGAATGGGCTTCATGTGCGTCAGAATGAACCGGCGACAGCCGCGGGGCAAGACAGGCGAGGCAAGGGGTCGTCGCCAGTGCGGGGAGCCGCTTCAGGACAGGCAACTTGCTTGCTCGGCCGGGATTCCTCGGGTACCTTTTTTCACTTGGTCCCGGCCGCAAATCCGCGGTCGGTGTCACCGCCACCCGATCAGGGAACGCCATAGCATGCACCTGTTCGAGAAGTGCGCGAACTTCACCGTTGCCCGCGATCTGAGGGCGGCGGGGCTGTATCCGTACTTCCAGAGGATCGAAAGCTCGGCCGACACGGAAGTCGTCATCGACGGCCACCGGAAGGTCATGATCGGCTCCAACAACTACATGGGGCTGACGCACGATCCGAGGATCATCGAGGCCGCGAAGGCGGCGCTGGACAAGTACGGAAGCGGCAACACGGGGAGCCGGTTCCTTAACGGGAACCTGGACCTGCACGATCAGCTGGAGGAGGACCTGGCCGATTTCGTCGGCAAGGAGGCCGCCCTGGTCTTCTCGACCGGATACCAGACCAACCTCGGCACGATCGGCGCCCTCCTCGGACGCAACGACACGGCGTTCCTGGACAAGCTCGATCACGCGTGCATCCAGGACGGAGCCCGGCTCGGGTGGGGCGAGATTCAGAGATTCCGGCATGCCGATTTCGAGCACCTGGAGAAGCTGCTCGACGCGGCCGACCCCGGCCGAGGCAAGATGATCATAGTCGATGGGGTCTACAGCATGGAGGGAGACATCGTCGACCTCCCGAACCTGGTGCCGCTCGCCCGCAGATACTCCGCGGCCATCCTGGTCGACGACGCGCACTCGCTCGGAGTGCTGGGTCCGCTCGGCGCAGGCACCGCCGCGCACTTCGATCTCACGGACGAAGTGGACCTGATCACGGGCACGTTCAGCAAGTCGCTGGCCTCGATCGGCGGCTTTGTGGCCGGAGACGCAGTCGTCGTAGACTTCCTGCGCAACAACGCCCGGTCGCAGATCTTCAGCGCCTCCATGCCGCCGGCATCGGTCGCCACGGTGCTCAAGGCGGTGGAGATCATCCGGAGCGAGCCGGAGCGGCAAGAGAGGCTGTGGGCCAACACTCATCGCATGATGAAGGAGCTCACCGAGATGGGCTTCGACATCGGGCCGACGGAGACCCCCGTCGTTCCCATCCTTATCGGTCCGATGGAAAAGACGTTCCTCGTGTGGAGGGAGCTGTTCGACGCCGGCGTCTTCACGAATCCGGTGGTGCCGCCCGCGGTCCCGGAGGGCAGTTGCCGGCTGCGCACGAGCTACATGGCCACACACACGGATGAGCAGCTCGATTTCGTGCTCGAGCACCTGCTTCGGGTCGGCAAGAAGTTCGGGGTCCTGGGACAGGGAATCGAGGTCGCGTGAGCGGAGCGCCGGACGTACGAGTGATCCCGGCGGACGGAAAGAAGGAGTTTCGCCGATTCCTCGAGCTTCCGTATCGAATCTACGACGGGGATCCGAACTGGGTCCCGCCGCTGATCCGCGACATGAAGGTCATGTTCGACAAGAAGGCCCACCCGTTCCACCAGCACTCCGACGTACAGCCGTACATCGCGCTGCGTGGGGACGAGACGGTCGGCCGGATCGTCGCCATCCACAACCGGAATCACGTCGAGTATCACGAGGAGTCGGTCGGCTTCTTCGGCTTCTTCGAGTGTGTGGACGAGCAGAAGGTCGCCAACGCCCTTCTGAGAACGGCGGAGGAATGGTTGCGGGACCGTGGCCTGGAAGTGATCCGCGGCCCGGCCAGCTTCTCCACCAATGAACAGGCCGCCCTGCTGGTGGACGGGTTCGATAGACCTCCCGCCATCATGATGCCGTACAATCCCGAGTACTACGAGGACCTGATTCTCAACGCGGGCTTCCGCTCGGCGATGGACATGGTGGCCTACTACCTCGACAACAACCACCCGCCGGAGTACCTGCTCAAGCTGGAACAACGGCTGGCGAAACGGGTCGGGGTGACGCTGCGTACGTTGCGCAAAGAGGACTTTGCCGCAGAGCTGGACCGGGTTCTCATGGTCTACAACAAGGCGTGGGAAAAGAACTGGGGCTTCGTTCCCATGACCGACCCGGAAATCCGGCACATGGCGGACGAGCTCAAGATGGCCGTGATGAAGGACCCGGAGCAGGTCATCTTCGTCGAGAGCAAGGAGGGTGAGCCGGTCGGCTTCGCCCTCTGGCTCAAGGACTACAACCAGGCCCTGATCAAGGCCCGCGGCCGCCTCTTTCCGTTCGGCCTCCTGAAAGTGCTGCGTCGGGCGAAGACGATCGACATGTGCCGGGTCCTGACGCTCGGCCTGGTGGAGGAATACAGGCACAAGGGAATCGACAACCTCCTGTACCTGCGGATCTTCCGTGAAGGGTCCGCAAAGGGCATGACGGCAGGCGAGTTCGGCTGGATCCTCGAGCACAACTGGGCGATGAGGAAACCGCTGGAGAAGATGGGTTCGTCGGCGTACAAGAGGTACCGCATGTACGATCGGGATCTCGAGCTCTGAGCTCGGACGCCGCCGCTTCCCGCACCGTTCTTCTCACTGGCGCCACGGGCTTTCTCGGAAGCCACGTGGCGGATGCCCTCGTCGCCGAGGGCTGGAACACCCGGTGCACCGTCAGAGAGACCAGCAACCTCCGCTGGATCGAGTCACTCCCGGTGCAGCGGATCACCCTGGACGTTCGCTCTCCCGGAGACCTGGCCGCTGCGCTCGAGGGAGTGGACGTGGTGATTCACTCCGCCGGCGTCACCAGGGCCCGCTCGGACACCGAGTACCAGAAGGTCAACGCCGAGGGTACGCAGATGCTCGCCGCCGCCGCGGCGGAGGCCGGTGTCAGTCGCTTCGTCCTGGTGAGCAGCCTGGCAGCCCGCGGTCCGGACCGGACGGCGAGCGGCAAGGAGCCCGGAACGACCGGCGACCGGCCGACCAGTCCGTACGGCGACAGCAAGCTGGCCGGTGAACGGCGCCTGTTCCAGGTCCTCGCGCAGCAGTCCGGAAACATGGAGGGCGTGATTCTACGGCCGGGCGGGATCTACGGACCGCGCGACGAGGACTCGCTCAACCTGTTCAAGGTGGCGAAGACCGGCTTGATGCCGGCGCCGATGGGCCAGGGCCGCCTGCAGCCCGTCTTCGTGAAGGACGTGGCCGACGCGGTGATTCGAGCATCCGCACGGCCGGAAGTCGACTACGAGCCCATTCCGATCGTCGGTCCAGAGATCGTCTCCTGGGAGACCCTGGCGGACGCGCTCGGTGCGGCCGTGGGAAAGCCGGTCCGCCTGGTCCGCATCCCGAATCCCATCTGGCAGGTCGGGGGCGCCGTGTCCGAGACGGCCGCCCGCCTGGTCGGACTTCCACCGCAGTTCGACCGACGTACGGCGGATGACCTCTCCCGCTTCGACTGGACCGCGGACGCCAAGCACGCGGAGCGCACTCTCGGCTGGCGCGCGGGCACGCATCTGAGGGAGGCGCTCGAGGAGACCGGACGGTGGTACCGGGAGCAGGGGTGGCTACGATGATTGAGGACTTCCGGGCCGAGACCCAGATGAGCAGCCGCGGCCCGCTCGCGGTCGACTACCTGGTGCTGGCGTACCTGGCGGCTACCGGGATGGTGGCCCTGACCAGCCTGTCCGGCATGGGACTGGGGATCGCGGCCTTGCATGCCATCGCCATGGGGCTGATATGGTGGGCCGCGTCACTCCCGCTTCCTTCCCATCGTCTGGCACTGTTCTTCCGGATCTTCTATCCCGTGGCCCTCACGCCCATCCTGTACCTCGAGCTGGCACCGCTGAACCAGGTCCACGTCACGGGCTACTTCGACGCCGTGGTCATGGAGTGGGAAGAGGCGCTCTTCGGAACTCAGCTCGCCACGGTGTTCAGCGACTGGTACGGCCGGCTGTGGTTCTCGGAGATGCTCCACCTGGGCTATTTTTCGTACTACCTCATCGTGCCCGGGGCGGCGGCGACCGCCTTTCTTCTGAAAGGACCGCGGGCGCTGGAACGGGCTTCGTTCACCATCGCGCTGGCGTTCTTCATCTGCTACCTGTGCTTCTCTGTCTTCCCGGTGGCCGGGCCCCGGTACGACTTCCCCAAGATCGCGGGCGAAGCGGCGGACGGTCCCATGTTCTCGGTAGTCCACGCGCTCCTGGAGTCCGGCTCTTCCAAGGGCACGGCCTTTCCCTCCTCCCACGTCGCCGCAACGCTTTCCGCGTGGTTCGCCACGGGACGGGAAAGCAAGCGCGTCTTCTGGATCATGGCGCCGTTCGCGGTGTCTCTAACGCTGGGCACCGTGTATGGCCGGTTCCACTATGGAATCGACGCGATGGTCGGACTGCTGGTCGCCATCGCGGCCTATCTCGCGACCCCGTGGCTGATGCGCCGGCTGGAAGGCCAGCGCCCCTCGGCCTGAAGCGGTTCTTAGCGAGGCCGCACGAGACGAGGTACGAGTCGAGTGATTCCGCGAGCGGACAACTGTCGTACCCCCCACACGCGTCCAAACACCGGAGAACCACAGAGACGAGGCGAATGTCTGACGCTCAACTGATCGCGGCGGCCCGGGCCGGGGATCGACGCGCGATGGCGGACCTCTACGCGGCACACAGCGGCCGCGTCTACTCCGTGGTGCGGAGGATGGTCGGCGACGACCACCTGGCGGAGGACGTGTCCCAGGACGCCTGGGTGCGAGCGTTTGAGAAGCTGCACCTGTTTCGAGGAGAGGCCTCGTTCGGAACCTGGATGCACCGCCTGGCCGTGAACGCGGCCCTGAACCGGCTCCGAAGGCAGAGCAAGAGGCCGGATGTCGAGGCGAGGGCCGAAAAGCAGACGGGTCCGCCGCCGACGGACGAGACGGTCTTGAACCAGAAGGTGCTCGGCCAGGCGATGGACCAGCTCTCGCCGGGCTATCGGACGGTACTCGTGCTGCACGACGTGGAGGGACTCACGCACGACGAGATTGCCGAGAGAATGGGGGTCGCGGTCGGAACATCGAAGTCACAGCTGCACAAGGCCCGGGCGCGCATGCGCGACCTGCTGTCGCCGGCCCGGGGAATGAACGAAGCGGGTAATCATGCCTGAGCATTTGAGTAGAGAGCAGATTTCGGCACTCCTGGATGACCCGAAGGGCGTTCAGGGTGGTCTGGAGCACATGGCCGAATGCCCGGAGTGCGCTCGAGAGTACGAGCAGATGAGCCGGATGCGGATGGCCCTTTCGGGACTCACGCAGCTGGAGCCGCCGTCCGGCGAATGGGACGCGGTTCAGCGCCGAATGGGTCTCGAGCCTATTCAGCGGCCGGGTGCAGGTTCAGCCTGGAGACACCTCAGGGCGTGGCCGCTTCAGGCGGCCGCCGTCCTGGCGTTGTTTGCGGCCGGTCTCATGGTCGGGCAGCGCATGGGGTCGGGCGGCGAAGCGCCGGCTCCGGCCTCGAGCGCGGATGAGACGCTGGTTGCGAATGCGGAGTCGGCGATGTCCATCGAACCGGCCGAGGCCTACCTGCGGACGGTCGCGGATCTGCAGGACCTGCGGCGCGGCCTCGACGGGCATGCCGATGGGGCGCAGGGTCCGGAGAGGGTCGCCGAGAGAATCACTCACCTGGACGCCATGATCGATGCATCGCGCGATGCTCTGAGGGAGGCTCCGGCGGACCCGGTGCTGAACAACTTCCTGTTCCAGTTGGTCGACGAGCGAAACGATCTGGCCGGACAGCTCGATCAGACGCTGCGCATGACGGCGGAAGAATACTAGACGGATCGGAACCATGACGATGCTTCAGATAGATGCCTGTAAGCCGTGGTTGAAGAGACTCTTCGCGAGCGGAGTCCTCCTGCTGGCGGGAGCCGGCGGCCAGTTGAGCGCGCAGGAAGCGCCAACGACGTGGGTCGCGCAGGAGAAGGCCCGAATCGGGGTCCTCCTGGAGGAAGTGTGTGCGGACAGGATTTGCGACCAGCCGCCGATCGTAACCTCGGTCGTGGTGGACGGGCCGGCGGATCGGGCCGGCGTTCAGGCTCGCGACACGCTTCTGTCCGTGGATGGACTCGATGTGACGCGATCCGAGGGACGCGCACGGCTCCTGGGCCTGGAGGCCGGGGTGCCGGTGGAGCTCCAGCTCGGGCGTGAGGGGGGTCGGACGGTGATCGAGGTCACGCCAGAGCTCCGACCAACGGATCCGTATGTGGAGGTGCGCACGTTCTTCGGTCCCCCGGAAGAGCAGGGCCTGGAGGGCGAACCTCGTGTTCGAATCATGCGCCTGCCCTCGGTCCGAACCCGGCTGGACGAAGTCGAGATCCGACTCGATTCGCTCCAGGCGCGGGGCAATGAATTCGTCTTCTTCCACGAGGACACTGACGGCAACTTCAAGATCGAGGTCGGCGATCCGGACAAGGCACACGTCATCCTCGAGCGCATGCGCGAGCGGGAGTCGTGGCCCGAGCGTACACCCCTCTCGGTCTGGGAGAACGAGGACCTGGCGCGGCGCCTGGCTCTGGTGCGGGACTCGTCGTTCCACTCGGCCCGTGTCCGACTCGATTCGCTGGTTCGTCTTCAGGGTCGCTTCCGGGTGCTCGGCAGCGACTCCCTCGGGGCCGAGCTCACGGTGACCACGGAGGCGGACCCGGACGGCGCCTGGTCCTACTACTTCGTGACCCCTCGCGCGGTGCCGAGTCCCATTCGTGATCTCATGTTCTCCGATGTGCGGGTAGGCGGAGCGGAGTTCCGTCCGCTTACCACAGAGCTCGCGGAGTACTTCGACGGGGTGGACGAAGGCCTGCTCGTTCTCCGCGTCATCCAGGATACTCCAGCGGATCGCATGGGCCTTCGAGATGGAGACGTCGTCACGGAAGTGAACGGCGCGAAGTGCAACGATGTCATCGTCTTGCGGCAGGCTGTGGTCCGGGCCGGCCTCGACCGCCCGGTGGAAGTAAAGTGGGTGCGTAAAGGAGAAACCCACGTCGGGAACCTGGACGCTCACTGATCGGTCGCGGACCCCCCGCTTGTCGCCCCCCCGGCCGCGCTCCACATTCCGCGGATGACTACGCCGCGCGGGCCGGAAGAGAGCTACGAGTCCCTGTGCCGCGAGCTCATCGCGTCGTTCTCCGCGTGGGCCGACGATCCATCCTCCTGGGCCGAGCCGCTGCTGGATCGGTGGGCTCGTCAGGCTTTCTCGCTGCAGCTCGAAGGTAACGAAGTGTACCGTCGCTACTGCGAACGCCGGGGCGTCGGTCCGGCAGAGGTCTCGGGCTGGCGGGAGGTGGTGCCGGTTCCGACCGCCGCTTTTCGTGCTGTGGACCTGGTCGTCGGCGCCGCAGCGGATGAGTCCGTTACGTTCCGCACCAGTGGCACGACCCGGGGCGTCGCGGCGAGGGGACGACACGCGGTACGTTCTCCGGAGCTGTACGCCGCCTCCGCGAGGGCCGCCTTCCGGGCCTTCGTTCTCGCCGAAGAAACCGCACCCAGGCTGGTCACGCTGCCGCCGTCGTTCGAGCACGACCCCGATTCCTCGCTTGGCTGGATGCTGGACGACCTGCGCGCGAGCGTCGGTGACGGGGACGGAGTAAGCGTGGCCACACCTGAGGGCGTGGACTGGGAACGGCTCGACGCGGAACTCGACCAGTCCGTGGAGGCGGGACGGCCTCTGTGCGTGCTCGGCACCACGGTGGGGTTCGAACGCTGGCTCGCCCGCCTGGAGCAGGGGCTCGGCACGGAGCTCCACCTTCCCGCGGGCTCGATGCTCATGGACACGGGGGGAGAGAAGGGATTGCCCTCGGGCGTCAGCCGCTCGCTGGTAGTCCGGGGATTGGCCCGCCGTCTGGGCCTGCCGCTCGAGTCGGTGGTCAACGAATTCGGGATGACGGAGCTGTGCTCCCAGAGATACGCCTACGGGGATCCTGCCGTACCCCTTGTGGGTCCGCCATGGCTGCGCGCGCGGGTCCTGGACCCCGTCACCCTGGAGGAGCTACCCGACGGAGAAGTCGGTATCCTGTGTCACTATGACCTCGCCAACCTGGGCAGCGTCTGCGCGGTACTCACGGAGGATCGCGGGCGAGTGGTTGGAGACGGAATCGAGTGGATCGGGCGCACGGCCGGCGCTCCGCCGCGCGGATGCTCACTGGCCACGGCCGAGCTCCTGGAGGCACAGGACCGTGCTTGATGCCTGGCACCTGACCGGCTTCGACGAACCGGACGACGGATGGCTGGAGGGACATACGGCGTCCGGTGAGAAGTTCCGCGCCCCGGCGTTGACCGGAACGGAGGCCGCCCGCGTCGCAGCTGCGGTTCGGGAGGCGGCGCTCGAGTCCCGCTCGAGCCGGAGCACCGCCGACGTCATCGGCTCGGTTGCCTCGGCGGCCTCGAGGATCTGCGGCGAGGGCCCCGAGGGCGTCGCGGCCCGGGAGCTGCTGCGCATGGAGCTGGGGTGGGACGAGCGACTCATCGCGGAGACCCTGGCGGGGATGGCCGCCACCTGGAGCTCGGATGCGCTCGCGGGGATCGTGGAAGCGGAGCTGGGAGGACTGGAGGCGCTCGACGGTTTCACGGCCGACCTCTCCTGGACCGGACGGGGCCAGCGGTACCGCCGCGCCCTCGGCCCCCCCATCATCCTGCAGGTCCTGGCCGGCAGCGTGCCGGGAGTGGCGATTACCGCGACCATCCGCGCGCTGCTGGTCCGCTCGGGTGTTCTGTGCAAGCTGCCCGAGGCGGAGCCGGGCCTGCTGCCACTCTTCGCCCGCGTTCTGGCAGACGAAGATCCGCTGCTCGGACGGGGCGTGGCCGCCACGTGGTGGCCTGGAGCGAGCTTCCCGGCGGCATGGCGCGAGTGGATTCACCGGGCGGGGAAGACCGTCGTGTACGGAGGTGGCCCGACGGTCGAAGCGGTGCGGGCCGCCACGCCGGCCGACACGGAAGTGGTGGTGTACGGTCCCCGGACGGGCGTAGCGGTGATTCTGCCGGACGGCCCGGCGACCGCGGCAGCCGCGCTGGCCAGGGACATCTGCGCCTACGACCAGCAGGGGTGCGTGTCTCCGCGCCTGGTGTACGTGGTCGGCGAGCGATGGGCGGGCTTCGTTGACGATCTCGCGTCGGAGCTGAGCGCTTGGACCGGGGATCATCCACCGCCGGTGCCATCCGCCGAGGAGGCCGTGGCAATCCGTGCAGCCCGAGCCGCCTTCGAATTCGGCGGCTACGAGCATGGCCGCACGGGCGTCGAGGCGCCCGGCGAGAAGCTGACATGGACCGTTCTCCACAGCGAGGACCCCGCTGCACACAGCGAGAATCTGCCCCGAGTGGCGTGGGTGCACCCGGTCTCCGACCTGACGGCGCTCGAGGACCTTCTCCGACCCCTCGAGGGCAGGATTCAATCCTTCGGATACTCGGGTTCCGAGGGACTTCCGGAACTGGCCGGTGCGGCTTCCCGCCTCGCGGCCAGCCGGGTCGCGCCCCTCGGCACGATGGCGTGGCCGCCAGCCGACTGGCGGCACGAGGGCAGGCACCAGTTGCTGCCCCTGATCAACTGGACGGACCTCGAGATCACGGAGTAGCTTCCCCCGCTGCGCAGCGG
>JAMJQR010000127.1 GCA_023554335.1 Candidatus Benthicola marisminoris
ACGGTCGCGGAGCTGCTGGTCGTCATGGCCCGACACCCGGATTCGCGGAAGATCTCGGCTTTCATCGTCGAGACCGACTGGGAGGGAGTCGAGATCACGGCGCGCAACCATTTCATGGGGATCGGCGGGATCGAGAACGCGAACTTCCGCTTCACCGACGTACGTGTCCCGGCGGAGAATCTGTTGTGGGACGAGGGTCGGGGTCTCAAGCTGGCATTGATCACGCTGAACACGGGCCGCCTCTCCATCCCGGCGGTCTCGGTGGGCAGCGGCAAGTCCGCCCTCCGTTTCACTAGAGAATGGGGCAACGAGCGGGTGCAATGGGGTCAGCCGGTCGGCCGACACGAAGCGGTGGCCCGGAAGATCACCTACATCGCCGCCGAGACCCTCGCGATGGAAGCCGTGGCAGAGCTGTCCGCCCTCATGGTGGACCAGGGCGGCTTCGATATTCGGCTGGAAGCCGCGCTGGCCAAGCTCTACAACACCGAAACGGGCTGGCTCGTCCTCGACGAGATGGTCCAGGCCCTCGGCGGCCGCGGATACGAGAGGGCGGACTCTCTCCTGGCCCGGGGCGAAAAGCCGGTGCCAGCGGAACGCATGCTGCGCGATTTTCGGATCAATCGGATCTTCGAAGGGTCCAGCGAGATCATGCGCCTGTTCATCGCCCGGGAAGCCGTGGACCGTCATCTTCAGGTCGCCGGCCCGCTCGTCGAGGGCGACCTGAGCTTGTCGCAGAAGCTGAAGTTGCTGCCCGGCGTGGTCGGTTTCTACGGCCTATGGTATCCCAAGCAGTGGCTGCCCCGCCTCGGCGGTTTCTCACGGTTTGGCTCCCTGGCGACGCACGTCCGTTTCGTGGACCGTGGCAGCCGCCGGCTCGCCCGCACCCTGTTCCACAAGATGGTCCGCTACGGCGCGGGCCTGCAGCGGAAGCAGATGCTTCTGTTCAGAGGAGTGGACATCGGCACCGAGCTCTTCGCGATGGCCGCGGTCGTGTGCCGCGTGCGCATGCTGGAACGGACAGCTCGGCCCGAGGCGAGCCGCGCGCGCGAGCTCGCCGATCTCTACTGCCGCTCTGCCCGGAGACGAGTGGAGGCCCTCTTCCAGGAGATGCGCTCGAACGATGACACCGCCGTCTACCGAACGGCGCGCGAGATCCTGGACGGGAAGTTCGAGTGGTTGGAGGAGGGCATCGTCGGACTCCAGGAGATCGGTTTGCCAGAGGATGCACCGATCCCGGAGTGACGGCTGGCGTCAGGCGCGGACCCGCAGGACGACCTTCCCGGCGTTCTGATTCTCCTCCATGTAGGAGTGGGCATGCGCCGCTTCGGGGAGGTCGAACACGCGGTCTACGACCGGAAACAGCTCTCCCGATTCGAATCTCGGCAGGAGCTCCGTGCGAGCCTTCTCGGCCAGATCCGCCTTCTCGGAGTCCGTGCGCGACCGCATCACGGTGCCGATTACTCGCAGTCGGCGCCTGAGCAGAACGCCGAGATTCAGCTGCGCCATCGTGCCCCCGATGAGGCCGACCAGAACGACACGGCCGCGTGTCCGGAGGCTAGCGATGTTGTCCGTCCAGTAGGTCGCGCCGACCAGGTCGAGGATCAGATCCACCCCCTTGCCGTCAGTCTCGCGGCGGATCACGTCCCGGAACGACTTGCGCCGGTAATCGATCGGTACGTCGAGCGGAAGGCCCCGCTCTTCGAGGGCCTCGAGCTTGCCGGCAGATGCCGTCCCGAACACCCGCGAAGCGCCGAACGCGCGGGCGATCTGAATGGCCGCCGTGCCCACTCCGCTGCCGGCCGCGTGAATCAGCACCGTCTCGCCCTCACGGAGTCCTCCCTGGAGGACCAGAGCGTCGTAGGCAGTGCAGAACGCTTCCGGCACGGCGGCGCACTCGACGAACTTCAGGCCGCGCGGCATCGGCACCACGTGAGTCTCCTCGGTCACCAGCATCTCGGCGTAGCCGCCGCCACCCACGATGCCCATGACCCACGAGCCCACCGCCGATTCGTCCACCCCCTCACCGACATCCTCAACCACGCCCGAGAACTCGAGGCCGGGGATGTCGGCCGGGGCGCCCGCGGGCGCGGGATACGCCCCCCGGCGCTGAAGCAGGTCGGCCCGATTGAGGGCCGTACCGTAGACCTCCACCCGCACCTGGCCAGGACCCGGCAGCGGGGCCTCCACGTCCGTGAGCTCCAGCACCTCGGGCTCGCCCGGTCGGACGATGCGAATCGCTTTCATACGGTGGTCCTCCCGCACCTAGTCTACCGGAAGCGGCCTGCCGGGGTCCAGCGGCGCCCTCAAGCTCTACGGCGAACGGTTGGATGGAGTTTCCAGCAAGGACGGGACTCTTGGCGATCGCCAGTATGGCCGGGGGGACCGAACCACCGCCGAAGGGTATGACGTCACGGCCCCCTGAACGAGTGAACCGGCGAATGTGGTACGGCGTCCTCGCGGATCTGACATTGCTCGTGCACCTGGGTTTCGTCCTGTTCGTCTCTCTGGGCGCGGTCGCCGTCTTCTTCCATCCCCGCCTCGCGCTGCTGCACGTGCCGAGCGTCATCTACGGAGCCGGGATCGAGCTGGTGGGCTGGGTCTGCCCGTTGACCCCGTTCGAGCAGCGGCTGCGCCGGCTGGCCGGACAGCAGGGCTACTCGGGCGGCTTCATCGAGCACTACGTGGGTGGCTGGCTCTATCCCGCGGACTGGGAGACCCTCCGTATCTGGCTCGGCGGGGCGCTGATCGCAGGCAATCTGGTGCTCTACACCCTCTTGATCCTTCGCCTGCGGCGATCACGCCAGTCGGGTTGACCGCGCGACGTCCATCGTCCCACCATGCAGGCGGCAACCCAGCACTCACCGGGAGGAATCGACTCCAGCATGTCCGTGCATACGACGGCCTGCCCGAGGAACTGCTACAGCACCTGCGGGATGCGAGTCCACGTCGCCGACGGGAAGATCCGCCGGATCGAGCCACACGCGGGAAATCGGGCGACGCCGGAGGGGGTGTGCCTGAAGGGACTGAGCTACGTCGAACGGGTACGGTCGCCCGACCGAATCCTGCAGCCGCTTCGCCGCACGAGCTCGGGCTCGTTCGAGCCGATCGGCTGGGACGACGCGCTGGACGAGATCGCGGGCCAACTCCACCGGGTGCGCGAGGCGTTCGGTCCGCAGAGCCTGCTGTACTACGCCGGGAGCGGAACCAAGGGTCTGCTGAACGCTTGCGGTATGGAATTCTGGCGCCTGTTCGGAGGCTGCACGACGACGTACGGGGACCTGTGCTGGCCCGCAGGGCTGGAGGCCACCCGCCTCACCCTCGGAGACAACCGACACAGTGCCCCCTGGGACATCGCTCGGGCGCGGCTCATCCTGATGTGGGGGAAGAACGCGGCGGAAACGAACATCCACCAGATGCCCTTCATCCAGGAGGCTCTCGCAGCCGGCGGGCGCCTCGTGGTGATCGATCCGCGAAGAACCGAAAGCGTCGAGAAGGCCGATCTATGGCTGCGCCCGCGTCCGGGAAGCGACGGAGCGCTGGCCCTGGCACTGTGCGGAGAAGTGATTCGCTCCGGAGGTGTGGACACAGAATTCGTAGCGAACCACGTGCACGGTTATGAAGAGTTCTGTCGTCTCGCGCTCGAGCATGACGCGGAGCGGGCAGCCGAGATCTGCGAGGTGCCGGCGAACCGGATCCGGGAGCTCGCCAGCTGGATCCTCGCCACCCGTCCGATGACGATCACTGCCGGCTACGGTATGCAGAGATACACGAATTCCGGGCAGACCGTCCGGGCGATCCTCGGTCTCCTGGCGATCACGGGCAACCTGGGTCGGCCGGGCGCGGGGTGGGTCTACGCCAACCTCCAGAGCCACGTATTCGATGAGGTGCGGGATCCCGTCGCCTGCTATCCGCCGGCGGAGCCCGACGGAGTGGTGCGGGTGTCGGTCTCGACAGCCCGGCTGGGGCGCGACCTGCTCGATCAGGCGGAGCCTCCGATCCGCATGGCCTGGGTGGAAAGGGGCAATCCGGTCACTCAGAACCCGGATACCAACGTGGTACTCGAAGCGTTGCGGTCCCTCGAGTATCGGGTCGTCGTGGACCAGTTCCTGACGGACACGGCCCGGGAGGCGGACATCGTGCTCCCCGCGAAGAGCATGTTCGAGCAGACCGACGTCATCGGCGCGTACTGGCACCCGTACGTGCAGCTTCGACAGAAGGTCCTGGAGCCGCCCGGCGAAGTGAAGCCGGAGACCGAGATCTACCGCCTACTGGCGTCGAAGCTGGGGATCGCGCCTTCCGACCTGGATGGCAGAATCCCGGGACCGTCCGATGAGGAGGTCGAGGCGTTTCTCGAAACCCGGCTGGCGCCGCACGAGGGCCTGAGCCTCGAGCGGCTGAAAGAGGGACCGGCCCTTCCCGCCTCGCACGAGGAGGTCGCGTTCTCCGGCAGTCGGTTCGCCACTCCTTCGGGACGCGTGGAGCTCGCGTCCGACGAAGCCGCCGATCGCTGGGGCGTCGACCGACTGCCCCGCTACGCTGAGCCGGAGGAATCGGTCCGCCGAGCCGGAGGGTCGAACCGGTATCCGCTCTATCTGATGACGCCCAATACCAAGAACCGGATTCACTCCCAGTTCGGCAACCTCGAGATGATCCGGCGCGTGGACCCCGGTCCGGCGGTGCACGTTCACCCGGAGGACGCGACCGTGCGCGGAATAGAGGAGGCCGCTCTCGTGCGCGTGTTCAACGCGCGCGGCGAGTTCCGGCTCCCTGCCCGCCTCGATTCCGGTCTCAAATCGGGCTGCGTGAGCGTCACGAACGGATGGTGGATACCGGAGGGCGGAACCGTAAACTTCTGCTCGCCGGGGAAGGAGACGGACATGGGCCACGGCGCTGCGTTCCACGACACCCTGGTGGAAGTCGAGGCCGTCTGACATGCGGCCGGCGTTCGTGTTCGACCCCGACCGCTGCACCGGATGCCAGGCCTGTGAGCTCGCCTGCTCGATCGAGAACGATCTTGGCCCCACGCGGACCTGGCGCGAGGTCATCACCTTCAACTCTGACGCCATCCCGGGGATCTCGCGCTTCCACCTCTCCCTCGCATGCAACCATTGCGCGGAGCCCGCGTGCATGCACTCGTGCCCCGCCCTCGCCTACTCGTCCGACCCGGCTACCGGGGCCGTCCTGATCGAGGCCGATAAGTGCATCGGCTGTCGGTACTGTTCATGGGCCTGCCCGTACGGCGCGCCCCGGTACGAGCCGGAGCGCGGCGTGATGGGGAAGTGCACGTTCTGCCAGCACCGCCTCGAGGATGGACTCAAGCCCGCCTGCGCCACTCTTTGCCCGACGGGTGCGCTCGACTTCACAGAGCTTCCCGCCAGCCGGCTGGGCGGAGACGTGGACGGCTTCCCCCAAACGCCCCTCGGTCCCTCGATTCGAATCGAGAGCCCCGGCCACAGGGACTCGCTGGAGCCCGAGGCGCCGCGGCTCGCTCTCGCGCACCGAGAGCCCCCGGATCGGACCGCGATCAGTCTTCGCCGTGAATGGTCGCTCGCGGCTTTCACCTTCCTGGTCGCCTCACTGTTCGCCCTGCTCGCCGGTTCGGTCGGGGGAACGATCGGGGTCCGGCCCGGTGTGTTTGCGCTGGTGGCGGTTCTTGCTGGAGCCCTCAGCCTCTCGCATCTCGGCAGGCCGGGCCGCGCCTGGAGAGCGGCGCTCAACCTTCGCCGCTCTTGGCTCAGCCGCGAGGTCGTCGCGTTCGGCGCGTTCGTGTTCGGCGGTACCTGGCTCCTGGCGGCCAGCGAACCGGGGACCGCCGGCGGCGCCATCGTGTTCGCAGCCGGGCTCGCGACCCTGGTGTCCGCCGACATGGTCTACCGGCCCGTGCACCGTGGTCTGCACCCGGTCCTGGACGGAGGGGGATCCTTGCTCACCGGACTCTACCTTGCGGGTTGGCTCGCGGGAGATCTCTGGCTGGCCGGGGCCGCCGGTCTGTTGAAGCTGGCGGCGGAACTGCATGGCAACCTGCGACCGCGGCCGGATCGGGGTGCCCCGGGGCGGTACCTGCTCGTTCCCAGGATCCTTCTCGGCCTGGTCGTGCCGGCCGCCGCCGCGATCACCGCGGGACTGCCGCTTCCGGCGTGGGCGCTGGGATGCATGTTCGTCGGAGAGGCCCTGGCAAGGGCCGGATACTACCTGCGGCT
>JAMJQR010000128.1 GCA_023554335.1 Candidatus Benthicola marisminoris
CTCGATCTGGCCGTCGACCAGGAGGTCGCCCTCCCGCAGCGATATGACGCGTGTCTCCCCGTTCGCCAGCGAAAGCTCCAGGCTCGCGGCTCCCGCGGCGAGCGAGACCGTGCTTCCGGTCACTACCGGATCCTGCGCGAGCAGCCCGGCCGAACCGGGCCACAACAGCGCTGCCCCAACCACCGCCATCCACACCCTGTGCATCGTTCTCGAACTCCTGGTTTGCACGTTCTCGTACCTCATGATCGCCTCATCTGCCGGTAGCCGGCGGCGAGACCGTCGTCACGTTCAGCAGGGAAACCATGATCCGAAGGGCCGCGAGGCCCACGAACAGCACCGTCGCGACCGCTACGAAGCCGGTGAGCGGGGTGAGCTGCCCGGCGATATCCTGTGCCGCCTGCACCAGTCCCGTCCCATAAACGAACCGGCCGACCTGCATCACTCCGCCCCAGAGAAGGGACGAGGACTTCTCGACCAGAAAAGCCGCCACCGTCACCGGGGTGAGCTCCGGATAACGGGCGATCCACATGAGCCCCACTCCCACCGTGGCCATGGCACCAGCCACGGCCGCGGCGGTCCCGACCTGGTGCTTGCGGACCGCCTGCAGCACCCGCACACGCCAGGGGACCGGCAGGCGCACGCGTCGCATCACCCGATCGGAGAAGCCGATCATCGGATGCAGGGGCGTGAGGGTCTGCAGCTGCGCGTGCAGTGACTGCAACTCGGCGACGGCCCCCCGGCACCGGTCGCATTCCGCGGCGTGCGCGGAGCTTCGGGCCGGGAGCTTACGCCCGTCCGGAAGAGCCAGTCTCTCCAGCTCTTCCGGGCGCAGGTGCTTCTCCGGTCTGCGTGGTCTCATGTTCATGCGGCTGTCGTCTCCTTGGTTCCTCCCGCACTACGTGATGCGGGGCAGGGGAGTTTCAGGTCCCGTCGTCGCCTTCCCACCGGTCCTCCAGCAGTTCCCGGAGCTCCCGGCGGGCCCGGAAGATGTATGTTTTCACGGTGCCCAGCGGCACGCCCATGATGTCCGAGATTTCCTCGTACGGGCGCCCTTCGACGTGGCGAAGCAGGATGGCGGTGCGGTAGTCGGGCCGGAGCTTGCCGATGGCCACCTCCAGGTAGCCCGCCAGCTCACGGGCTTCGACCATGGCGTCCGGGCTCTCCTCGTCCGACTCGAGGGACAGCGACGTGGCCTCCTGCCTCTCCGGAGTCACCGCATTGGGCGAGCCGTGCATGGAGATGGTCTTGACCTGCTTCTTTCTCAGGTGATCGACCGTGAGGTTGTACGCGATCTTGAACAGCCAGGAGGAGAACTTGTAGGAGCGATCGTACCGCTGGAGGTTGTTGAAGGTGCGGACGAAGACCTCCTGCTTCAGGTCCTCGGCCAGCTCCCGGTCGCGGACCATCCGGTACACGAGCGAGAACACAGGACGCTCGAACCTGCCCACGAGCTCCCGCGCCGCGCGCTCGTCACTCTTCAGGCACAGGCGGACCAGGTCCTGGTCGCTGCGCTCCTTGTAGCTCACGGCATGGTCCCGACGATTCTGGCGCCCCTACGTTGCTGATCCGTTTGGCCCGTCATAACGTGGGCGAAAGCTAGGTTCCAGCGGTCCGACCGCAACGGCGGGGCCGCGGCTGCCACCCGATCCCGAGACGATGCATGTCCTTCAAAGATCTGTCGGAGTTCGCCTCCGCCCTGGAGCGCGAGGGCGAGCTGGTCCGCATCACGCGCCCCGTGAGCGTCGAGCTGGAAATCACCGAGATCGCCGACCGGTGCATGAAGAGTCCGGGCGGGGGGCCGGCGCTCCTGTTCGAGCGGCCGGTGCTGCCCGGGGGGGTCGAGTCCGACGTTCCCCTCCTGATCAACATGTTCGGGAGCGAGCGACGGATGGCGATGGCGCTCGGGGTGGAGCGGATCGAGGAGATCTCGGATCGCATCAGCGACCTCCTGGAGATGAAACCTCCCTCTGGCATCAAGGAGAAACTGCTCCTCATTCCTCAGCTCGCGGAGTTCGCCAAGTTTCCGCCGCGGAAGGCGCGCGGTGCGCCGGCCTGCCAGCAGAGGGTCTTCCGCGGGGATGAAGTGGACCTGGAGAGCCTTCCGCATCTTCTCTGCTGGCCGGATGACGGAGGGCGCTACATCACGCTACCCCAGGTCATCTCGGCGGACCCGGCGACCGGTCGTCGTAACGTCGGCATGTACCGCATCCAGGTGCTCGGCAGGAATCGCCTGGCCATGCACTGGCAGCGGCACAAGAGCGGAGCCGCGCATTGGCGCGAGATGGCCGAGCGCGGGGAGCGGATGCCCGTGTGCATCGTGCTCGGGGGAGATCCGGCTTGCGTCTACTCGGGCAGCGCGCCGCTTCCGCCCAACATCGACGAGTATCTGTTCACCGGCTTTCTGCGGAAGGACCCGGTCACGCTGGCCCCGGCGATCACGTCCGACCTGCAGGTGCCGGCCGATGCCGACATCGTGATCGAAGGCTGGATCGATCCGGCCGAGGAGCTGGTCATGGAGGGGCCGTTCGGAGATCACACGGGCTTCTACTCCGAAGCGGATCTCTATCCCGCGGTGCACGTCGAGGCGATCACGATGCGTGAGCGTCCCGTCTATCCCGCGACGATCGTGGGCCGCCCCCCGATGGAGGACTTCTGGCTCGGGTACGCGACCGAGAGGATCTTTCTGCCCCTCCTGCAGATGACCTCTCCCGAGGTCGTGGACTACCACATGCCTCCCGAGGGGATCTTCCACAACCTGGTCCTCGTGTCGATCCGCAAGGACTACCCGGGCCAGGCCTACAAGGTGATGCAGGGGCTGTGGGGACAGGGCCTGATGTCCCTGGCGAAGGTCATCGTCGTCGTGGACGACTGGGTCGATGTGCGCAACGTGCCCGAAGCATGGTGGGTGGCCCTCAACAACATCGATCCCGAGCGCGACGTGATGTTCACACGCGGACCGATCGACGTGCTGGACCATGCTTCGCGCCGTTTCACGTTCGGATCGAAGATGGGAATCGACGGGACGAAGAAGTGGCCCGAGGAAGGCTTCGAACGCAGCTGGCCGGACGTGATCCAGATGGACGACGCCACCCGCGCCGAGGTAGACGCGATGTGGTCCGAGCTGGGGATCGAGCTTCCTTGAGCGGAGCCGGGGTCCGGGCCGGTCGATACGCCCGCCTCGTCAAACTGGAGCACACCGGCTTCGCGCTGCCCTTCGCGCTGGTCGGAGCGATCCTGGCATCCTACCGGTACCCGGTCACCGCCTGGCATCTCGTGTGGATCGTAGTGGCCTTCACGGCCGCGCGGTTTGCGGCGATGGCCTTCAACCGGGTCGTGGACCGGGAGTTCGATGCCCGCAATCCGCGCACTGCGGGCCGCGAGATCCCGGCCGGGCTGGTGTCGGTGCGGGAAGGCAAGCTGGCCGTGGTCGTCGCTTCGGCCGTGTTCGTGTTTGCGTCCGGGATGCTCAATCCCCTCTGCCTGGCCCTCTCCCCCGTGGCGCTGGCGGCGGTACTCGGGTACAGCTACGCCAAGCGCTACACAGCCGCCACGCATCTCGTGCTGGGGCTGGCCGACGGGATCGCCCCTTCAGCGGGGTACCTCGCGATCTCGGGTGCGTGGAGCGATCCATGGATGCTCCTTCCGGTGCTGACCATGGCGGTCGGCCTGTGGATCGCCGGCTTCGACATTCTCTATTCCCTTCAGGACGTCGAGGCGGACCGCAGTCTCGGCCTGTACTCCGTGCCCTCCCGGTACGGAGTGCGGTGGGCGCGCTGGCTGGCCGCGGTCTTCCACGTTGGCACGGTGATCTGCCTGCTGGCCGTGCCGATCATGGTCCCCGAGCTCGGGGCCGGATATCTGGTCGCGCTGCTGGTGACAGCGGCGCTTCTCGGCCTGGAGCACGGCCTCGTGGACCCCGAGTCCCCGGAGTCCATCCACCGCGCGTTCTTCACGATCAACGTCTGGCTCGCCTCGCTCTTCGCCCTCATGGTGCTCCTGGATCGTATATTGTGAGTCGCGAGCGAACCGACCTGTGATGCCCCGAGAGTGGAGGCCTGCTGGATGAGCGAGAGACGCTGGTTGGTAGGGATCACCGGAGCTTCGGGTGCGCCATACGCGGTTCGGCTTCTGCAGGAGCTGGTGGAGCTCGAGGTGCCGACCGACGTCATCGTGTCGGCGCACGGCTGGCGCCTGTTCGCCCACGAGACGGGGATAGGCGGCCACGAGGAGCTCCTGGAGCGCATCGGCGGCGCCGGACCCCTGCGGTTCTTCGACAACTCCGACCGGGGGGCCAGACCCGCTTCCGGTTCCGCGCCCTATGCGGGCATGGTCATCTGCCCCTGCTCCATGGGCACGCTGTCGGCCATCGCGCACGGAAGCTCGCGCAGTCTGGTCGAGCGGGCGGCGGACGTGAACCTGAAGGAGCGGCGCAAGCTCGTGACGGTGGTCCGGGAGACACCGCTTTCGGCGATCCACCTGGAGAACCTGCTCGCGCTGGCCCGCCTCGGGACGGTGGTGCTCCCGGCCTCGCCGGGCTTCTACCACGAACCTCGGGATGTGGGGGACCTCGTCGATTTCATCGTGGCCCGCGTCCTGGATCACATGCACGTCGAGCACGAGGTCGGCTACCGCTGGACCGGGGAAGAGGAGAGCGGCAGTGCCTGACACCCGCGTGGGCCTGATCAGCGACACGCACGGTCACCTCCGGGCAGAGGTGTTCGAGGCGCTGCGGGACGTAGACCGCCTGGTGCATGCCGGCGACGTGGTGGACCCGGATCACCTGTCGGACCTCGAGGCCCTTGCTCCCGTGACGGCCGTCTACGGCAACGTGGACGGGCACGACGTGCGCGCCGGGGTACCCGAGCAGGCGGTCCTGAATGTGGGTGGAGTTCGCGTCGCCGTGATTCACGGCCACCAGGTGCACCCGGATTATCGCAAGCTGCTGGCCCGGTTTCCCGAAGCGCGCGTGATCGTGCACGGACATACGCACGTGCCGCGCTGCGATGCGGTGGGGGACGTGCTCATCGTGAATCCCGGTGCCGCCGGCCGGGCCCAGAAAGGGCATTCGGCCAGCGTCGCGGTCCTCGAGGTCTCCGGCGGAGTGCCGTCGATCCGGCATGTGGACCTCGAGGCCCTCGGGCGCTGACGCTCAGCGCTGGCAGGAAGGGCAGAAGAATGTGCTGCGCCCGGCCTGCACGATCCTCTCGACCGGGGTGTCACAGGTACGGCAGGGTTCTCCCTCTCGGGCGTACACGCTGAGACTTGCCTGGAACGATCCGGACCTCCCGTTGACCGCCCGGTAGTTCTGAAACGAGGTCCCGGCCTGCCGCAGTGCCTCCCGCAGCACGCTCCGTACGGACCGGTGCAGTCGCGCGATCTCAGGCTCATTCAGGTCCCTGCCGGGCCGCCGCGGATCGACTCCAGCCCGGAACAGGGCTTCGGAAGCGTAGATGTTTCCAACCCCCGCCACGCGCCTCTGATCCATCAGCGCGTTCTTGACCGGTGATCGAGTCGAGGCCAGGGTCCGCCCGAGATCTGTCGCCCGATACGAGGAGGCAAGAGGCTCGGGGCCAAGCTTCTTCTCCTCGAGCTTCCAATCCCGGAGGCTCAGCAACCGAAGCCCACCCAGCCTGCGCATGTCGTCGTAGTAGAGAATGCGGCCGTCATCGAGATGCAGGCGAGCCGCGATGTGCCTGAATTCGGCCGGATCCGGTGCTTCGAGGCCGAGGGCGAATCGTCCGCTCATGCGGAGCTGCACCTGGAGGACGGAACCTCCCTCGACGTCGAAGAGGAGGTATTTGGCACGTCGGCGGACGCCGACGATCCTGCGGTCCCGGAGCTGACGTCGGAACGCGTCCGGCCCGTGCGGCGGAAGCACGATGTCCGGCTGGAGGACATCGACCTTCGCAATCACCCGGCCGAAGATCTCCGGCTCGAGATCCCGCCGGATCGTCTCGACCTCGGGCAGCTCGGGCATGGCTAGTCCGATGACGCTCCGATCTCGGAGTGACCGATGTCGGACCTCCAGGCGGCGCCTTCGAAACGGATCCGGGCCGCGACCTCCCGGCTGCGCCTTGCCGCCCCCTCCAGGTCGTCGCCCAGACCGGTCACGCCGAGCACTCGTCCTCCCGCTGTGACGAGCTGCCCGTCCTTGCGGGCGGTGCCGGCGTGGTAGACGTGCACGTGTTCGCCGTGCAGATCGGACGGCACCTCCATCGGCAGGCCCTTCGGGTACGATCCCGGATAGCTCCCGCTCACGACCACGGTGACCAGCGCCGATCCGGCCAGGGGCTCGGCTTCCCAGCCGGCGAGGCTCTCCCCGCGCGCGACGGCCGCCAGTGGCTCCGCCAGCGAGGCTCCCATGAGGGGAAGCACGACCTGGGCTTCGGGGTCTCCGAGACGCACGTTGAACTCGACGACCTTCGGTCCCTCGGGAGTCAGCATGAGCCCCGCGTACAGGAAGCCGCGATACGGGAATCCCCGCTCCGCCATGCCCTGGAGAATCGGATCCGCGACCTCCAGGCGGGCCCGTTCCACGAGGTCCGCGGTTCCGTCCGCCACCGGCGCGTACGCTCCCATGCCACCCGTGTTGGGCCCTCGATCCCCTTCGAAGCGTCGCTTGTGGTCCCTCGACGGCACCAGCGGCACCGCGTTCTCGCCGTCGCAGAGGAAGAACACCGACAGCTCCTCGCCGGGCATGAACTCCTCCACGACGACCTCGCGCCCCGCGTCCCCGAAGCGCTCTTCGACCAGCATCGCGCGGAGCGCATCGTGTGCCTCATCCACCGACTCCGCCACGATCGCGCCCTTGCCGGCTGCCAGACCCGACGCCTTGACCACGATGGGCGGCTCGATGCCCGAGACGAAGTCCGCCGCGCGGTCGAAGTCGGTGAAGACCTCGAACCCGGCCGTGGGCACCCCGCAGTCTCTCATCATCCGCTTCGAGAAGACCTTCGAGGACTCGAGGCGGGCGGCATCGCGGGACGGGCCGAACAGGGGGAGGCCTCGCGCCCCGAAGGCCTCGGCGATTCCGTCCGCCAGCGGCTGCTCGGGGCCCACGACGGTCACGTCGACGGACTTCTCTGCCGCGAAGTCCGCCAGGCCGGCGAGATCGGACGCGGCCAGAGGGACGTTCTGCCCCGGACCTTCGGTGCCGGGGTTTCCTGGAGCCACGTAGATCGTTGCGCCGGGATCGTCACGCCGCAGCTTGGCGGCGATCGCGTGCTCCCGGCCTCCGCTTCCGACGATCAGAATGTTCATGAGCACAGGATGACACGGGGCGTGACGGGCCGCCAGATGTGCGAAGGGGCGCGGCCAGTCGGCCACGCCCCCTCGGCAGTCCATCGCCTGCTTGGCGGCCGGTCGCGCCGCCGAAACGTCAGGATTCTTCGCCTCTTCCGCGGCGCCACGCGTCCGTGAACCGCGTCTTCAGCTTGTCCACCGCCGCATCGACCTCGTCGAAGATCTCCTGGGCGGCGTCGGTGTAGCCCTTCATGGCTTCCGCCACGTCCTCGCGGTACGGTTTCAGATCCTCGTCCGATCGGCGCGGATACTCGCCCGTCATGATCTTGTCGTAAGCGCCCGAATCGATCCAGTCACGGAGCTCCGCAACGCGCATCACCGAGAACGGGTGTGTGGCCCCGATGACGTTCAGGACCTTGTAAACCGAGTCCAGGAGGTCCCCGCCATGTCGGTACTCTTCCGACTGGGCGATGAACTCCTGCAGGTCGAGCGTCTCACCGCGGGTGCCCCCCGCCAGCTGCATGAGGCTGCTCATCACGATGTCCTTGTCCTGGACGGCCAGGAGAGCCGCGCGGTCACACGACAGCTCGGACTTCCGGTACCACTCGAGGAGCGCCCACAGGATCGGGAGCAGCGCCAGTCCCGCGATGGGATAGCGGAATAGCGCGAGCCGCATGACCAGGAGGAGAAGCGTGCGGTACAACACGTGCCCGGAAAGAATGTGACCGACTTCATGAGCGAGGACGGCTTCCACCTCGTCGCGGCTGAGTACCTCCAGCATCGATGAGTTGAGCACGATGAACGGCTCGCTCATGCCGACGGCGCCCGCGTTCACGAGCGGCGTCTGCGAGACGTAGACCTCCGGGACCTCCTCGAGGTCCATGATCTCGCACACCCGCAGCGTGCGCTCGTGGATCCACGGGTACTGCTTGGGCGATACGCGCACGGCGTTCGCCTTGAAGGCGAGCCGAATGGCGCGCTCGCCGAACATCCCGAAGATCTTGCGCAGCGCGAGGTCGAATCCCGGAATCTTGCGCAGCGCGTTCAGGGCCGCGCGATCCGCCGGGTGCTCCCATGCCTGCGGGCTGATCTCCGTCAGAATTCGGCGTTGGAACCCGCCGCCCGACGAGGTGATGTCCCCACCGTCGCCGCCGGTCTCTCCGTTCCCGCCGTTCTGGTTGTCTTGCTCGTCCATGAGTTCACTCCGTCCACGTGATTCGGTTCACCGCTATGCCCCCGGTACGCGATCGGGCCCGGGTCGGTTTCAGGTCCGGTCCACCGACTCCAGGGCCTCTTCGAGATCCCGCACTAGGTCGGCTACGTCCTCCACTCCTACGGAGAGGCGGACGAGCCCGTCCGTGAGCCCCATGGCCCGCTTGCGCTCCGCCGGGAGCGAGGCGTGGGTCATGCGCGCGGGCACCGAAATCAGGCTCTCCACTCCACCCAGGCTTTCGGCCAGCGCGAACAAACGGGTCCCGCTCGCCAGCTGCTCGGCCCGCTCCGCCGTTTCCATGTCCACGGTGATCATGCCGCCGAAGTCGCTCATCTGCCGGGCGGCGAGCTCGCGCTGCGGATGATCCGGGAGGCCCGGGTAGAGAACCCGGCCCACGGCGGGATGAGCCGCCAGCCGCTCGGCGATGATCCGGGCATTGTCGCAGTGCGCCCGCATCCGGAGGTGCAGAGTCTTGGTGGCCCTGAGCACCAGCCAGCAGTCCATGGGCCCCGGCACGCCACCGGTCGCCATCTGCTGGTACCGCAGGCCCTCCGCGAGCTCTCCGGATCGCACCATGCAGGCTCCGCCGACGACGTCACTGTGGCCATTCAGGTACTTGGTCGTGGAATGGACCACGATGTCGGCGCCCATCTCCAGCGGGCGCTGAAGCACCGGCGTGGCAAACGTGTTGTCGACCACGAGGAGGGCCCCGGCGTCGCGCGCCACGCGCGCCCCGGCTGCGAGGTCCGTCAACGTCATGAGTGGATTCGTCGGGGTCTCCAGGTAGACCATTCGGGTCTCGGGACAGATGGCGTCGCGCAAGGCGCCGATATCGGAGGTATCCACGTAGTCGAAGACCAGGCCGTATCGCTCCCAGAACCGGAAGAGGCGCTCGCTTCCGCCGTACAGATTGTCCCCGCACAAGACGTGGTCACCGGCCACGAGATTGGCCTTCAACACCGCTTCGATCGCGGCCAGGCCCGATCCGAACACCACGCCGTGGCTGCCGCTCTCGAGCGAAGCGAGATTCGCCTCCAGGGCCGAGCGCGTCGGATTCGTGACTCGCGCGTACTCGTGCCCCTGCCGCGGGCGGGCGACCCCATCCTGGACGTAGGTGGAGGTGAGGAAGAGGGGCGTCATGATGGCGCCGGTCTCCGTGTCGGGCGACTGGCCTGCGTGCACCGCCCGGGTGCCGAATCCGTCTCCGTCTCGCACTGGCATAGGGGATCTCCGTGGTCCTCGTGAGCTCGGACGCGGAAGATACGGTTCGCCTCGGCGGGCGTCGAACGTCGTTGAGGGAGGGATGACGCCGGGCGCCCATCTCCCGGCAATGGAAATCGACCGAATCGTACCCGGAAGGGCGGCTCACCGCCTGTACTGCCACTTCGTATGGCCCACCCTGGGCCGCATTCCGCTGGTGTCCTCGAGTCTGGTTCCGGCCGTGGAGAGGCACGTGATCACCCTGTGCCGCAGGCTCGACGCCGAGCCCGTGTGTGTGCGCGCGTTCTCAGATCGCCTGCACGTCCTCCTTCGCATGAAGCCTGGCCACTCACCGGCCGCCCTGGTTTCGCGCCTGAAGAACGGCACGGAGAACGAGCTCCACCAGTCCGGCCATACCGTACGCTGGGGGCACGGCTATGCCGCGGCTACGGTGTCCGGCGCCGAAGTTCGTACCGTGATGCGACGGATTCACCGCCTGCCCGACGCCCCGCTCTCCCGGGCCGGTTCCACGGCGGGAAACACGGGGAACACCGGTCATCGCCGCGGCCGCCGTCGGCCCCGCGGCGCCGTTGACGCCCCCCGGGCCTCCCGGTAACGTTGCGGCTGCCTGACGGCTGCGGCCCACCCTTTGCAGTTTCGTACGCCGGCAGTAAGCCGACGTGCGGCTTTGAATTCCCAAAACGGGCAGAGCACGGGAACCGGTTTGACCACAACGGATCCATTCATCGTCTCGGCTTCCGGCGTACGCGGAGTCGTGGGCTCGACCATGACGCCGGCCGTCGCCGTGCGCTACGGAGAGGCGTTCGGACACTACCTGCGAACGACAGGTCTGGCGGAGGATCCGGAGGCGTACGTCATCGTGGGCCGGGACTCGCGAACCTCCGGAGAACTGCTTTCCGACGCGGCTAGCGCCGGCTTGAGGGCCGCTGGAATCCCGGTGCGGGACGCGGGGATTGCCACCACTCCAACCCTGCTTCTGGCCGTCCGCGACGACGAACGTGCGGTCGGCGGCCTGGTCCTTACGGCGTCTCACAATCCCATCCAGTGGAACGGCCTCAAGCTGGCGTCCGGCAACGGCGCGTTCTTGAGTCCGGACGCGGGGCTGGCCGTCCAGCGCCTGTTCGAGGAGGGGCCCGATCTGGCTGACTGGAGCGGCCTCGGGGGTGGCGGAACGCTGGAAGGTGTGGCGGAGCACCATATCGACCGGATTCTGTCGCTCCCCCTGCTGGAAGTGGATCTGATCCGGAGGCGAGCGCCGGCGGTGGCCCTGGACTGCGTGCACGGCGCGGGCGGAAGCATCGTACCGGAGCTTCTCAGGCGTCTGGGATGCGAGGTCCACGGCGTGGGTCTCTCGACGGACGGGCTGTTTCCCCGCGATCCTGAGCCGATTCCCGCGAACCTGGGAGAGCTTTCTCACCACGTGCGATCCGTGGGGGCCGAGATCGGACTGGCCGTCGATCCCGACGGGGACCGGCTGGCCCTGGTGGATGAAGCGGGTGAGCCGGTGGGCGAGGACTGGACCCTGGCGCTCGCGGCCGAGTACGTGCTGGGACGCCGACAGGGTCCCGTAGTGACGAACCTGTCGTCCAGCCAGTCCATCGAAGAGGTGGCGGCCCGCGCCGGAGTCCCGTTCTACCGAAGTGCCGTGGGCGAGGCGAGGGTCGCGCTCATGATGACCGAGGTCGGGGCCGTCGTGGGGGGCGAGGGGAACGGCGGGGTGATGCTGCCGGACCTGAATCTGACGCGCGACGCTTCGGTCGCGGCGGCGCTCGTGTTGAACCTTCTGGCCTCCCGGGAGGCGACCCTGCAGGAGATTCTGGCGGAGCGGACCCGGTATCGCATGGTGAAACGCAAGGTGGAGATCGCCGGTCTGGAGCCTGACGAGATCTACGCCCGACTTCGGGAGAGCGGCCCGGCCGGGGCGTCCGAGAACCGCGAAGACGGCCTGCGGCTGGCGTGGCCCGAGTCGGGCGAGTGGCTGCACGTGCGGCCCTCCGGCACGGAGCCGATCCTCCGTATCATCGCGGAAGCCCCCAGCATCGATCGCGCGGAAGCGCTGGCCGGACTCGCCGGCCAGATCCTCGATCCGGGAGCGGACTGAGCTCATGTGCGGAATCGTAGGGTACGTCGGACCACGGGACGCGCAGCCCCTCATCCTGGAGGGACTGCGGCGCCTCGAGTACCGGGGCTACGATTCCGCCGGCATCGCGACGATTCACGAGGGAGCGCTCGACATCCGCAAGGCCGCGGGCAAGATCGCGCAGCTCGAGGCAGAGCTCGAATCCCGGCCGCTGACGGGCTCGCACGGCATCGGCCATACGCGGTGGGCCACCCATGGCGCTCCTACGACCTTGAACGCTCATCCTCACACCGACGACGAGGGTCGGGTCGCGCTGGTTCACAACGGAATCATCGAGAATCACGACGTTCTCCGTATCAAGCTCCAGGAGCTCGGGCACGAGTTCCGGTCGGAGACGGACACCGAAGTCCTCTGTCACCTGATCGAAGAGACGTATGCGGGCAACCTGGAAGAGGCCGTCGCCGAGGCTCTCACCCGGGTAGAAGGGGCTTACGGAATTGCCGTGATCCACGTCGACGAGCCCGGCAAGATCGTGGTCGCTCGCATGGGGTCGCCGCTCCTGATCGGGGTCGGCGAGGACGGGGAGCGCGAGATGTTTGCGGCGTCGGACGTCGCAGCGATCATCCGGCACACGCGGCAGGTCGTCTACCTGAACGACGGAGAGCTAGCCGTTCTGACCGCGGACGGGCATTCACTGCTCGACATCTCCGGCTCGGGGGACGGAGAGCGTCCCCGCCAGGTGCGACGCGAGGTGAGCCGGGTGGACTGGAACCTGGGCAAGATCGAGCGCGGCGGCTACGAGCACTTCATGCTGAAGGAGATCTTCGAGCAGCCCGACACCGTGCGGGACGCGATGCGGGGCCGACTGCTGGAGGAGGAGGGAACGGCCAAGCTCGGCGGACTCCTCGCGCTCGAGGATGCGGTGGAGAATGTGGAGCGGATCGTGATCACCGCATGCGGGACCAGCTGGCATGCGGCCCTCGTCGGCGAATACATGATCGAGGAGTTCGCGCGGATCCCGGTGGAGGTGGAATACGCGTCCGAATACCGGTACCGGCACCCCATCGTGACGGACGGGACGCTCGTGGTCGCGATCTCGCAGTCCGGGGAAACCGCCGATACGCTCGCCGCGATGCGCGAGGCGCGCTCACGCGGAGCGCCGGTGATGGGAATCGTCAACGTCGTCGGATCGACGATCGCGCGGGAGACGGACGGTGGAGTGTACATCCACTCCGGACCCGAGATCGGGGTCGCGTCCACCAAGGCGTTCACCGGACAGCTCACCGTGCTCGCTCTGTTCACGCTGTACCTGGCTCGCCGGCGCGGGATGTCCACGCTGCAGGGCCGGGAGATCGTGGCCGCGATGCAGCAGCTGCCGGATCTGGTGCGGGCCACGCTCGACCAGTCCTCTGCCGTCGAGTGTATCGCCCGCGAGTACGCCGACAACGCCAACTTCCTGTATCTCGGGAGGGGCTCCAACTTCCCGGTCGCCCTCGAAGGGGCCCTGAAGCTGAAGGAGATCAGCTACATCCACGCGGAAGGATACCCCGCGGCCGAGATGAAGCACGGCCCGATCGCGCTCATCGACCAGAACATGCCCGTCGTGTTCATCGCGCCGTCCGACTCGGTGTACCACAAGATCGCGAGCAACATCGAAGAGGTGAAGGCGCGGGGCGGCAAGGTCATCGCCATCGTCTCGGACGGCAACGGCGACCTGTCCTCCCGCGTGGATCACGTCGTCTCGGTGCCACGCACCATCGACATGCTTCAACCCCTGCTCACCGTCATTCCGCTGCAGCTCCTCGCCTATCACATTGCGGTCCTTCGCGGCTGCGACGTGGACCAGCCTCGCAACCTGGCCAAGAGCGTCACGGTCGAATAGCCCCACTTCGGGGTATCGCCTCCGGACGGCCGTACGTAGGTTCTCGCGCGACACGGTCGGCCCGTGAAGCAAGGAGACGTGACGTGGCGAAGCTGTGCCCTGGCCTCAGCAGGTTTCGGCGGAGAAACGAGCGGAGCGGCGGTCGCCCGCTGCTCGTGGCCGTCTTATTGATCCCCTTCGTCCCGGCAGCGGCGAGCGCGCAGTACACCCTCGAGGCCGAAAACGGGGACACCGTGATGTTCGAGTCGGCCGAGCTCCGCGCCATGCTGGACACGGCGCGCGCCCTGTACGCGAACCTGCAGGAAGATCCCAACGTCCTGTACTACACGCCGGTCGGTCGCGAGCGCGTCCCGGAGAGCGATCCATCCGCGAGCTACCCGTGGAACGTGGTCACGGTGATCAACGACTCCGTCGCCGACCTCCAGCGCCTGCCTGCCGATCTGCGGGAGGCTGACCGCGCGTACTACAGCTACGCGGTGCAGCGTATGCGGGTAGTCCGCGGCGCGGACCCGGACGTGCCGTGCGACTCGGTGCTCACCCTGGAGGAGAAGGTCGTCGGCTCCTTCATCGACGGATGGATCCTGTCACGGACCCTGTTCGGCGGACCCGCGTTCGACACCCTGGACGAGCTCGTGTTCGCCCGTCACGAAGGACTTCTGCGACCGCTGCTGGCGCGAAGGAACGATCGCCAGGTGGGGGCCTGCGCGGCCGAGTGGGCGGACGAGAATCCGGACCGCGTGGCCGAGTACGACGCGTGGCGCCGGGAGCATTTCCCGCAGCCGAGAGAAGTGGAAGCAGCGGAGCCTCAGGAAGAGGCCGCCGATGGCGAGGCGGTCCCGGAACCCGAGTCGGAGCAGCCGGAAGGCGACGGATCGCCATGAGCGTGCGGTTCTACAACACCCTGACGCGCGCGGTCGAGCCGCTGGAGCCCCAGGAGGAGGGGCACGTCCGTATGTACACGTGCGGACCGACCGTGTACGATCGGGCGCACATCGGGAACTTCCGCGCTTTCACCTGGGAGGATCTGCTTCGGCGCTACCTGAAGTGGCGGGGATACCGCGTCACCCAGGTCATGAACCTCACGGACGTGGACGACCGGACGATCCAGGCCGCCGTGGATCGCGGAGTCGGGCTGTCAGAGGTGACCGCCCCGGTGACCGAGGCCTTCTTCGAGGACTGGGAGACGCTGGGCCTAGAATCCGTCGAGGAGAATCCCCGGGCCACGGAGCACGTGCCGCAGATGATAGAGCTCGTGCGCCAGCTCGAGGAGCGCGGACTCACCTATGAGAAGGACGGCTCGGTCTACTTCGCCATCGACCGGTTTCCCGGATACGGCCGGCTCGCCAACCTCGATCCCGAGTCACTGCTCACGGGCGGCCGAGTGGAGGGCGACGAGAACTACTCCAAGGAGAATCCGCGGGACTTCGTCTTGTGGAAGGGAGGCGCCCGCGGGCACGAGGGTGAGGTGGCGGTATGGGATTCTCCGTGGGGCCCCGGCCGGCCCGGCTGGCACCTGGAGTGCTCGGCCATGGCCATGGAGTACCTGGGCGAGACCCTCGACATCCACACTGGCGGCGTCGACAACATCTTCCCGCACCACGTGAACGAGATCGCCCAATCGGAAGGCGCCACGGGGAGACCGTTCGCGCGCCTGTGGCTGCACGCGGAGCACCTGCTCTCCGAAGGTGAGAAGATGTCCAAGTCGCTCGGCAACTTCTACACTCTCGAGTCGCTGCTGGAGCGCGGGTACCGACCGTCGGCCATCCGCTACCTGTTGCTCAGCGCCCACTACCGAACGCAGCTCAACTTCACGCTTGACGGTCTGAAGGATGCCGACCGGGCCGTGGGGAGGCTGTTCGAGTTCCAGCGAAGGATTCGCGATGCCGCCTCCCTGGCGGATAGGGGTAGCCGGGACGGGGATCTCGTGGAGCTGGCCTCCCGGTGGAGGGAAGCGTTCACCGAGGCCTTGGACGATGACCTGAATGCCAGCGACGCGCTCGGAGTCACCTTCGTGATGGTCCGCGAGGCCAACCTGGCACTGGACGCGGCGGACGGGGCAGGGGCCGGCGCGCTGGAGGCCCTGGAGGGCGCCGTGGACGACTTTGACTCGGTGTTCGGAGTCCTCGACCTGCGCGCCAGAGAGGAGACCGTGGACTCGGCGGACCTCCGCGAGTGGATCGAGGAGCGGATCGCCGCCCGTGCGGCGGCCCGCGCGGAGCGCGATTTTGCCCGATCCGACGCGATTCGTGACGAGCTCCTGGAAGCGGGCATCGCTCTGGAGGACGGCCCGTCCGGGACCCGCTGGAAGCTGCGCTCCGAGACCGATTGATGCCAACCGCGACCGGGCCCCATTCCTCAGTTGACGGATTTCCCGTCAGCCCATAAGTTGGCGGTCTGATTTCGCTGACGTAGCTCAACTGGAAGAGCACCGGATTTGTAATCCGGAGGTTGTGGGTTCGAGTCCCACCGTCAGCTCAGTGACGCGTTCGCCGGGGTCGCCCCAGGCAGGCCAGACCGGAGACACGAAGTCATTCCCAACGGCCCTTGAGTCGGAACCTCCGGCGAGGGCCGTACGATTGGGGTGGGGTACCGAAGCGGCCAAACGGAGCAGACTGTAAATCTGCCGGCGAATGCCTACGGAGGTTCGAATCCTCCCCCCACCACTGGTGGCTCCTTGGGCACCCGAACAGACGAACAGGATCTTCAGGCGGATTGAACGGCACGGCGACCAGCCGCGCATAACAGGAGAGCGGCAGGATGGCGAAGCAGAAGTTCGAGCGGACGAAGCCGCACGTGAACGTGGGAACGATCGGTCACGTGGACCACGGGAAGACGACGCTGACGGCGGCGATCACGGAGGTTCAGGCGGCCAAGGGTCTGGCGGATTTCGTGCCGTTTGACTCGATCGACAAGGCCCCTGAGGAGCGTGAGCGGGGGATCACGATT
>JAMJQR010000129.1 GCA_023554335.1 Candidatus Benthicola marisminoris
GAGCTAGCGGCGCGCGTCGCGTCAGACGCGGCGATCCCCATGGTTCGGGGAAGTGGAGCCGAGGGGAGTCGAACCCCTGACCTCTTGAATGCCATTCAAGCGCTCTCCCAACTGAGCTACGGCCCCAATGTTCTCAAACAACGTACTGTCCGATTGCCCAAAGCTCTCCCGTGTCGTGTCGCAGACACGACATTGAGCAGGCGAAGCCTGCGAACTACTGAGCTACGGCCCCAATGTGTCAATCAACGTACTGCCAGTCTGCCGAAGCGCTCTCCCGTGTCGCGACGAAGGAGCGACCTTCCGAGTGCGAAGCACGAGGACTACTGAGCTACGGCCCCAAATCACTCTGTAAACAGCTACTGCCATGTGCCTGTCTTCAGTCCCCCCAAGGAGAATCGAACTCCTATCTCCACCTTGAAAGAGTGGTGTCCTAACCGTTAGACGATGGGGGGGCAGGGTGGGTCAGGCCATCCTACCTGACCTCGCCTTCTCAGTTCCAACTACCCCGGCTTGAGTACGCCCGGCAGGACTCGTCGTCGAGCCGAAGGCGAGACCTTGAGCATGCGCAAGCATGCGAACTACCTGCGACCCTTCACGCGCCCGGCAGGACTCGAACCTGCGACCCCCGGCTTAGAAGGCCGGTGCTCTATCCAGCTGAGCTACGGGCGCTCGTCGTGAACTCGCCCGGAGTCCTCATCCCCGCCGTCGGTCTCTCGAAGCTCGCGACGGGGATTGAACCCGTGACCTCATCCTTACCAAGGATGCGCTCTACCCCTGAGCTACGCGAGCCTGTGCCGACTCCGGAACCGGGCTACAGGGGCGGAGGGACTCGAACCCCCAGCCGCCGGTTTTGGAGACCGGTGCTCTACCAGTTGAGCTACGCCCCTTGGCTCCGGCATGGCTGGGGGCAGATTTGAACTGCCGACACCCGCGTTTTCAGCGCGGTGCTCTACCAGGCTGAGCTACCCAGCCGCACTACAGCTCCGTGGGTGGGATTCGAACCCACGACCTAGTGGTTAACAGCCACCCGCTCTGGCCTCTGAGCTACCCCGGAATGCTTGCCCGTCCATCTCTACCGCCCGACCCTGTCGAACGGTCCACAGGCACACAGCGTCTTTTCAAACAACCCGGATCCGCAAGAAAAGCGCCCCGCCTGGCGCGGCCAGGTCAAGGGGCGGGTTCCGGCTCAATAGCGGGGGCAGGATTCGAACCTGCGACCTTCGGGTTATGAGCCCGACGAGCTACCAGACTGCTCCACCCCGCATCGGGCCCACGATGGTAGCAAGCGCCCCCCCTGCTGTCAACCCGATTATGGCTTTCGCTTGCCGGTTTCCCGGGCCTCGCCTAACGTCGAGCAATGTCCTCCGAACGAGCCTTGCCGGCCGGTCTGCTGCCGGCGCTCAAAGCCGCGCTTCACCCCGGCGCGGTGATCGATGATCCCGAGCGACTCATCGCATACGAAGCCGACGCCCTCACGACGTCTCGCGGCCTTCCCGGCGCCGCCGTGTTTCCGGCGAGTCGGGAAGAGCTGATCAGCGTGATACGACTCCTGCAGGAAGCGGCGGTGCCCTTCGTCCCGCGTGGTGCGGGGACCGGCCTCGCCGGCGGCGCGGTGGCCGACGGACAGGTGCTCGTATGCACCACTCGCATGCGTCGGATCCTGGAGTTGGATCCCGAGGGACGATCGGCTCTCGTCGAACCCGGCGTGCTCACCGATTCGATCAACGAGGCCGCTGAGCGGCACGGACTGCGGTATCTGCCGGACCCGGCGAGCGCTGCGGCTTGCACGATCGGCGGCAACGTGGCAGTGAATTCCGGCGGGCCTCATTGCCTGAAGTACGGCGTGACATCGGACCACGTGCTGTCGCTCGAGATGATCCTGCCCGACGGGACTCCGCTGGTGCTCGGACGCGGAGATGACGGCGGTTTGGATCTCGGGGGGGCCTTCATCGGCTCCGAGGGAACCCTGGGAGTCGTAAGCAGGGTTCGGGTGGGTCTGGCCCCGGTTGCGGAGGAGGTGCGGACGTTTCTGGCCCTGTTCGACAGCCTGGCAGACGCGGGAAGAGCCGTCGCGGGGATCTTCGAATCCGGAGTCGTGCCCGTGGCCCTCGAGATCGTGGACCAGGAGACCATTGCGGTCGTGGAAGCTTCGGTCTTCGCAGCGGGCCTTCCCCTCGACACCGAAGCGGCCCTGGTCGTGGAGTGCGAGGGTGACCCGGAGGAGGTCGCGGAGGATATCGAGGAAGCGGAGCGGTCCACCCGCGCGGCAGGAGCTCGGGATGTGAGGCACGCCCACGACGCCGGGGAGCGCCTCGCGATCTGGCAGGCCAGAAAGAAGGCCTATGGCGCGCTGGGCCGTCTCGCTCCCGACGTGTTCGTGCAGGACGCGGCCGTTCCCCGGTCCTCTCTGCCGGATCTGCTTCCGAGATTCCAGGAGATCGCCCATCGGTACGAGCTCAGGCTGGCTAACTTCTTCCATGCCGGAGACGGCAACGTCCATCCCAACCTCCTCTTCGACCGCAGCGACGCCGAGCAGGTGAGCCGTGTGCACGAGGCCGGGCGCGAGATCATGGCTCTCTGCGTAGAAGCGGGCGGAACCATCACGGGCGAGCATGGAGTGGGCCTGGACAAGGTCCGCCACATGGAGCTCGTCTTTGGACCCGAAGAGCTCGCCGTGATGCAGGAGATGAGGAGGTCCATCGATCCCGCGGGCCTGGCAAATCCGGGCAAGATGCTGCCCGCCGAGTCCGGGAGCGTGGAAGCGTGAGGGTGATCCGGCCGGCCTCCAGCGCGGATCTCGCGGAGTGGGTGTCATCCTCCCGGGAGCGATTCGGGGACGAGGGATTCCCGGTCGTGACCGGGCAGGGTGCCGACAATCCGCCCGGAGATCTCGATTCACAGCCACGCCTGGCGGTGTCCCTCGGCCACCTCTCCCGCGTCCTGGATTTCCGGCCGCGGGATCTCACCATCTCGGTCGAGGCAGGCATGCGGATGTCCGAGCTAGCCGGCATCCTCGATGAGGCCGGCCTCTGGCTTCCGCTGGCCGCGGGCGCAGAGGAACGGTCCGTGGGCGGGTGGGTGGCGGCGGCGCCGGTTGGACGCTTCGACCACGGCTTCGGTCCCGTCCGGAGACATGTGCTCTCCTGTGACCTGGTTCACTGGAACGGGACCGTGACCCGCTGGGGCAGGCCCGTGATGAAGAACGTCGCTGGATACGACGTCGTGAAGCTTCTGTGCGGAAGTCGGGGCCGACTCGGTCTTATGACCGCCGTCAGCCTGCGCCTGTGGCCGAAGCCGAGGGCCTACCGGGAGTTCGAACTGCGCGGAGAGATACTCAGGGACCCGAAATCCCTCTCCAACGGAGCACCACCACTGGACGCGGTCTCCTGGAGCTCCATGCCGCGAGCACGAATGTCGCCGGCCGCATCCGTATGTCTCGTCGGAGGGTCGGGTTCGGTGGAGGGGCGGGCGGAGGGCCTTGAGCGCTGGGCCGCCGATGCCGACCTCGATATCAGAGAGGTCGAGCCTGCGACGGGCCCGACATCGGAGCGTCCCGCGAGACCCGGTACCAGCGCCGTCTACCGCGTGGCCTTCGGCCGCCGCTATCTTGTCGGCGGCCTCAAAGACCTGGTAAGGCGAGTGGAACACGAAACGGACGCCTGGAGACTGGACGCGGCCCCGGCTTCCGGGGTGGTTCGCCTGTTGACGGAAGATCAGGCCGCCGCTGGCCGGCGGCAGGCACCGCCCTGGCTGGCCACGCTCGGAGATGCATCCGCCGGCACCCGGGAATCGACGTCCGCACTCGCCGGCCCGGCCGTCAGGATCGAGCGGGGCGGAGAGGCTGAACATGCTCTGGCCCGTCGGATGAGAAGCGCGGGCGCCAGGGAGATCGAGCGGAGATGGCTGGGCGCCTTCGGCGGCATCGCGGTACCCTGGCAGGCGGACTACCTGTGAACTCGGAGGAGGAACGGATCGAACGACGCGGGGCCTGGAATCTGATTGCGCGGGCGCGGCTCTCCGGCGCGATCGTGCTGGCGGCGGTCCTCGGACTGGGCGGCCCACTGCCGGCCGCTGCTCAGAGTGCCGATTATGCGGGCCCGGCCGTCGTCAGGCCCGCTGATTCGTATGTCGCGTCAGACGAGCTCGAGGATCAGGTTCCCAAGTGGCAGACCACGGGCCGTGAAGAGCGCGTCCTGTACGTGCACTTCATGGACCCGCCTGAGGATCGGCCCGACTTCTGGGAGGAGTCCGTGCGCGCCCTCGACTACTGGAACGAAGTCAGCGGGTTGCCGCTCGTGTTCCGGTCCACGAGGGACGAGCGTTCCGCCGAGGTCCGTTTCCGCTGGATTCGGCGCTTTGATGCCAGGCAGGCGGGCACGACCGACTGGGAGACCGACGGGGAAGGCTGGCTGACGTCGGCGGTCGTGACCCTGGCCATGGAGCACGAGGACGGCACCCCGATGGGGGCTGATTTTCTGCGCATGGTGGCCCTCCACGAGCTTGGGCACGTGATCGGTCTGCCACACAGCGACTCTCCGGCCGATGTCATGCATCCCGGCAACCGGAGCCTGTATCTCTCGGATCGTGACATCCGGTCCGCCAGACAGCTCTATGAGCGCCTCCAAACGGAAAAGGTTTCTGCTCCGTGAAGATATACACACGAAAGGGCGACGGCGGCCGCACGAAGCTGTTCGGCGGACTGGACGTTCCCAAGCACGACGCCCGCGTGGCCGCCTACGGAACGCTCGACGAATTGAACGCCTCACTGGGCCTCGCATTGGCCTTCGATCCGCAGGCGACCCTCGGGATGGAGAACCTTCGCGCCGTGCAGGAAGACCTGTTCGTGCTCGGCTCGCGACTCGCGGCCGCTCGGCCCGAGCGTGAGATCGAGCGCGGTACGATTCCTGCCCTTTCCGAAGAGCGGATCGCCGAACTGGAGGCGTGGATCGATAGCCTGGACGCGGAACTTGCTCCACTGGATGCCTTCGTATTGCCCGGCGGGTGCGCGGCGGGAGCTCAGCTACACGTCGCCCGCACCGTCTGCCGCAGGGCGGAGCGGGAAGCCGCGTCCCTGGTCGAGGGGGACCCGGCCCTGAGCGTTGCCGTGATACCGTACATCAATCGTCTGTCGGACCTGCTCTTCACGCTTGCTCGCGCCGTCAATCAGCGGGCGGGCCGGCCGGAAGACCGATGGCTGCCCCAACGAGAACGGGAACGCCCCT
Organism: Candidatus Benthicola marisminoris; assembly: GCA_023554335.1. GTDB lineage: Bacteria > Gemmatimonadota > Gemmatimonadetes > Palauibacterales > Palauibacteraceae > Benthicola > Benthicola marisminoris. The sequence goes on from JAMJQR010000129.1 coordinate 5,223, forward strand.
CGCCCTCCGCAACCGATCGAGACACGAGCGAATCTTGACTGACCCGACGCCTGCCGACCTGGAGCCTGGTTCCGCGCCCGACACCGATGACGCCGTCACGGCGCTGGTCGAAGAGACGATCAACGCCCTGCTGAAGGCCGCCCGGGCCCGCCAGACCTACGTAGCCGGCAACCCGTTGATCGACCGTTTCCAGGGTGAGTTGAACGACAAGGTCGCGAAGGTCTGGGACGAGGTTCCGGATCTACCCCTCATCATCGACGAGGGACGGTTGCTCTGGCGCGATCATGAGGTGTACGCCAAGCCGCTGGGGCCGGACAATTTCGCGTTTCGTTTCTTCAAGGACGGAGTTCGGTCGCTCGCGCTGCTTCCCGGGGTGGAGGAGGGTGAGCTGGAGGAGTTCATCGATATCCTGGCTCGCACCCGCCAGTCACATGACGAAGACCTGCTGGCAACGCTGTGGCACCGTGACTTCAACTCCATTCGGATGGAGTACGTCGATGCTTCCGACGAGGAAGTCGGCGACCTGCCCACTCCTGATCGAAACGCCGGGGCTGGCGAGACTCTGGAAGACATGGAGGAGATCGAATCCGTCCTGGAGGCCGGTGAAGTCACCGAGGAGGAGACCGCCACCTACTCGGACATTCGGCTCGCCGAACCGGACCTCCTGTACCTGAAGCGGGAAATGGAGGCGGAGTGGGCACGTCCCGTCGTGCATGACGTGACCCTGGCCCTGTTGGACCAGTTCGAAATGCGGGACCAGGAGAGGCGTCGGCAGGTCGTGGACATCCTGAGGGAATTCCTACCTCGCCTCTTGCAGGATCTGGACTTCTCCAACGTGGCGTTGATCGTCACCGAGCTTCAGCTCCTGGCCAACAAGACGGGCGAGAACGAGACCCAGGAGCTCGTAACGGCCCTGCTCCGGGACATGAGCGAGGCGATGGCAGAGATGGTCAGCGTGGCCGACACGGCGGAAGATTCTCCGGGAGCTGCTGAGCTCTCAGCTCTCGTGGGGGCGCTGCAGGCGGAGGCGATACCTACTCTGGTGCGCGCAATCCCCGCGGTCCCGAATCGCCAGACGCGAGACCGACTGGCGGATGCGCTGGACCGGCTGGTCAGCTCCAATCCCGGTTACGTCGTGGACCTCCTGTCCGCCGAAGACCCGATGCTCGCTGCGGAGGCCGCCCGGATTGTCGGACGCCTGGGACTCACGGATGCAGAGCCGTATCTGATCGAGCTCTCCAGGAGGCCGGAGGACATCACGCGCCAGGCCGCAATCGAGGCCCTGGCGATACTCGGCTCGGACGTCGGCGCCGAAGCTCTCACCACGGCTCTCTCGGATTCCGGAAAGGACATCCGGATGGCCGCCGTCAACGCCATAGCCGCCGTCCGTCCGGAGGGTGCGGGATCGCTTCTCGCGGGCATCATCTCCTCGAAGCTCGGCGACCGCGACCAGGGCGAACAGATGGCGTTCCTCAGGGCGTATGCGGCGATCGAGAGAGACGCTTCCGTCCCCCTGCTGGCGAAACTGCTGAACGGGAGGAAATGGTGGGGAGGAAGGCACCCGTCCACCCTGCGCGGTTGCGCCGCGCGCGCGCTCGGCGTGGTCGGCACTCCGGGAGCCAGGAAGGCGCTGGAGAAGGCGGCCGGTGACAAGACCGCAACGGTCAAGGGAGCCGTGCGCGTCGCCCTGCGCTACATCGACACCGACTCCGACGAGCGCCTGATGGCGGCCGGGGGTGAACCACCGATGCATCCGGTCCAGGACCCTGTCGACCTGAACCTGGACTCTGAGCCCGGAGAGGCGGCGGATCGGGAGGGGGCATCATGACGGAACCCCAGACCACGAGCACCGGGATATTGGCGGCCATGTACGGCGCGGTCCGTGCGCTCCAGCTCTATCCCGCCGAGAACGACGTCGTCCGCCATGCGCTGGCCGAAGTCAAGAACGTCGCCGATCAGATCCTGAAGCAAGAAGGCGGACTCAGCGTATGGGTCGCCGGCAGCTACATGTTCGTCAACGACCTGCAGGTGCGGCTCGACCTGCAGGACTACGCAACGCTCGCCGCTTTCCGTGAGTTGTTGCGGGGCCACGGAGTGGGCCGGCTGGAGGTGGACCCCAAAGCCGACGCCGAGGACTGGCAGAAGGCCCTCGCGATGCTCGCCGCGGAGCCGTCTCCCGGCCAGCCTCCGCTCGAGGCCCTGCTGGACCGAATGGAAGCGGCGGGTATCAGTCGAATCAGCGTCGGTCCGCCCGCCCCCATGTTCGAGGGAAGCGACGCGGAGAAGACGACCGAAGCGGCGCGGCGCACGTACAGTCGCTCGGTGAAGGTGGCGCGGGAGACCATGGAGGGACTGGTCCTCGGAAAGGCCATCGGAGCCCGCCGCGCGGAGCGCGCGGTGCTGACCGTGGTGGACCAGGTTCTTCAGGAGCCGGCGACCATGCTGGGCATGCTCACCCTGCGGGACTTCGATGACCACTCCTACGTCCACTCGGTGAACGTGTCCATCCTCTCCGTGGCCCTCGGCGACTACCTGGGGTTGAACCGGGAGCAGTTGTTCGAGCTTGGTTTCGCAGCGCTGTTCCATGACATCGGGAAGGTGCTGATTCCGCCTGCCGTGCTGAACAAAATGGGCTGGCTCAACGACGAGGAATGGAGACTGGTCAGCCAGCATCCGGATTTCGGTCTGTTGATGCTGTTCAACGCGGAAGGATTCGAAGAACTGCCATACCGCGGCATGCTTGCGGTCTACGAGCATCACATGAAGCCCGACCTGTCCGGTTATCCCAGGGTGATCCGGCGACGAAGGCAGGGCCTGTTCGCGAGGATCATCGCCCTGACGGAAGCGTACGACGCCGCAATCTCCAATTACAGCAAGCAGTTCCTCCCGTGTTCGCCCGATGAGGCGATCCGACAGCTGCGGGAAGCGGAGGCGGGCGCGTACGATCCGGTCATCACGCGCGCGTTCGTGAACATGATGGGGATCTTCCCGGTGGCGACGCTCGTCATCCTGGACACGGGCGAGATGGGCGTGGTGGTCGCTCCAAACCCCAACCCCAAGGCGCTCAGCCGGCCTCTCGTGCGGATCATCGCGAACGCGGACGGAGAGCGGGTGGGCAACGGGCCCATACGAGACCTCACCGAGATGGACCCGGACACGGGTCGTTATAGTCGTTCGATCGCTCGCTCTACGGATCCGGCCCGCTACGGGATCAACATCTCGGACCATGTCGCCTGAGGAAGGCCCCGCAGAGAGCTGGCGCCGGTTCGCGTTCGAGGTTCCCGGGGCCGAAATCGGCATCCTCCGGGGGGATGTGCGGAGGCCCGACTCGGTCACCGATCGCGCGATCGTGGTCTGCCACGGCTTCAAGGGCTTCAAGAACTGGGGCTTCTTCCCGTACCTTGCCGATCGCCTTGCCCAACGCACCGGCGCGCTGGTGGTGTCCTTCAACTTCTCGGGCTCGGGTATCGGACCTGATCTCGAGACCTTCACGGATCTGGAGGGGTTCGCTCGCAACACGTTCTCCCGTGAGCTGGCAGATCTCGGCCGGATTCTGGATGGGCTCGAGAGGGGGCGCCTCGGGGAGGTTTCTTTCGATCCACCTGGACGTGTGGGATTGATCGGCCACAGCCGGGGCGCCGCTGCGGCCATCCTGGCGGGCGCCGCGCGGCCCGAGGTCCGTGCGGTGGTCACCTGGGCGGGTATCGGTTCGGTATTCCGGTACGAGGATCATTTCGCGGAGGGCCTGGAGCGAGACGGCGTGATGCAGATCCTCAATGCGCGGACGGGTCAGCGCCTTCCCCTGTACCGTGATGTGCTGGACGACCTGCGGGCGAACCGGGAGGCCCTCGACATGGAAGCCGGAGCAGCGACTCTGGGGCCGATGCTGCTGATCGTGCACGGTACGGCCGACGAGGCGGTCCCGGTCCGGGAGGCGTATGCTCTCCATGCAGCGGCGCCTGGCTCGCATCTGGCCATCATCGAGGGCGCGGGCCACACCATGGATGCGTCGCACCCGTTTCCAGGCAGCAATTCGCGTCTCGATGAGGCGGTTTTGGGGACCGTGAACCACTTCCAGCGATTCCTGGCGGAGGATCCCGTATGAGAGTCATCACCGAACGCGCGGCCCGAATTCGACCCCGCCTGCTGTCCCTGGCTCTGTTCTGCATCGCGGCCCACGGCTGCAGCTTCGAAGTGGAGACGGATTCGGACTCAGACGTGCAATCCGCGGTCGAGAACATGCTCGCAGAGTCCGCGGTCGCATGGAACGAAGGACGCCTGGACGGCTTCATGGACGACTACGTGGAGTCCCCGGGAACAACGTACATCGGAGGCGGCGGCCTTCTGGTAGGCTACGAGGCCATTCGGGACCGGTACGCGCCTCTCTTCGAGCCGGGGTCTCAGAGGGACAGCCTGAGGTTCGAGGACGTCCGGGTACGCCGGCTGGCTGCGATCGAGGCCATCGCGACGGCACGCTGGGTCCTCCATCGCGGAGGCGAGATCACGGGGTCAGGACCGTTCACGCTGGTGCTCCGGCACACGAGCGGCGGCTGGAAGATCATCCACGACCATTCCTCGTCCGATCCCGCACCGCCGCCCGCGGACGAGTCGTCGTGACCGACGCCGTCATCGACTCGGGGGTGACGGATGAACTCCTCGCGGCGTGCGTGCACTGCGGGTTCTGCGTGCCCGTCTGCCCCACCTGGGACATCCTCAGGGAAGAGAACGACTCGCCTCGCGGAAGGCTGTATCTGATGCGAGCCGAGGCCGAGGGCCGGGTGGACCCGTCGGGGGCTTTTTCGATCCACCTGGGCAGGTGCCTCGGGTGCCGGGCGTGTGAGTCGGTGTGCCCCGCGGGGGTGCCCTTCGGACACCTCCTGGAGAGGGCCCGCGCCAGGATTCCCCCGCGGCCGGAAGCGGGGTGGCGGGAGAGATGGACGCTGGCCGCCCTCACGGAGCCACGGTTCGCACGCTACACCTACGTC
>JAMJQR010000130.1 GCA_023554335.1 Candidatus Benthicola marisminoris
GAAGCGGAGGCCCGAGCGCGGTCCACCGGCTATCGCGGAATCCTGATGTCCGACGCCGGGCCGCGACCCGATTTCGTCCTCGAGGACATGCGTGGGGAGATGTACGACTTCCGCGCCGAGACCGAGGGAAAGCTGGCGCTGCTGTTCTTCGGCTACACCTACTGCCCTGACATCTGCCCCGTCCACATGGCCAGCCTGGCTGCCGTGAAACGCGATCTCAGCGTTGAGCAGCAGCGCCGCATGGCGGTCGTCTTCGTCACGGCGGATCCGAACCGTGACACGCCCGAGAGACTGCGCGACTGGCTCGGGAACTTCGATCCGGAGTTCGTGGGCCTGCGCGGGAGCGAAGCGGCCGTCGACAGCATCATGATGGGTCTGATGCTGCCCGCGGCCATCCGCGACACCGCCGCCGGTCCGGACTATCCAGTAGGGCATGCCTCGCAGGTGATCGCTTTCCCTCCCGGGTCGGAGGACCGCGTGATCTACCCGTTTGGCACGCGGCAGGCGGACTGGAAGCACGATCTTCCGCGGTTGCTCGGTCCGTGAACGGTCTGCAATGGTGGTGCTCCGCACAGACGGCCGCGTGGACCTGGAGTCCCCGGCCGTTCCCTGGTGTCTGGGTTCTGGTCATCCTTCTGTTCGGCCTTCGCGCTTGGATGCGAAGGTCAACGTCCTCGTTGGCCGACGCCTCGGATCCGGCCCGCGAGCGGAGGGGCCTTCGGTCGTGGGTGGGCGGGGTGCTGGTGCTCTGGATGGCGCTGGACTGGCCGGTGGGGGCGCTCGCCGGCTACCTGGCCTCCGCGCACATGCTTCAGTATCTGCTGACCGGGCTGGTCGCGCCGCCCCTGCTGCTCCTCGGGGTGCCGGCCAGCGCGTGGCATGCCCTCGCCCGTCGCACAGGCGCGCAGCGGGTTCTCCGCTTCCTGACGCACCCCCTGATCGCCCTGGCCATCTTTCAGTTCGTCCTGCTCTACACGCACACGCCGTCGGTGGTGGACCGCCTGATGGTCACGCCGCTCGGCTCATTCGTCATCGACGCCCTGTGGCTGGCCGCGGGCCTGATCTTCTGGTGGCCGGTCGTCGCGCCGACGCCCGCCCGGCCCCGCTTCAAATACCCGCTGAAGATGGGCTACCTGTTCCTCGCCACCGTCGTGAATACGCTGCCCTACGCGTTCCTGACGTTCGGGGAACTACCCTTCTACGGGATCTACGAGCTGGCTCCACCGGTCGGGGTACTGGGTCCCCGGCAGGATCAGCAGCTGGCGGGCCTGATGATGAAGGTGGGAGGCGGAATCGTGCTGTGGACCGCAATCACGATCCAGTTCTTCCTGTGGTTCAAGCGCGAGGGAGAGGAGAAGGGGCCTATTCCACGGTCGCCGTGAAGCCGACCCGGTCCACGGCCTCCACGAGATCCTCCACCTCGATATCCTGACCCGTCACGGCGGCCGAGCCCGGCTCGAGCGTGACGTCCACCGACTCCACCCCGGCCACGGCTCCCAACGCCTTCTCGACCCGGCCGCTGCAGTGCTCGCAGCTCATTCCGACGATTTTCAGATCTACGACCATTTGTGGCTCTCCCTGGTTCGCCTGCTGATCCTCGGCGGTGCCATCACCGAACACGACTGCGAGTCTCTTTACCAGCTCGTCCCTCACGGCCCGGAACGCGTCCAACACCTCTTCGTACGATCCCGTGGCCGCCGCGGGGTCCGGCAGAGCCCAGTGCACCCTGACGGCGTCGCCCAGCCACACCGGGCAGTTCTCTTCTGCGCACAAGGTAATCACGCAGTCCACCCCGGCGTCATGGAAATCGTCGAAGCTCTTGGACCGGTGACCCGTAGCATCGATGCCGATCTCGGACAGAACCTTCACGGCCTGTGGCCGGACACGGGAAGGCTCGGATCCGGCGGACGACACCCGCACGGCCGGGCCGGCCAGGCTCCTGCCGACACCCTCCGCCATCTGGCTGCGCGCGCTGTTGGCGACGCACAGGAAGAGCACGTGACGGGGAGCGAGGGCTCGGAGTAGACCTGCCTCGACCAGCCAGGTCGGTGGTACGCCCGAGCCTTCTTCATACCGGCGGCAGGCGAAGGCCGAGGGACCGACATCCAGCCCCTCGAGATCCAGCCCGTCGACACGGATCGTCGGGGAGCCAGGGAAACCGAGCACATCAGCTTCGCCTGCGTCGCGGACCTGAGTTACGCGCACTTCGGACTCAGGCGCGAGCCGGGCCGCTGCGAGTCGCACGCACTCGATCGCTCCGCCCGCGTGCGGGCAATCCGGCGTGACCTGTACTTCGATCAATGGGCTCACGCCTCCCCCGTTCCCGGACCGACCCCGGCCGGCACCGCACAATTGCTGACACCGGCGATCTCGGCCTCTGCCTCAGGGAAGTACTTCTTCCGCCACGCCAGGGCGACGTTCACCAGCGCGATGAGCACCGGGACCTCCACCAGGGGGCCGATCACTGCCGCGAAGGCCGCACCGTGCGCGATTCCGAACGTGGCCACGGCCACTGCGATCGCGAGCTCGAAGTTGTTCGACGCGGCCGTGAAAGAGAGCGTGGCCGTCTGCGGGTAGTCAGCTCCCACGCGCCGGCTCATGAAGAACGTGATCGTGAACATGGCGACGAAGTAGATCAGGAGCGGCACGGCAACCCGCACCACGCCCATCGGCTGTCCGATGATCGCGCGGCCCTGGATGGAGAACATCACCACGATCGTGAACAGGAGCGCGAGGAGCGTGATCGGGCTGATCTTCGGGACGAAGCGCTCGTGATACCAGGTCTTGTCCTTGACTCGGATGAGAATGGCGCGGGTCAGGAAGCCGGCGATGAACGGAATTCCGAGGTAGATGAACACGCTCTTGGCGATCTCGCCCATCGTGATGTCGACGACGGCACCCTCGAGACCCAGCCACCCGGGGATCACCGTGATGAACACGTACGCATAGACGCTGAAGAACAGCACCTGGAAGATCGAGTTGAACGCCACCAGGCCCGCGGCGTACTCGGGGTCCCCGTCGGCCAGGTCGTTCCACACGATGACCATGGCGATGCACCGGGCCAGGCCGATCAGGATCACCCCGACCATGAGCTCCGGGTAATCGCGCAGGAACAGGACGGCGAGCGCGAACATGAGCACGGGGCCGATCACCCAGTTCTGCACCAGGGACAGCCCGAGCACCTTCCCGTTGCGGAAGACGTCGCCCAGCTCTTCGTACCTCACCTTGGCCAGGGGCGGATACATCATGAGGATCAGGCCGATGGCGATCGGGAGGGAGGTCGTGCCGACCTGGGTCGCCTCGTTGAGCGCCCGTATCGCCTCGGGCCACACGTACCCGATGCCCACGCCTGCCGCCATAGCGACGAAGATCCACAGGGTCAGGTAGCGATCCAGGAAGGAGAGGCGGTTTCCG
>JAMJQR010000131.1 GCA_023554335.1 Candidatus Benthicola marisminoris
AGAGGATGCCCAGGCGGACCAGAAGCTCACCGAAGTTGTGACGGTTCTCGGACCCGGAGCGCGTGAACGTGTAGCCCAGCTCGAACTGGAATCGGCCCGGGGCCACCGTCGACGCGCTCTCGGTGAAGTCGGGGCGATCCGTGATCATGGGGTCGTCTTCCTGAGCCCATCCGCGCACCGGAGACGCGATCAGGAACGCGCCGGCCAGGGCGGCGGGAAGGCAGCTACGCCGCGTCATATACACGTCCTGCGAAAATTTAGTGCCGTCTAAATCTCACCGGAAAGTCGCCGGCCGGGTCCCCATCTGTCAAGCATGCGGGTCAGAACGTCGGCCGAATTGGAATGGCTCCGGTCCACTCGCTATGTTTGAAGGCTCGAACTCGAAACCGGATCCGGACATGCCCGCCGGCATCCGATGACCCCGTAGCGACCGGCGCCCCGACGTCGTGGAAGGTGTGAATGGCGACACCGATGGAGCACGTGGAAGACCAGGTTCCCGAGTCCGAGCCGCAGGGGCTGCAACCCGAGGACCTCCTGTCCATGTACCGCACGATGTATCTGTCGCGGCGCATCGACGACCGCGAGCTGCTCTTGAAGAGGCAGCAGAAGATCTTCTTCCAGATCAGCGGCGCGGGGCACGAGGCGATTGGCGTGGCGGCAGGTATGGCCCTGCGCCCGGCCTACGACTGGTTCTTCACGTACTACCGGGACCGGGCGCTGGCGCTGCAACTGGGCGTGACTCCCTACGAGATGTTCCTCGAGGGCGTCGGCGCGGCGGACGATCCGGCCAGTGGCGGGCGACAGATGCCGTCCCACTGGGGCCACAAGGACCACAACCTGGTGTCGGTCTCCAGCCCCACCGGAACCCAGTTTCTCCAGGCCGTCGGCTGCGCCGAGGCCGCGGTTCGCGCGCAGCGCCTGGGCCTCTCCGGAGACGAGGTGGCCTTCCACGACGACGAAGTGGTTCTCGCCACGACGGGAGACGGGACCACGTCCGAGGGCGAGTTCTGGGAGTCACTGAACTCGGCCTGCAATCTCAAGTTGCCCGTCATCTATCTCGTGGAAGACAACGGGTACGCGATCTCGGTTCCGGTGGAGGTGAACACGGCCGGCGGAAGCATCTCGAAGCTGGTGTCCGGCTTCCCGGACCTCCTGGTGATCGAGGTGGACGGCACCAATCCGATCGCTTCCTACGGCGCGATGCGCCGAGCGGCGGAGCATTGCCGGTCGCGCCGGGGCCCAGCCCTCGTCCACGCCCACGTCACCCGGCCCTACAGCCACTCGATGTCGGACGACGAGCGCATGTACAAGCCGGACTCGGAGCGCGAGGACGAGGAAGCGCGCGACCCGATCACCAACATGGCCGCTTTCCTCGTGAGTACGGGCATCGCGACCGAGCAGGAGCTCGAGGCCATCCGGGAGGAGGTGGACACCGACGTCATCGAGGCCAGCGAGCGGGCCGTGGAACAGGCGCAGCCGGGAGCGGACACGGTGTACGACCACGTGTTCTCGCCGACCGTGGACACGACCTCGGACGATTTCTCGGCGGAGCCCGCGTTCGAGGGAGAGCCCACCACCGTGGTGGACCTCCTCAACGCGTGTATGCGAGACGAGATGCGCCGCGACCCCAGGGTGGTCGTGTTCGGCCAGGACGTGGCCGACGTGTCCCGCGAAGAGAACCTGGACGATGTGAAGGGAAAGGGCGGCGTATTCAAGGTCACCTGGGGCTTGCAGCGCGAATTCGGATCGGATCGCGTGTTCAATTCTCCCCTGGCGGAGGCGAACATCGTCGGACGTGCGGTCGGCATGGCGCTTCGCGGGATGAAGCCGGTGGTCGAGATCCAGTTCTTCGACTACATCTGGCCCGCCTTTCACCAGCTCCGGAACGAGGTCGCCACGATGCGGTGGCGATCGGGGGGCAACTTCAAGGCGCCGCTCGTCGTGCGCACCACCTACGGCGGGTATCTCTCCGGCGGAGCCATGTACCACTCCCAGACCGGCGCTTCTTTGTTCACGCACACGCCGGGCATGCATGTGGTCTGCCCGTCGAATGCCGAGGACGCGAACGGCCTGCTGCGCACCTCGATCCGCTGCGACGATCCGGTGCTCTTCCTGGAGCACAAGCACCTGTACCGGCAGACCTACAACAAGGGACGCTATCCGGGGCCGGGGTACATGATTCCCTTCGGGCGCGCGAATCTCGTCGAGGAAGGCGACGAGATTACGGTCGTGACGTACGGGGCTCTGGTTGAGCGGACGCGAAAGGCCCTGCGGGCACTCGAGCGCGAAGGCCGCCCCATCGCCGCGGATCTCCTGGACCTCCGTACGCTGAACCCGCTCGACATGGAGGCGATCGCCGGGTCGGTGAAGCGCACCAACCGCGTTCTCGTCGCCTACGAGGACTCGAAGTCGTGGGGCTGGGGCGCAGAGCTCTCGGCCCGTATCGCGGACGAGCTATTCGAGTGGCTCGACGCTCCGGTGCGCAGGCTGGCCGCAACGGACACGTTCGTGGGCTACGCTCCGCAGCTCGAGGCGGAGATTCTCCCGCAGGTGCCGGACATCGCGGAGGCATTGGAAGAACTCAAGGCGTACTAGCGGGCCCGTCGTCTAGCGCCTACTGCGCCATTCCCTGAGGTCCGCGACGAGCTCCGCCCGAGTGACCCCGGGGCCCGCGAGGCCCACACCTTCGCCGAACAGGTCGTAGTGGGGGAGGGCGTTGCGGTCGTCGATCCACTCCGGCTTGAGCCCGTGCGAACGCCCCCACTCGATCAATTCCTCGATGGACGTGTCGCTGTAGGCGTGCACCAGGGTGTCGCCCTTCTTCACGTCCAGGCGCGGGATGTCGCGCGCGGCAGTATGGTAGTGGAATCGAATCACGGCAAACATTCTACGCGCTAGAGAGGTGCCCGCGAACCCTTGGTCGCTCCAGCTCTGATCGCCGCGCTGTTCCTGCTGTTGGTCCTGCTGCTGGTGCGTCCCGCCGGCTGGGTCCTGATTCTCTTCCTATTCCTGCTGTTCCTCCCGGGTCGGTGGTGGCACTGGAAGACGCGCCGCTTCCGGCGGGGCCTGAAGCGGCTCAAGCGAGGCGATGCCGGCGAAGCTCGCTCGGAGTTCGAGGCCTTCCTGTTCCAGGTGGCGCGGGAACCGAACTTCCGGCGCGTTCAACCGTACTTCAACCTGGGCCGCTCGTATCCATACGTGGCGGCGGCGCAGGCGAACCTCGGGGTGTGCGACCTGCACCAGGGCCAGCCGGGCGATGCCCTGAAGCGATTTCGTGCCGCCCTCGAGGAGGAGCCCACGTGGGTGCCCGCCCGGTATGGGGAAGCGGTGGCCCTCAAGGCGCTCGGTCAGCGGGCGGACGCAGAGGCGGCGGCACGTGCCGCCCTCGAACTGAGGCCTTCGTACCTGGCCGCGCGGCTCATGCTGGGCTCCCTGCTGAGGCAGGACGGCCGCGAGGCAGCAGCTGCGGAGATCCTCGCTCCAGTAGCGGAGGAGGGCAGAGATCCGGACGCGCTGCTCCAGGCCCTCGACCACCAGTGGGGCATCGGGGAGATGTGACGGAGGACCCATGAACCGCATGCCAACACTGGCCGTCTCACTGCTGTTCGTGCTGCTTCCGGCGTCGTGGGACCACCCACCCGCGACGGCCGTGGAGGCAGCCCCCGCGGCCGCGGACACGGTGCCCCGTCACGTCCGCTCGGCCCTCTCCCTGTACCGCGATCACCCGGACATCAGGGACGTTCGGGAGGATCTCCAGAAATGGGACCGCGAAGGCGGACCTCGCTCCGTCTCCGACTCGCTGGCCGTCTCGATGCTGTGGCGCCGCGCCCGCCAGTACCGGGCAGCGCTCGAGGCCCTGCCGGCCATCTCGGATTCCGCTGGCGCGGTCCGCCCCCGGGTGCGCCTCGAGCAGGCGCGCATTCTCCTCCAGGCCCCCGAGTCGGGGCCCGGGATTCCTGGAACCTACGAGGAGCGGCGCGAGGAGGGAGCCGCCGCGTTCGAGGACGCGTGCGAGGCGATGGATGCCGATACCCGCGCCGCCATGTGGGAGGACCTGCGCGGCCTCACGACACCGGAGGAGCAAGAGGCGTGGGCGTCGCTCGCGGATCCCGGTCCGGAGGCATGCGCCTGGGTCCGGCGTCTACTGGACGAACGGGCTTTCCGCATGGCGGTCAGCCCCGCGGAGCGCCTCCAGGTGCACTACGGCCGCCTGCACGAGGTGCGCGGCCTCTACTACCTGCGGACTCCGCGCCTGACCCGCGATCTCACCGATCATCTCGGGCGGGCCGACAGCCTGGAGATCGACGACCGCGGACTCGTGTACCTGCGCATGGGCCCGCCGCTCGCGACGGTCGAGCCGTTCATGGACCTGAACGAGACGTGGGCCTACTACCGGCCGGAAGGGCCTCGGGTGTTCCACTTCTCGCCGGTCTCGAAGACGGGCCTGCGAGCGCTCGGCGACTACCGGCTGCTGGAGAACCTGGCGCACGCCAGCGGATTCACCATGCCCAGCGAGCTCATGGGCATTGGCGGAGGCAGGCTGGCCTACCTGTATCAGTCCCGCCGGGTGCTGGATTTCCTCTACGAGGATTCGCGCTACCGCAACATGGACTCCCGGATGCGGGCAGCAGGCGATCGGTTCAACCCCGGTTTCCAGGGCTTCCTCGCCTGGGAGCGCGAGATCAACGAAGAGGACGCGCGGTATGCGGTGTCCGGGATACCGGATGCGCCTGACCTGACGGCCGGGATCGAATTCGCCTACGAGACTCTGCGCTTCCGGGAGGAGGGCACGGATCGATCCGAGGTCTGGTGGCTGGCTACCAGTCGCGCGGGAGATCTGACGGCCACCGGCGCTGGAGACGCCGACCCCGGGCCCGGGCGCCCGGTGTCGTATGCGTTGCGCGCCGACCTGGCCTACCTCGGGCCAGACGGATTGAACCACGTTCGAGCCGCGAGCCGGCCGGTGGTGCAGGACCTCCTCGCTGCGGACGACGGTGTGCCCATCCGCGTGAACCTGGTGCTCGAGCCCCATTCCTATCCGTATACGCTCGTGCTGCGCGACGAAGGCAGCGAGCGCGGGCGGTTGGGGAACTGGGTGCTGGACACGGTTACGGTCTCCCCCCGGCAGTTCGGCATTCCGTCGCTCAGTGACATCGCCGTGGCGGCGGACTCGGGGGGGACCTGGTCCCGGGACGGTCGTTCGTTTTTGAGGGTGGGGCCCACGCACGTCGTCTCAGCCCGGGGGACGGCGCACACGTACTTCGAGGTCTACGGCATCCGGCCGGGAACGACCTACGACGTGGAAGTACGCGTCGTGCCGGAATCGGCGGCGGACCTGGCGTTCGATCTCGGGGAGGAGCGCGTGGCGTTCGCGGTGCGATTCCGCTCCGTGGCAGACACGGACGCCGGCGGCCTGGGCGTCGGCCGCCACCATCTCCGCATCGAACTCGGAGACTCTCCGCCCGGAGCCTATCTGCTGGCCGTGCGCGTCACCGACCACATGACGGGGATCGAGAGCCTGCCGGCGATCACGCCTCTGTACCGGCCGGAAGTCCGGGACGCCCACTGGGAGGAGGCGCCCCGGCGACGCTCGACGATCGTGAACCCGTAGCTACATCCCGTCGTGGGAGTGGGAGGGAGCTTGGCCAGCTTCCTCCTCGGCCGCCGACTCCGTCGACATCGACCCATGGTCCATCTGGCCGTGATGCATCTCGCCGTGGTCCGTGCCCGCCATGTCCGTGCCGTGCGAGCCGTGCCCGTGCCCGCCCGCCTTCTCCGGCGCCTCCAGCGTGTTGATCAGATCGGCCACGTAGATGGGGTCGTCCCGCTTGAACTCAGGCCAGGACACGTCTTTCGAGGCCCAGATCACGCCGCCGATCTCGCCCATCCCGCCGTCCGGGGTCGGGTGCGACATCGGGTTCTCGTATTCCACATAGATCCGGTAGACGTGATCCGGGGACACTTTCACGCCTCCCGACATCCACAGGCGGCTCTCCGAGACGCCGGTCAGCCGTCCGTCCTCGTCGTACTCGGGCTCGGCTTCCCAGATCACCTCTCCCGCGGTGACGTCTTCCAGGCGCAGCACCGTGGCGTAGTCGTGCAGATGCCCGCCGATTCCGAGGATGCGTCCCTCGATGACCGGGCTGGCTTCGTAGGCGTGCACCGTCTTCCCCGGCGGAACGGGGAAGTCCTTGGCTCCCACCGGACCCATCACGTCGAGGTAGAACGGGTAGACGTCGCGCGGCTGCATGAAGCCGTCCTCTTCGAGGCTGTAGAAGAGACGCACGCGCAGGTAGGCCTCGGGAAAGTTCTCGCCGACAGGATTGGCGAACATGGATGAGATGATCAGCCGGTCGCCGTCCTGAATGGGGTATCCCAGCAGGGCCGGCAGCTTCTTCCGGCTTGTCTCGCGGCCCGCTGCGAGGACGCGGCGCGCGATCGGGGAGAACACGTCGCGCTTGTCCGGGTCGATGAAGTTCACGTGGTGAAGGAGGTCCATCGGCAGGGCCTCGCCCTGGCCGTCCTCCATCGTCACTTCGAAGCCGTGCAGCCAGCCGTCCACCGGCATCCGGGCCAGCTGGATGGGAAGTCGGAGGTGGCCCATGTTCGCTGGAAGGTCCAGCGGTCCGATCACGAAGTCGACCGCCCGGTCCTCCGGGTGGTTGTCCACGCGCACCAGCTCGCCGCCCGCGGGGAGCTCGGGGGCGATCAACTCCATTTCCTCCACCATCGAGACGGTCATCTGCTGCGCGGGAAGGGACGCCGGCAGCAGGGCTCCGGCGAACGCCAACCCGAGAATGCGGCGCCTGATCATCGCTGCACTTCTCCGTGAAGTCGTTTGCATGTTTGTTCTTCGAACCTCGGACCCGCCGGTCTCGACCGGGGCGGGGCGGCGCGAATATAGGAGACGGCCGGGGCTCCATCAACAAAAAAGAGGCGCCCGCTCAGCACGGGCGCCAATCCGACTCCGGGACCCCGACCGGGAGAACCCGGGAGGGGGCTCGCGTGTTCCCGTCAGGGAAGCGGAACTTCGAAGTGCACGTAGTTCTTCTCGATGAACTGCGCCCACTGGTCGGGTACTTCGTCGTCGGGGAAGATGGCCTCGACCGGGCACTCCGGGACGCACGCGCCGCAGTCGATGCACTCCTCGGGGTGAATGTAGAACTGGTCCTCGCCCTCGTAGATGCAGTCCACGGGGCAGACGTCGACGCAGGACGCGTCCTTCACCTCGAGACAAGGCTGAGCGATGATGTAGGTCATGGCTCCTCTGCAGGTTCGCTGGCAATCGACTGCGAAAGGACCCTTCAGGCCCTCCGCCCGTACCAATGTCTCCAACTTCGGCCAGCAGAATAATCGACGCTCCTTCCTGCGGCAACGCCGACCGGAGGGGCGGATGAAAGTGGACTTGACCGGCGCGAGCGGGTAGTTTCTGCCGGCTTCGAAACCGGTTTACGCGAACTGGTCATCGGCGGTCCCCGCCGACGGACCGGACCCGAGAGAACATGCGAAGACTGAACATCATACAGCCGGGCGGAAACCCTTCCGGGTCCGCGCTCCAGTGGCCCGAGCAGAAGCCTCGCTGGCTGCGCGTTCGTGCGCCGGGTGGAGAGCGCTACCGCGACCTCAAGCAGCTGATGCGGACACTCGGGCTGAACTCCGTTTGCGAGGAAGCTCACTGCCCGAACATCGGGGAGTGCTGGGATTCCGGAACGGCCACGTTTCTCATCATGGGAGACCAGTGCACCCGGAACTGCCCGTACTGCGCGATCGCGCACGGCCGCCCCGACGACCTGGACGAAGACGAGCCGCGGCGCGTGGCCGAGATGATCGAGGCGCTCAACCTTCGCCACGTGGTGATCACTTCCGTGGATCGTGACGACCTGCCGGACGGAGGGGCCCGAATCTTCGCCTGGGTGATCGAGGAGATCCGCGGACGCCTGCCGGAGTGCTCCATCGAAGTGTTGACGCCCGACTTCCAGGGGATGCCCGATGCGATCGCCCGGGTCATCGCCGCGAAACCGGAGATCTTCAACCACAACATGGAGACCACGCGCCGCCTGCATAAGACGGCGCGGCCAGGCGGACGATACGAGCGGTCTCTGGACGTGCTGCGGACGGCTCGCGGACTCGACCCCGACGTGTTGATCAAGACCGGCATCATGCTCGGGCTGGGAGAGAACGGCGATGACGTGAGGGAGTTCATGACCGACGCGCTCGAAGCGGGCGTGCAGATCCTTACGATCGGACAGTACCTCAGGCCGTCCGAGCGGCATTTGCCGATCGACCGGTACGTGTCGCCCGAGGAATTCGAGAGCTGGAAGACGCTGGGAGAGGACCTGGGCTTCCTGCACGTGGAGAGTGGGCCGCTGGTGCGGAGCAGCTACCACGCGCGGGAGCAGGTGGAAGAGCTGAGAGCGCGAGCCGGAATCGCCTGACCTGACAGGGCGGCGGGCCGGACTCCAACGATAGGAGTATCGAGTTGGCGAAGACGGAAGACGAGATCAAGCAGGGGGACCTGCAGGGGATCCCCCGTGAGAAGCTCATGGAGATGCTTCGCTGGATGGTGTTGTCGAGGCGCTTCGAGGAGAAGACGGCCGAGGCCTATCAGACGGGCAAGATCGGGGGCTTCTGCCATCTCTATATAGGGCAGGAGGCCGTTGCTGTGGGAGCGATCGCGGCTCTGCGCGAGGACGACTACGTCTTCACCGCCTACCGGGATCACGCTCAGGCGCTGGTTCGAGGAGTCAGCGCGGACGCCGTCATGGCCGAGCTCTACGGCCGAGTCGGCGGGGCCTCCCGCGGCGCCGGTGGGTCGATGCACCTTTTCGACCGCGACGTGAACTTCATGGGCGGCCACGGAATCGTGGGCACGCATCTGACCCTGGCCGCCGGAGTCGGATACGCCATCAAGTACCGGGGCGGAGACCAGGTGGTTCTCTGCTTCTTCGGTGACTCGGTGGTCAACGGCGGGCCCTTCCACGAAGCGTTCAACATGGTGGCGAAGTGGGAGCTGCCGGTCGTGTACGTCGTGGAGAACAATTCCTACGGCATGGGCACCGACATCGATCGGGTGGCGGCGGTGGACGACCTGTTCACCCGGGCCTGCGCCTACCAGGGCAAGAAAGCCGAGCAGGTGGACGGCATGAACGTGCTGGAGGTGTACGACGCGGTGACGCGTGCGGCGGATCGTGCCCGCGAGACCGGCCGCCCGACGTTCATCGAGGCTCGCACCTACCGGTACCTGGGCCACTCGATGTCCGATCCGGCGCACGGGACCTATCGCTCCCGCGAAGAGGTCCAGGCTGAGCGGAAGAATGACGCCATCAACCACCTGGCGGAGCTGATGGAAGAGGCCGGTCTCCTGACCGAGGCGGAGTACAAGGCGCTCGACGCGGACGTGATCGAGGAAGTCGAGCGCTCGGCCCGATTCGCGGAGGAAAGCCCGGTGCCGGGCCGTGAGGAGATCTACTCGCACGTCTACGCCGACGAGTTCCGGGGCGGCGCCGACCGGAGGGACGCATGGCGCTGATCACCTACAGGGAAGCGCTGAACCGGGCGCTGCGGGAGGAAATGCTCCGCGACGACCGTGTCTTCCTCATGGGCGAGGAAGTCGGCGAGTACGACGGGGCATACAAGGTGTCCAAGGGACTGCTGGACGAGTTCGGCGAGATGAGGGTGCGCGATACGCCGATCGCCGAGAACGGTTTCGCCGGGCTCGGAGTGGGCGCGGCGATGGCCGGCCTGCGGCCGATCGTGGAGTTCATGACGTGGAACTTCGCGCTGCTGGCGTACGATGCCATCGTGAATTCCGCGGCCAAGATCCGGCAGATGTCGGGCGGGCAGTTCTCGATACCGATCGTGTTCCGGGGCCCGGGTGGATCCGCGCTCCAACTCGCGGCGCAGCACTCGCAGGTGCCGGATCCGTGGTACGCCAACATCCCGGGTCTCAAGGTGTGCGCTCCGGCCACGCCGGCGGACGCCATGGGCCTGCTCAAGACGGCGATCCGCGACGAGGACCCGGTCGTGTTCATCGAGGGCGAGCTGCTGTACAACGTGAAGGGTGAAGTTCCCGACACGGAGCATCTGGTTCCCCTGGGAGTGGCCGACATCAAGAAGCCGGGAGAAGACGTCACCATCGTGGCGCACTCGAAGATGATCCACGTCGCCCTGCAGGCGGCGGAGAAGCTGTCGGCCGAACACGAGGTGAACGCCGAGGTGGTGGATCTTCGGAGTCTTCGCCCGCTGGACCTCGACACGTACGTGGCCTCGGTGAAGAAGACGAATCGGGCCGTCGTGGTGGAGGAGGGATGGCCTGTCGCCGGGATCGGCGCACAGGTCGTAGATGACATCCAGCGCGAGGCGTTCGACTATCTGGACGCCCCGATCGCCCGAGTCTCCGGCCTCGACGTTCCCATGCACTACGCTCGGGCGCTCGAGAAGCTCATCGTCCCTGATGCCGACGCGGTGGTGAACGCCGTCAAGCACGTCTGTTACCTGGACTAGGAATGGCAACGAAAGTCGTGATGGCGCAGCTCAGCCCGACGATGGAAGAGGGCAAGCTGCTCGAATGGAAGGTCGCCGAGGGCGATACGGTCGAGGCCAGCGATCTGCTGGCGGAGATCGAGACGGACAAGGCCAACATGGACATCGAGGCCATGGGGGGCGGCGTGGTCCTGAAGATCCTGGTGCGGGCCGGCGAGACGGTACCGGTCGGCGCTCTGATCGGGATCATCGGAGAAGAGGGCGAGGACATCTCGGCTCTTCTGGCCGAAGCCGAAGTGGCGGCATCGGGCACGCCGACCCCGGCCGCCGAACCCGAGGACGTCCCGGCGGAGGAGGTCCCGGACCCGCCGGCGCCGTCAGCCCCGCCGCCGGCTCCAGCTCCTGTGACCCCAGCACCCGAGGCCCCGGCGCCGCTCAGCGAGCCCGTCGCGGGAGTCGAGCTCCCGCACAGCCATGCGGGCGAGTCGGCGGTCACGGGGACGGTGAAGGCATCGCCGGTAGCCCGCCGCATGGCGGACGAGGCCGGCTTGCGCGTCTCGGACATCGAGGGATCCGGGCCGGGCGGGCGCGTGATCAAGCGGGATGTGGAGGCGGCGATCGCAGCCGGGCCGCCGGCTGCGGCCCCCGCTCCAGCCGCCGCAGCGTCGGCGTCTGCCTCACCGATGGCGCCCGCCGGACCGCCGAGGCTGGTGGACGAGACGCTCGAGCCTTCCCAGATGCGCAAGGCGATCGCGCGGAGACTCGTCACTTCGATCGGTCCCGTGCCCCACTTCTTCCTCACGATCGAAGTGGACATGGGACGTGTATTGGAGCTTAGGAAGTCCATGAACGCCCGACTCTCGGCCGGGAAGATCGGCGTCAACGACGTCCTGGTGAAGGTCACGGCCGAGGCCCTTGCACGTCATCCGGAGATCAACGCCTCGTGGGAGGGCGATACGATCCGGCGGCACGGCTCGGTGGACATCGGAATCGCCGTCGCGATCGAGGACGGTCTGATCACGCCGGTGCTTCGCGGGGCGGACCGGAAGGGACTGTTGGCGATCTCCGTAGAGGCAGCCGAGCTGATCGCGAGGGCGCGCGAGAAGCGGTTGCTGCCCGAGGAGTACCAGGGAGCGACGTTCTCGGTGAGCAACCTCGGGATGTTCGACATCGACCAGTTCACGGCGATCATCAACCCGCCAGAAGCGGCGATCCTGGCCGTGGGTAGCACGGCCGAGAAGGCGGTCGTCGTGGATGGCGAGATCACGGTCCGGCAGAGGATGCGGGTCACCATGTCCTGCGATCACCGGGTGATCGACGGGGCCAGCGGCGCTCGCTTCCTGCAGACGTTCAAGGCGATGCTGGAGAATCCACTGGAGCTGGTGCTCTAGACAGGTGTCGCGGCGCACTACCGCCGCGTGCCGGGACGAAACGAACGAGGCGACACTATGGCTGAGAAGCTGGACATACTGGTGATCGGCGCTGGACCGGCCGGCTACGTGTGCGCGATTCGGGCCGCGCAGCTGGGCCTTAAGACGGGATGCGTGGAAGCCTCCAACTACGAAGGTGGGCTGGGCGGCACCTGTCTAAACTGGGGATGCATCCCGGCGAAAGCCCTGCTGGAGAGTGCGGCCCTGGCCCAGAACCTCAAGTCGCACGGCGACGAGATGGGCGTGCGGGCCGAGAACGTGGTGTACGACATGAACGCCGCCGTGGACCGCAGCCGATTCATCAGTGAGAAGCTCACCGGTGGCATTCGCTTCCTGTTCAAGAAGAACGGCGTGGAGCTGTTCGAGGGCCGGGGCAAGATCGTCGGGCCGGGGACCGTCGAGGTCACGCCGGCCGAGGGTGACCCGACGACGGTCGAAGCCGAGAACATCGTGGTGGCCACCGGCGCGACCATGATGTCGTTCCCCGGATTCGAAATCGACGGCGACAAGGTCATCGGAAGCCGGGAAGCACTCGCTCTCAGGGATCTGCCGGAGCGCATGGTGGTGGTCGGCGGCGGGTACGTGGGCGTCGAGTTCGCGGACGTGTTCAACGCGTTCGGTGTCGACGTCACCGTGGTCGAGATGCTGGACACGTTGGTACCCGTGTCGGACCCGGAGGTCGGAAAGACCCTGGCTCGATCGTTCAAGAAGCGGGGCATGACGATTCGGACCGGCACGAAGGTGGTCTCGCTGGACCGCGAGTCGAGCCCGATGCGGCTGACGGTCGAGTCCAAGAAGGGCGAGGAGACGATCGAGACGGACATCCTTCTCATGGCGGTGGGTCGCGCGCCGGTGACGGACGGCCTGGGACTGGAATCTCTCGGCGTCGAGATGGACGGCCCGTGGATCAAGATCGACGAGTGGTGCCAGTCCAGTGTCCCGGGCATCTACGCCATCGGGGACGTGGCCGGCCAGCCCATGCTGGCTCACAAGGGGTCCCACGAGGGAATCGTGGCCGCCGAGCGGATCGCGGGTGTGGCGCACCATCCCATGCGGTATGACAACATCCCGAGCGTGGGGTACTGCCATCCCGAGGTCGCCAGCATCGGCCTGACGGAGGACGAGGCGAAGGAGGCGGGTCACGAGGTGAAGGTGGGCAAGTATCCGCTCACCTCGCACGGCCGCGCGCTCACGGCGGGTCACAACGAGGGGTTCGTGAAGATCATCGCCGACGATAAGTACGGCGAGATCCTCGGCGTCCACATGATCGGGCACAACGTGAGCGAGCTGATCGGAGAAGTCGGGATGGCTCGTGCTCTCGAGTCGACGGTCGAGGAGATCGCGGCGCACGCGCACGCTCATCCAAGCATGGCGGAGGCCGTGATGGAGGCGGCGCTCGCGGCCATGGACCGCGCGATTCACATTTGACGCGGAACGGAAGTCGTTCGGAGTGAGGACTTGAGCGCCATCCACCTGGTACCGGTCGAGGGACGTGTGCCCTACGCGGAGGGCCTCGCGTGGCAGCGGGACCTGGCGCGCGCCAAGATCGCCGGAGGGCTGGACGAGGACATCGTACTTCTCCTGGAGCACGAGCCCGTCCTCACTCTGGGCCGCGGAGCCCGCGCCTCGAACGTCGTAGCCCCGAGGGACATCCTGAACGTGGCCGGTGTCGAGACCTTCGAGGTGGAGCGGGGCGGCGACGTCACGTACCACGGCCCGGGCCAGTTGGTGGGCTACCCGATCCTCGACCTCCGCCGCTGGCGGCAGGACCTCCACTGGTATCTCCGGCAGCTCGAGCAGACCCTGATCGACTCCCTTCGCGGCCTGGGCGTCCGGGGATTCCGGAATCCCGGGTACACCGGAGTGTGGGTCGGCGACGAGGCCGATCTGTCCGATTCCGCCCGGGTCTCCGGGCGCGTGCGGAAGATCGCGTCCATCGGTGTGCACGTCAGCCGCTGGGTGACCTGGCACGGATTCGCCCTCAACGTCACGAACGAGCCACTTCGCAATTTCGGCCTCATCGTGCCCTGCGGGATCGACGAGGTCCGCATGACCACGCTGCAGTCTGAAGGTGCACCTCACGGCTGGGAGGCCGTGCGGAGCGCCGTGGGATACGGGCTGGAGCGTGCCTTCGACGGTCCCGTCTACCTGGCGCCGTCCGTGCGGGTCGGGGAGCACCCGACGTTCGATGCGGCGACCGTGCTAGCGAGCTGACCGGTGACCACCCTGTTCGATATTCTCGGCCCCCGAATGGTGGGGCCCTCCAGCAGCCACACGGCCGGGGCCTGCCGGCTCGGATACGTGGTGCAGGCGGTCCTCGGCGGCATGCCGGAGCGTGCCCACGTCGGCCTGCACGGCAGTTTTGCGATGACGGGAGTGGGGCACGGCACCCGCACCGCCATTACGGGTGGCTTGCTGGGGCACCGGCCGGACGACGAGCGCCTCCGGGAAGCCGAGGCGGAGGCGACCGAGCGAGGACTCGAAGTACACTTCGAGACCGTGGACCTCGGCCCGGAAGCCCACCCTAACAGCGCGGTGTTCGAGGTCTTTCGGGGCGACGAGCGAATCACGATCACCGGATGCTCGATCGGCGGCGGCCGCATTCGGATTCGGGAGATCGACGGCTTCGCGGTGGATCTGTCCGGATCCCTGCCCGCGATCGTGGTAGTCGCGGACGACGTTCCCGGGACCGTGGCTCGCATCTCCGGCCTCATCGCGGAGCGCGGACTCAACGTGGCTACGGTGCGCGTGGACCGTACCGGTCGCGGGGAGCGGGCTCTCATGACGATCGAGACGGATGAGGACGTTCCGGACGAGGTGCTCGGCGAGCTGGCGAAGCAGCCCTGGATCCACTGGATCCGAAACGTCCACCAGCTGAACGCGTGACCGGGAAGGTCCATCGATGATCCGCTCGTTCGCCGACTGGTTCCAGGAGTCCGAAGCCCGCGGGCTGGACCTCGCGCGCACGGTGGAGCGCCTGGAGGTCAAGGAGACCGGCGCTTCGCCCGAGGCGGTGCGGGAGCGGATCCGAGATGCGCTGCGGGTGATGCGGCAGGCAGTGGACGAGGGGCTGGCGGAGGCTCGCGCCTCGAGCTCGGGTCTCACGGGAGGTCGCTCGGGCAGGCTGCTCGCCGACGGTCCCCGGCTTCTCGGCGACGATTTTACCACCATGCTGGCGCGGGCGATCGCCACCCTGGAGACCAACGCCCGCATGGGTCTCATTATGGCGACGCCGACGGCCGGGGCAGCCGGCGTGGTGCCGGCGGTGCTACTCACCCTGGCTCCGGCCCGGGAGTGGCCGGAAGATCGGCTGGTGGATGCCATGCTGGTGGCGGGGGGGACGGGGATCATCATCGCGGAGAGGGCATCCATCGCAGGCGCCGGCGGCGGATGCCAGGCGGAGACCGGGAGCGCGGCGGCCATGGCCTCGGCGGCGGTGACGTGGCTCGAAGGCGGAAGCCACGACCAGGTCGCCACGGCGGTGGCTCTGACCATCCAGGGCATGCTCGGCCTGATCTGTGACCCGGTGGCTGGACTGGTGGAGATTCCGTGCGCCTACCGAAACGCGTCTGCGGCTGTGAACGCCGTGGCATCGGCGGAGATGGCGCTGGCCGGCCTGGACTTTCCGATACCCGTGGACCAGGTCGTGGACGTCATGGGGGACGTCGGTTCGAAGATGGACGTGCGCTTCCGCGAGACCGCCCTGGGCGGGCTGGCGGCCACGCCCGCCGGGCAGGAGATTGCCGCGCGAGCGGGAATGACAGAGCTTGTTCAGTTGCAGCGCAGAGGAAGCACGAAAGGCGAGGGGTCCGCGCGGTTCGGACCCTCCTGAATAGGTGACGCCCGGCGGCGGGGAGCCGCCCGGCATGGGAGAGATCATGGTACTGGGTATACTGCTGGCAGCGGCGATCGGACTGGCGATCATCCTCGGGCTTCTCTCGGAGATGCCGCCCAGGCAGATCGCCCTTCAGTGCGTCGCCATGGGTGGCGCCGCGCTCGTGTTCTACGGCCTCGTGAACCTCCTGTAGCTTCTGTCGGGCCAGCGGTTCAGCTGCCGGCCTTTCTCTCTCTTCTCACGCGTCGGCGCTCGGCCAGCTCGAGCCGCGCCTCCCGCCTCTCCTCGGCGTCTCGATGTCTCCGGAATTCGGCCTCGGTGCGAATCTCCAGTTTCGGCACGGCGCACGGCCGCCCCTCGGGATCGAGGGCTACCATCGTCACATAGCACGAGTTCGTATGCCGGCTCTCCCCTCCCGTCACCGGCTCCGACGATACGCGGACCCCGACCTCCATGGAGGTGCGGCCCACCGTGTTCACCGACGCGCGGACGGTCACGACCTCGCCGATCTGGATCGGTGAACGGAAGTCCACCTGGTCGAAGCTCGCGGTAACGCAGGGGCGGCCGGCGTGCCGGGTGGCGCACACGTACGCGATCCGGTCTACCGCGGCCAGGATCACCCCCCCGAAGACGTTTCCCATCAGGTTGGTGTCCTGGGGGGCCATGAGCTGCGTCATCGTCACCTGGGACTGCGCCACCGGGCGTGACTCATCGCGACCGTTGCCCACGAGCACCGGAAGATCCGGGAGCGTCGGGCTCACGTGACCTCCCCGGCGGCCGGTGCTTCGCCAGGCATGGCCGGGGCGGCGGCTGCCTGGGCTGCCTGTGCATCTTCGCCGTGCACGATCTTGCCTCCCCGGAGCGCCGAGTAGCCTACCAGGGTGGCCGCGATGGCGCCGACTATCAGCACGAACCGGCGCAGACGCTGGTCCTTGGGCTGGGCCATGGCGAATCCGGCGAAGATCGCGCAGGTGACGAGCCCGATCGCCGCCCAGGTGGCCCAGGTGCGGTGGTCCTGCACCAGGCCCGGCTCCACGAAGGTGCGAGCCGCCACATCGTCGGCCGTGGAAATCCCGGTGATGTAGGAGGGGATGGCGGCCACACCCGCGATCAGAAGCGATATCAGTCCGTAGCGTTCCAGCTCATCCTTGCGCGCAATCCACCCCACGAGTCCCACGACCACGCCCACGATGGGCAGGACGATGGCGAAGGGGTGTGTTACGAGGTGCAGGTATTCCCAATTCACGACCTTGACTCCGGGTCCAGTGGTCTATCGTCCTGACGGCACTGCGGTCGACAAGATATGCCGCGGTCGGGGTTGACAGAAGGACCCGAAAATGTAGAATAGGCGTCCCTGCCGAGGCAGGACGGGCCCCCTTCGTCTAGTGGCCCAGGATACCTGGTTCTCAGCCAGGAGACAGGGGTTCGATTCCCCTAGGGGGTATCAGCGGACGCTTCGATTCGTCGAGGCGTCCGCTTTTCGTTTCTCAGTAATCCACAGGCCGCAGGTACCACTCTCCGATCGTCGTCCCGGACAGCATGGCCACCGTGGGCAGGTTCCGTTTCCAGTGCGTGCCCTCGAGGCGCCGGAACACGATGTCCACCTTGGCCGGCTCGAACCCGGCCTCCGCCAGCCAGGCGGGCGACCGCCCGCTGAGCAGGTGGTGCAGGATGAGGTCCGCCTCGGGATAGGAGACGCCGAGGTCGTCCTCGTCCGTCTGCCCGTGGATCAGGTCGGCGGTGGCCGGCTTGTCCACGACTTCCGCGGGAAGACCCATGTGACGGGCGACGGCCCACACCTGCGTCTTGTAAAGGTCTCCCAGCGGGTTGATCGGCGGAGAGTCGTCGGCGTGCCAGGTGAAGTAGCCGAGCAGCCGCTCGGATTTGTTCCCCGTCCCGATGGGCAGAGCGCGCAGCCTGGCCGACTGGTCGAACAGCACGATCATCCGCATCCGCGCCATCACGTTGCCCCTGCGGGTGGAGTCGGCCTCCGGTTCGTGGTTCTCGAGGTATCCATCCACCCCCGCGCTGATGTCCACGGTACGTGTCTGAATCCCCAGGGCGTCAGCGACGAGCATCGCGTGTTCCGCGCTCTCGGGGCTCGACGTCCGATACGGCATCAGGAAGCCGGTCACGTTCTCGGGTCCGAGCGCCCGTGCGCACAGGGCGGCGGTGAGAGCCGAGTCCACGCCTCCGGAAAGGCCGACCACGGCGCGCTCGAAGCCCCGACGTTCCAGCATTTCATCTCTGAGAAAACGCACCAGCCACTCGGTCACCAGCTCCGGGTCCACGGCGACGAGGCCGGGATCCATCGCGACGGTCAGGCCTGCGCGGGGCGGTCTCCCGGCCCACGGTCCGTCCTCCTCGGAGGCATGCTCATCCGCCGCCTGGCCGGCCTGAAAGCCGCCTTCATCAGGCGGCAGGTGACGACTCTGCAGCAATCGGGGGAGCGCCCGCTCCAGGTCCGCGAGCAGCGGCTGGTCCGTCCGGGCGGCCGTCAGCTCCTCGAGGTCGAGTCCCGCGCCGAGATCCGCCTCGTCCCACAGCGGACCCTCGGCCAGCAGCCGGCCCCGGGGCCCGAACACCGTCGATCCTCCCGCGAACCCCTTTCCGCCCTCGAAGCCCGTGAGCTGTGACACGGCCACCGCGACCCCATGCTCTTCCGCCGCGCCGCGCGCCAGACGATGCCAACGTCCGAGGTTCGAGGGGACTCCACTTCCGGGCTGCGCGCCGCGGGCCGGCGACGCGCTAGGCACGAGCAGGATCTGGGCTCCATCGAGGGCGGCGAGCGTGGCCGAGATCGAGTGGAAGAGGTCCTCGCAGATGAGCATGGCGGCACGGCCCCAGCGGGTATCGAACGCGCGAACCGAGTGCCCCGCCTCCACGAACCTCTCTTCCTGGAAGACGCCGTAGGTGGGGAGAAAGACCTTGCGGTGCACGTGCAGGATCCTCGGCTCGCCGCCTCCGAGCTCCACGTAGAGAGACGAGTTGTAGAGCCGGTGTCCCCACACCTCGTAGAACCCGATCGCCGCGTCGAGTGGACGTCCGTCGCCACCGGCCCGCGAATACCGTTTCGCCAGGTCCGTGGCCAGCGTCACGGCGGGAACCGCGTGCTCGCGGACGCCACCCTCGAGGAAGTAGCCGGTGAGGGCCGTCTCCGGGTACAGAACGACGTCCGGAATCGGATCGCGATCCAGCATCCGGGCGAAGGACGCTTCGATCCGGTCGAGGCTGGCCGCCGGGTCTCCCTTAACCGGGCGGAACTGGGCTACGGCGATCTCGACGTGCATAGGAGCAGGGCCCGCGGCTGAAGGGCTGGAGTACGGAAGAGGAACGTCAGGTTCGGAGGGCCCCGTGTCAATCCGAAACCGTTTCCCGGGGTGCCCCGGGGCCGTATGGTAGGCGATCGACGGCGGGTTCGCCGCGGTCGGCTTTCACGGAGCGGACTTACTTGACCTTCACACCGCTGGCCCTGGGATACGCGGTGGCACTGGCGATCGGGCTTCCGCTCCTTGCTTTCCGGACCGGTCTGCGCGAAGAACACGTGGAGGAGGTGACCGCCGCGCGGTCCGCCGTCTACTTCTCAGCCGCGGTCTCGATCATCGTGCTCACCGCCGTGACGTTCGGGATCTCGGCCTGGCAAGGAATCCCGCCTTCCGACCTGGGCTGGAGAGTGGAAGATCCGGGACCGGCGTTCACGTGGGCCGTGGCCGCCGCCGCCGGCGGGCTGGCAGCGGTGTGGCTGGTGGTGCGACTCGGCCAGGCGATCGGCCTCCCGGAGAGCCGCCTGTCGTTCGTCCTGATGCCGCGGACGGGACAGGAACAGAGAGCGTTCCTGCTGGTCGCCGCCGCGGCCGCCGTAGGCGAAGAATACCTGTACCGGGGGTTCATGTACCACGTGTTCGCCGAATCCCTGGGCGGGCCGTGGACCGCCGCCGCCCTCACGAGCGTATCCTTCGGGGTGGCGCACGGGTACCAGAAGACCATTGGCATGCTGCGAGCCACGCTGCTCGGCGGTCTCCTCGTCGTACCCGTGATCTGGACGGGAAGCCTGTTTCCCTCCATCGTAGCTCACTTCTGGATCAACGCGGCCGTCGGACTGGGAGGATGGAAGTGGCTCTTCCCGGACCTGGCGCGGGAAGCGGAGGCCGCGGCGACCGACGCCAATGACCGTTGACGGGGATGATGGATAGATGACCTTCAGCCACACGATCAGAAACCTGCTCCTCTCGATCGCCCTCCTGCCGCTCCTGGCGGCGGGCGCGGCGCAGGCCCACGCACAGGAGCTGCCGGAGTTGGAGCTCGACGGCCTGCTCCGAACCGGTCTCCGAATCGAGTCGTCCCGCTACGACGGAGTCAGCGGCTTCGAGATCTACGACGCCCGGCTCGGTGTGTCTGGAAAAGTGGGCATCGTCTTCGACTACGCCCTGCGGGCCGAGTATCAGTTCGAGGCCGACGCGGTGCGCCTCCTGGACGTGCGCCTTTCGTTTCCGCTCAGCGACGAGGTGCTCCGATTCGACGCCGGATTGCTGATGTCGGGCTTCGGGCGGGAAACCATGAAGCCGAAGGACGCGATCCCGCTCGTGGAGCGGTCACAGGGCTCTCTCGCCCTGTCCTCGGGTCGGCAGGTGGGGGCGGCGCTTCGCGGCGTGGCCCTGGAGGAGCGCCTGAAGTACTGGGGCGGGCTGTACAACGGGGAAGGCGCGACGTTCGGTAACGACGACCGCCGATTCCTGTTCGCCGGCCGCGTCGAGTACAATTCGGTGGGCGCGATCGAGTTCTTCGAGGACTTCGTGTACGAGTTCGGGCTCGACCTGGCGGTGGCCAGCGACAGCGCGAATCCCGTTCTGCCCGTGAGCCGGCCGGCCGGGGATGAGGAGGGCGGGGTCGGGATTCCCGGATACGCCGAGTTCACGGGCAACCGGGTCGCGTGGAGCGCCGACTTCGGCCTCCGGTACCGCGTCTGGTCCCTGGCGGCGGAGTATGCGCGGGCGGAGTTCGACCCCCGCGGCGGGTCGGAGACCGTGTCGTCCGACGCGTGGTACCTGCAGGGCGGTTACAGCCTGTGGGGCGCGTTCGACCTGCTGGCCCGCTACGACTCGTTCGAGACGGCGGTGGGGCTCGGCACCGAGGCGGCGCGCACGCAGTTCCTGGTATTCGGATTCGGCGTGAATCCGGGTTTCAACGCCAAGATCGGGCTTCAGTACTCCATAGGGCTCGAGGACAGCCTGGTGGGGGTGTCGGAGGCGGCGGACCGGACGAACACCGGCCCGGCGCTGGCGGACAACCAGTTCCTCCTGAACCTGCAGGTGTCGTTCTAGCCTTCGCTCACCGCAGGGAGTTCAGCCTGCTTCGGGCTCGGGCTCGACTCCGGCGCCGTGGCGCACCGTCTCGCCTCGCACCATGAAGATCACGTCCTCGCTGATGTTCGTGGCGAGGTCGGCGATGCGCTCGATGTTCCGGCTGATCAGAATCACCTGCAGGCAGGCCGTGAGGCTTCCCTCGAGCATGTGTGTGAGCATGACCCGGAAGACCGACTCGTGCAGCCCATCCACGCGGTCGTCCTCGGCCATGACGGCGGCGGCCTCTTCGTCACTCCGGTGCACCATCGCGTCCAGGGACCCGCGAAGCATCTGCCGGGCGATGCGGCTCATTTCGTCCAGCTCCGGGGGACGGGGCGGGCGATCGGTGGACTCGCTGAGCCGGATCGCGGCTTCCGCGATGTTGACCGCGTGGTCCCCGATTCGCTCGAGATCGGTGTTGACCTTGAGCATGGTCACCAGCAGCCGCAGGTCGCTCGCCATCGGTTGGTGGAGGGCCAGGAGCTCGATGACGCTTTCCTCGATCCCGACCTCTTCCTCGTCGATTGCGTCATCGGCGGCGTAGATCTCGTCGATCGTGGAGTCGCCCTTGCCCATGGCCATCGCGACCGAATCCCTGACAATGCTCTCGACCTTGTGCGACATGGCGAGGAGGCGCCGTTCGAGGTCCGCCAGGCGCTCGTCAAAGTGCTTGTGTGGCATGCTGCTCCTTCACTCGTCTAGCCAAATCGGCCCGTGATGTACTGCTCGGTACGTTCCTCGGTCGGGTTGGTGAACAGTCGCTCCGTATCACCGTACTCGATCAGCTCGCCGAGATAGAGAAAGGCCGTGTAGTCACTGACCCGCGCCGCCTGCTGCATGTTATGGGTCACGATGACGATCGTGTAGTCCTTCTTCAAGTCGCCGATCAGGTCCTCGATCTTGCCGGTGGCTATCGGGTCGAGCGCGCTGGCAGGCTCATCCATGAGGAGGATCTCGGGCTCCACGGCCAGGGCCCGGGCGATGCACAGCCTCTGCTGCTGCCCGCCCGAGAGGCCGAGCGCACTCTCCTGCAGCCGGTCCTTGACCTCGTCCCACAGAGCGGCCGAGCGGAGGGAGCGTTCCACCTGCTCCGCCATGTCGCCCTGGAAACCGTTGACCTTCAGACCGAAGGCGATGTTGTCGTAGATCGACTTGGGGAACGGATTGGGCTTCTGGAATACCATGCCGATCCGCCGCCTCACCTCTACCGCGTCCACGTCGGGGGCGTACAGGTTGGCCCCCTGGAACATCACGTCACCCTCGATGCGGGCCACGGGAATGAGGTCGTTCATCCGGTTGAAGCAGCGCAGGAACGTGCTCTTGCCGCACCCCGACGGGCCGATGAACGCCACGACCCGGTTGCGCGGGATCGTGAGCGAAATCTCCTTCACGGCCTGCGCTGCGCCGTAGAACACGCTGAGCGCGCGAGTCTCGAGCGCCGTGTCCAGGCCTTCGCCTACCTGATGTACCGTGTCTCCTGAGGCCATCGTCCTAGAACCGTTTCTGGTATCGGTTGCGAAGCACAATCGCCGCCGCGTTCATGACCAGCAACACCACGAGAAGCACGATGATCGCCCCCGCAGCCAGGTCGTGGAAGTCCGCCTGCGGCTTCGCCGTCCAGTTGAAGATCTGAATGGGAAGGACCGTGAACGGGTCCATGGGACTGGTGGGCGCGAACGCGATGAACGTCAGGGCGCCGATCATGATGAGTGGCGCCGTCTCTCCGATGGCCCGAGACAGCGACAGGATCGTACCCGTGAGAATCCCCGGCAGGGCCACCGGAAGCACCTGGTAGCGAATTGTCTGCCACTTGGTGGCTCCCACTCCGTACGACGCTTCGCGCAACGAGTTGGGCACGGCCTTCAGGGCCTCCTGGGAGGCAATGATGACGACGGGCAGAATGAGCAGCGCGAGAGTGGCGGCGCCCGCCAGCACGCTTCGTCCGAAGCCGAAAAATCGGACGAAGATCGCCAGCCCCAGGATCCCGTACACGATGGAGGGCACCCCGGCGAGGTTCGAGATGTTCGTCTGCAGCAAGCGCGTGAACCAGTTACGCGGCGCGTACTCCTCCAGGTAGATCGCGGCGCCCACGCCCAGCGGGAAGCTGATCCCCGCCGTCAGCGCCATCATCCACAGCGACCCGAGGATCGCCGACTTGATGCCCGCTCGCGCCGGGATTCGCGAGGGGTAGCGGCTCAGAAAGTCCCAGGACAACCATCGCAGGCCGTCGCGCGACACGTCGACGATCAGGATGGCCAGCACCGCGATGCTGAACCCGATCGAGACCAGGCACACGGCCTGGAAGATCGCGCCCGCGCGCTTCCGCTTCGCCTGCTTTGGCAGGAACCTGGCGTCGTTCATTCGTATTCCTCCCGGAAGCGGCGGGTGATGCGCTGGCTGAGGAGGTTCATGGCGAGCGTAATCAGGAACAGCACCAGGCCCACGGCGAAGATCGTCTTGTACTCGAGCGTTCCGTGCGGAGTCTCCCCGAGGCTGACCTGGACGATATAGGCGGTCATCGTCTGAATGCTCTCCAGCAGATTGAGCGTCATCCTCGGCGTTGCGCCCGCCGCCAGGGTCACGGCCATCGTCTCGCCGATCGCCCTCGAGATGGCAAGGATGAAGGACGCCACGATTCCGGAGAGCGCGGCCGGGACCACCACGCGCGTGGACACCTCGAACTTGGTGGCGCCGAGCCCGTAGGCCGCCTCGCGCAGGGACAGCGGCACGGCGTTGAGTGCGTCCTCGGACAGCGAAGCCACCATTGGAATGATCATGATTCCGACGACGATGGCGCCGCTGGCCGCGTTGAAGATCCCCGTACCCGGGAACACCATACGGATGAACGGCGTCACGAACGTGAGAGCGAAATAGCCGTACACGACCGTCGGAATCCCGGCCAGCACCTCGAGCACCGGCTTGATGATCCCGCGGACTTTCGGGGAGGCGTATTCGCTCAGGTAGATCGCGCTCGTCAGGCCGACGGGAAGCGCAATCAGCATCGAGCCGGCCGCGATGAGAAGCGTGCCGTTCAAGAGCGGGAGGATTCCGAAGTGTTGTTCGGAGTACATCGGGGACCACCGGGTTCCGGTGAGGAACTCGGCGATCGGAACCTCGCGGAAGAAACCCGCGGATTCGGTCACCAGCACGACCACGATTCCGACGGTCGTGAGAACCGAGATCAGCCCGCATCCGAACAGCACCAGGGCGATGACACGTTCGCCCCATCGCCGGCTCGCCCGATGTCCCAGGTCCAGCGGCGTCGCCGACCGGGGGTCGCCTGCTGAGGCTCCCCCCGGTCCAGATGGCGTTGTCAGAGCGGCTTCACGGTGCGACATGTGCCGATTCTCGGCTCACTACATGGCCGCGGGCAAGTCCCCGAGGAGCTCTTCGTACTTCTCGGTCGCCAGCGGCACGTACCCGACCTCGGGCACGAGGGCCGTCGCGTTGTTAAGGTAGAACTCCACGAACGCCCGCACCTGCGGCTTGGCCAGCGCATCGGGCTTGATGTAGATGAACATCGGACGGGAGAGAGGCGCATACGTGCCGTTCTCAATCGTCTCGCGCGCCGGTGCCACGCAGCCGTTCCCATTGTCGACCGCAACGGCGCCGAGCCGGTCCGAGCTCTCTTCGTAGTAAGCGAAACCGAAGTACCCGATCGAGCCTTCATCGCCTTCCACTCCAACGACCAGAACGTTGTCGTCGGCGCTCGCCGTGTAGTCGTCGCGGCTCGCGTCCTCTTCACCCACGATGGCCTCGGTGAAGTAGTCGAATGTCCCGGAGTCCGTGTCGGGACCGTACAGCACGATCTCCTCGTCCGGCCAGTCCTCGCGAATCTGGTTCCAGCGCTCGATCGTGCTTCCGGGCTGCCAAAGTCGGGCCAGCTCGTCGACCGTCATGCACGTCGCCCAGTCGTTCGCCGGGTTACGCACGACCGTGAGACCGTCCCATGCGACGGGGATCTCCATGGCCTCGACACCGTTCTCCGCGCACAGCTCGATCTCGGTCGGCTTGATCGGGCGCGAGGCATTGCTGATGTCGGTCTCGCCGGCGCAGAACTTCTTGAATCCACCGCCCGTACCGGAGATTCCAACCGTGACCCGCACGTCGGGATTGGCGATCTGGAATTCCTCGGCCATGGCCTCGGAAATGGGGAATACGGTGCTCGAGCCGTCGATCGAGACCATGCCGCTGAGTCCCGCCTCGTCCCCTGCCTGTTCGTCTCCGCCGCCGCACCCCGCGGCCACCAGCGCCAGCGGCGCCGCGACGAACAGCACTCGAATCAGCTTCCTAGTGTACATCCTGTCTCCTCACTTGTGTCTTCGGACGACCAAGCCGGTCGTCGTTATGTCGCCAGCCGTTTGCAGCTGGCTGGCGGTCGTCGGGTCAGGCTAGAAGTGGAACTGCAGCCTGGCCTTGAACGAATTCTCGCTGCGCAATGCGTCCGTCGTGGGGCTCGCGATGTCCCAGTTGAGCGCGAGTTTGTTCCTCCTGTAGAAGAAGATCTGCAACCCCGGCGTGAATCCCCAGACCTCGTTGTCGCTGATGTCCGTGTTGGTGTCCGCCCAGCCGATGCGGAAGATCGGCTCCAGGGCCATGTCGCCCGACCCCACCGGGAACTTCCACGAGACGATCGCCTGCCAGCTGGCTACCTTCGCGAAGTCCTCGCCGGAGGCCAGGTCGATGTCGTCTCCCGCCTGGTTCTCGAACGGGTTGTCTCCGAACACGAACCCGAGCTGCGCGTGCGGGCCGTCCGTGAAGTCGCCCCAGTCGGCGAACAGCTCGTAATTGTAGTGGTACCGGCCCTGCAGCCCCTCCAGCACGGTCTCGTATCCCTGATCCGTGGCGGCAGCCGCAACGGCGATCTTCAGATCCTTGGGACCGGCGCCGAGCTTGACCTGCCCACGCCCGACGAACTGCTTCTCGGTATTCGAGTCCTGGAACTTGAGGTCGGAGTCGCCCGTGAAGACGCCTGCCCAGTACGAGAACACCCCGTTGTTCGTAGACCCGCTGGCCTCCAGGCCGATGTCTCGGTCCGACAGGTCGAACGCCGTCGTGAAGCTCGTAACGTTGGGCACCAGAAGACCGTCGATACCGCGAATCGCGAGTTCCCGCTCGACAGTCAGGGTCTGCGTTGACGAGACCAGGACGAATCCGTCGAACGGACGCTTGAAGTGGCCGCCCTTGAGCCGGAAGGCCTTGCTGAACGTGAACCGGCCCCACGCGTCCTTGAGCCCGACCTTGTCGATCTTGTTGAAGTCCGGCTGGATCCGGAAGTCGATCTGGTCGTTGATCTTGACCGTAAAGGTCAGTCGCGCCCGCCGAAGGAAGAGATCCGAGGAGGGCACCTGCTCCGCGCAGGCGGAGTTCTCCGGAGTCGGAAACGTGCTGCACGAGCTGGTGCTTGCCTGCAACTGGACACGTCCGCCCACGCTCACTTCGAGGGCCTTCGTCTTGAACGAGATGTCGCTGCTCTCCTGCGCCTGAGTCTGCGCCGGCACCGCCAGCGCCAAAGAAGCCGCCACCGCGGCCAAACCCGCGAGCCGTCTCATGTCCTGCCTCCTGGGGATGGTTCGGCTCGCAGACGGACTTAGTGCGGGCGGGATGCGCCGGCACCGCGCGATCGGTCTGCCCAGGGAGGGCATCCTCGTGACCGAAACGGCGTACGAGCCAGATCCGGGCAAGGTGAG
>JAMJQR010000001.1 GCA_023554335.1 Candidatus Benthicola marisminoris
GGGTGGTGCGACCGGTGAGCGGCGGATCTCCGCCCCTGGAACGGGTTCTCGACATCGGCACCGGAAGCGGAGCCATAGCGCTTTCCCTGCTTCAGGAGGGAGCCGCGAACCTCGTCGTCGGCGTGGACCTGTCAGCCCCCGCGCTCGATCAGGCGCGCGAGAATGCGACCCGCCTCGGTCTCGCAGACCGACTCGAGCTCCGGCCCGTGCGCTCGTCACCGTGGGACGCGATCGAAGCCGGCGAACGCTTCGACGCGATCGTGTCCAACCCGCCTTACGTCGCGGACGGAGAGATCCCGGCTCTGCAGGTGGAGGTCCGCCATCACGATCCCCGTGAGGCGCTGGCCGGCGGCCCGGATGGACTCGAGGTGATTCGCCAGATCACGGCTGAAGCGAGCGACTACCTCGAACCGGGCGGGGCGATATTCCTCGAGGTCGGTGCCTCGCAGGGAGAGGCCGTGGCTCGCCTGCTCGAGGCGGCGAGCGCCTGGCACCACGTCAGCGTCGAGCGGGATCTGTCCGGGAGGGAGCGCTTCGTCACTGGACGGCTCTGAGCGGCTAGCCAGCATGGATTAGCGGGTCCGATCTCGTATCGCGAGGCGCGGTGGACCGAGTTATCTTGATCGACTTCGGAGCAATCGCTTCGTGGCAGCGATCACGGATCAAAGGGAGTTACCGGGATGGACGTAGCCGACAGGGACCGGATCATGGAGAAGGCGACCGAGGTGGGCCGCATGATCTCGCAGACCGCGGAATATGCCTACCTTCGGTCGGCCATGCGCGATATCGAGGGCGACGAGGAGGCCAAGAAACGACTGGACTCTATCCGTGAGCTGCAGGAGAAGCTGTACGGCTTCCTCGAGAAGGAGGAGGAGCCGCCCGCCGATCTCAGGGACGACCTTGCCCGGATCAGCGAGGAAATGCAGACCAGCGCCCGCTACCAGGCTCTCATCTCGGCCCAAGCCAACTTCGACAAGCTGGTGGAGAAGGTGAACCTGGCCATTGCGGAAGGGGTGAAGGCCGGCGAGGGGTCCAGGATCATACTGCCCACATGAAGACCCTGAGGGCCGCCCTCGAGAAGGGGCTTCGGGCTGCAATGGACCCGATCATCAACTGGATGGTCAGGGCGCGCGTACATCCGAACACACTGAGCACGCTGGGCTTTCTCATCACGTGTTCCTCCGGCTACTTCTTTCACCAGCACGAAGTGCGGACGGCAGGCGCGCTGATACTCGTCGGCGGGCTCTTCGATCTGTTCGACGGGACCGTAGCCCGCCGAACCGGGCTGGCGTCACCGTTCGGCGCGTTCTACGACTCCACGCTGGACCGGCTTTCCGAGATCATCGTCTACATCGGCCTGCTCTCGCTCTACAACGATTATCGGGCGGACGCGAACGATGTGGTGATGATCTACGTGGTGATCTTGGCGATGGCCGGCTCGCTCATGATCAGCTACACGCGGGCCCGCGCCGAGGCGCTCGGGATCGACTGCACGGTCGGTCTCATGCAGCGGGCGGAGCGCGTCATCCTGATTGGCGCCGCCGCACTGCTGTTCGGAGAGCAGGGCAACGGCGCGGTCCTTCGTGTGGTGCTGTGGGGACTGGCCATTCTCACGAACGTGACGGTGCTTCAGCGCATCCTGTGGGTGTACTTGAACACGCGCCCCGAGGGAATCGCGGTCGGGAACGCGGTGTGGAAGATGCCGGAGTGGCTAAGGCGTAAATTGGACAAACAAGACAATTAACTAACTTTATCTCGAGTGGATTGGACACAATGAGCGAGCACACGGGTGGAATGGACATCGCGCCGGCGGAGGGACGCCTGGGCATCCTGCTGGTCGGGCTTGGGGCGGTCTCTACGACGACCATCGCGGGCGTGGAATCGATGCGCCGCGGCCTGGCGAGGCCGATCGGCTCGCTCACGCAGATGGCGACGGTGAGGCTCGGCAAGCGGACGGAGCACCGGTCGCCCCTCATCAAGGAGCTGGTTCCGCTCGCCGAGCTCGAGGACATCGTGTTCGGGGCGTGGGATCCGATTCCGGACGACGCCTACGAGTCCGCGCTCCACTGCGGCGTGCTGAAGCCGCAGGACCTGGATCCGATCGCGGACTTCATGAAGACGATCAAGCCCATGCCCGCGGTGTTCGACAAGGCGTACGTGAAGAAGCTCGACGGCACGAACGTGAAGTCGGGGGCCAACAAGATGGAGCTCGCGGAACAGCTGCGGGCGGACATCCGGCGCTTCAAAGAGGAGAACGGGTGCTCCCGACTCAGCATGGTGTGGGCGGCGTCGACCGAGATCTTTCTCACGCCGGACCCGGTGCACGACACGGTAGAATCTCTCGAGCAGGCGATGCGCGAGAATCACCCGTCGATCGCGCCGTCGATGATCTACGCCTATGCGGCGCTCAAGGAGGGCGTACCGTTCGCGAACGGAGCTCCCAACCTGACCGTGGACATCCCGGCCATGATCGAGCTCTCGGCCCGCACGGGGGCGCCCATCGCGGGGAAGGACTTCAAGACCGGTCAGACGCTGATGAAGACCATCCTCGCTCCGGGCCTGAAGGTCCGCATGCTAGGGCTGAACGGGTGGTTTTCTACGAACATCCTCGGCAACCGGGACGGAGAGGTACTCGACGATCCCGAGAGTTTCAAGACGAAGGAAGAGTCGAAGCTCGGAGCGCTGGAGTATATCCTGCAGCCCGAGATGTACCCGGACCTCTACTCGGACATGTACCACAAGGTGAGGATCAACTACTACCCGCCGCGGGGAGACAACAAGGAGGGCTGGGACAACATCGACATCTTCGGCTGGATGGGGTATCCCATGCAGATCAAGATCGATTTCCTGTGCCGGGATTCCATCCTCGCCGCGCCGATCGTCCTCGACTTGGCTCTGTTCATGGACTTGGCAAAGCGAGCCGGACTGTCCGGGATCCAGGAGTGGCTCTCGTTCTATCTCAAGGCTCCGCAGGTGGGTGAAGGCCTGTATCCGGAGCACGACATTTTCATCCAGCACATGAAGCTCAAGAACACGATCCGCTGGATGGCCGGTGAGGAGCAGATCACGCACCTGGGGAACGAGTACTACGAGCCGGACGCCTAACGGGCGGTCCGTACCGCGCCGGAAGGCAGCGACAAAGCGAGGCAATCGAATCGGCGCCGACGGCGGGCGCCGATTCCTACGTTTGGAGGGCACGGCACAGTTGAGCGATCCGGCAGGAACCCGCGGTCTGTTCATCGCGTTCGAGGGTGGGGAAGGGGCGGGGAAGTCCACGCACCTCCGCAGGCTTACCGAGCGCCTCGATCGGCTCGGCGTGGCCCACCTCCTGGTGCGGGAGCCCGGCGGCACCCCGGCGGGCGAGCGAATTCGCAAGGTCGTTCTGGATCCGGAGACCCCCGTATTCGCGGAGACCGAATTGCTGCTCTACCTGGCGTCCCGCGCGGAGTTCGTCCGCCGGGTGGTAGGGCCGGCGCTGGATCGGGGAGAACTCGTCCTGGCGGATCGATTCGAGATGTCGACGTACGCGTACCAAGGCGTTGCCCGTGGCCTGGGTCTGGAACGGGTGCGGGAGCTGAATGCGTTCGCGACCGGCGG
>JAMJQR010000132.1 GCA_023554335.1 Candidatus Benthicola marisminoris
GTAGATTCGCTGCGCGATGTACTTCGAATACAGCCGGTAGCCGGTGATGAACGCCGTGACGCCGATGACGAGCAGTACGATCGCGCTCACGCTTCCTCCAGCTGGGCAGGGCG
The DNA here is from genome assembly GCA_023554335.1 of Candidatus Benthicola marisminoris. Taxonomy (GTDB): domain Bacteria; phylum Gemmatimonadota; class Gemmatimonadetes; order Palauibacterales; family Palauibacteraceae; genus Benthicola; species Benthicola marisminoris. The sequence goes on from JAMJQR010000132.1 coordinate 114, forward strand.
AAGCCGTCCAAGCAGACCCGTCAGACCGGCGGCCCCCACCGGATCATCGTCAACCAGCGGCAGGTAGCCGATCGGCCAATCTCCGAATCGATTCCGGATGTCGGCAAGGTGCAGAGCTTCCATCTCCCGCCGCCGCCTGAGAAAGGGGTCGCTCGTCTCAGCCGGCAGGACCTGATTCACGATGACCCCTCCCACCGGAATTGCGTGCGCCGCAAGAGCCGTCATGATCCGGTGCGTTTCCAGGATCGGAAGGCGCTCTGCCAGGGTCACGAACACGAAGGAGGTCTGTTGCGGGTCCACGAGGATGCTGCGAGATCGCTTGAACCGATCCCGGCGCTCCTCCAGGGCCTCCAGCACGGCGTCACCACCCTGCGCATCCCCGCCGGCTGCCTCGCCGGCTACGTTACGCCACATCTTCCCAAGCGCCCCCAGCTTCCGCCTTCTCGAGACGAGGCTGTCTAGCCACCCGGTCATGGCCTCTGGAAGGGACAGAAGCCGGAGCGTGTGTCCTGACGGAGCCGTGTCGAACACGATCCGGTCGTACTCTGCCGCATCCAGAATCCTGGTGAACCGGTCGAACACCGCAGCCTCCTCGGCACCCGGCGAGCCGCGAGCCGCTTCCAGCTGGCTCTCGATCTCGTTCATGAGCCGGGGAGGAGCGGCCTCCTCGATCCGGGACCGCACCTCGTCCATGTATCGATCGGTTTCCGATTCCGGATCCAGCTCCAGGGCCCACAGCCTATCCTCGACCTGGGTGGGCCGGGGTCCCAGCGACACGCCCAGGGCATCACCGGCAGAATGGGCCGGGTCCGTAGACACGAGCAGCGTGCGGCGGCCAGCGGCTGCCGCTTCGAGGGCCACGCCAGCTGCGACCGTGGTCTTCCCCACCCCGCCCTTTCCCCCGACCAACAGGATCGGGCGGCCGAGGGCCCCGGCTAACGTCGGCATGGCCTGGCACCGCAGGTCAGCAGCAACGGAAGCCTCCGTCAGGCGGCTGCTCTCGCCCCAGCCGGAGGTGCCACTGGTGGAAACTCTCCAGCGCTTCAGGAAGACACTCCAGGGTGTAGAACTGCACCGGGCTCGGGATTCCGAGCAGGTCGGCGACACTCACCAGGTAGAACAGGTCTCGCTGGCGCAGGTACTCGCGGTGGATCTCCCTGCGGTAGGGGGCGAAGTAAATCCCTTCGTAGATGTCCCGCGCCCAGCGCAACCGCCGGACCAGGCGCTCGGCCGGTCCGGGCTCGTTCAAGGCCTTTCGCATGCGACGGACACGAGACTGACGGGCCCCCTGATCTGCCCTCTTGTCACGGGAGAACCCGGCCGGAGAACTCGTCCCTCTCCGATCCAGCCCGACTCGCCTCGTCCGGCCCGAACCGTGAACGCTTCTCCCTCGGTACCGGAGATTATCTGGATCCAAACCGAGTCGGGAGCGGGCGAACTCCAGGTGGCCGCGAAGGACTGCTCCCGGGCGCCGCCCGGCACCGCAATAGTGTAAAGCGAGAGGCCCGGCCGGGGCTCGGTCGCCGTCAGTTCGAGGGTTCCCGGAAGGTAGGTCATACCCGGGGACCACGAGTATTCGAGTCGATAACAGCCCGTCGTCCCCGGAGGAGGAGGCGCGAGGCGAACCGCCGGCGTGGCGTGCCACGGATCGAGAGGAGGCTGCACCGATTTGGCTCGCGCCTCCATTTCGAGCGCTTCGGCCGGCGCATCCTCGGCCTCGTCCAGAACCGCGTCCTTCTCCGCCGCCTGGGCCTCCACCTGGGCGAGCTGGTCCGTCCGGCGCGGCTCAACCGCGTCCGTATCCCGGCCGAGGCCCGCGGCTTCCGTCTCCGCAAGGACCTGCCCTTCGACCGACTCCGTCACCGTCGGCTCGGCGTCAGGCGCCGTAGCTTGGGCAGGCTCCTGCTCGTTGGTCTGCCGCGCGCGTTCTCCGACAGCGCCCTCCGCCTCCACTTTCGACTCCCTGCCCACGTCGTCGGCGAAGAACTCGCTCCGGGCTTCGGACTCCTCCTCCGGAGCCGGAACAGGCTGACTCGTCGGCTCAGCGGTCTCGTGGAACGGGTCCTGCCAGCCCCGCTCTACGAGGACGGCTCTCCCGATCCAACCCGCGCCCAGCGCCAGCACGATCGTCGCGGCCCAGCCGAGCCTCTGCGTCGACCACCAGCCTCGGCGCAGCCTCTCCCGGGCCGCTCCCGCTCCCGCTGGGCTCGTACCGCCGGTGTCCGCGCGGGCCACCAGGTCCTCGAACGGCGGCGCGTCCCCGACCGGACGAGCGGAGTCAAGAATGCCTGCGGCCTCCTCGCGAAGGGCACGCTCCTCATCCAGCCGCCCCTCGCACTCGGCGCATGTCGCCAGGTGCTCGCGGAACGCCGAGGCTTCCTCCGACTCCTCCGGAATCGCGCCGTCGAGCCAGGCGTGCAGATCGCCTTCAGAGATGTGCGACATTCTCGTCCTCCCCCGTCCTGTGCGCCTCGACCAACCGCTTCCGCGCTCGCGAGAGGGTGGTGCCAACAGCTCCGCGGGACAGGCCCGTCTGCTCCGCGATCTCGTCGTAGCTGAGTCCAGCGTCCCAGAGGAGGAGGGCCTCCCGGTCCCGCTCACTCAGTGCGTTCAGGGCCCTGCGCACGGCCTCGCGCTTTTCCGAGCGCTCCATTTCCTGCTCCGCATCCTCGGCGACCCTGTCCGACGACTCGGCCTGCACCAGCTTCAGGTGGCGCCGATTACGTATGTCCGCCCTGGCCTCGTCTCGTGCCAGGTTGCGAGCGACTGAGTACAGCCAGGCTCTCGGTTGCTCGGGCTCGTGTCGCAGCGCGCGAACGAACGCTTCCTGCGCCAGGTCGTGCGCCCGATCGTCCGACCACACGAGCCGGTAGAGAAAGCGTACGAGGTCGTCGTAGGTGGCTTCGTAGACGGCAGCCCAGTCCGTACTCAAGGCGCCCCTCGCTCCGGGAGTCCATTCGACTTCCTGGAACATACATCGAGCGGGGCGCCCAGGCCCATGCTCTCTCTGTACGTGATGACGATTGAGCCACACGGGGTTGCACAATCGGACCGGGTGCCCGGGCCCGGTCCAACCGTGCGGTCGATCAGGGGAGGTATGACGCGGGTATCGGCTCGGCCTCGGTTTCGTCCTGCCAATAGATGTTCAAGATCCACCAGCGCTCGCCGTCGTAGAGCAGCTGGAAGCTGTTGATGCCCCGCGTGAAGGGCTCTCCCTCTGCCTCACGCCGGGATTCATACGTGCTGAAGGCGTGGGCGATATGGCCGTACCGTTCCTCGATGCGATGAATCTCGACCTCGAAGAAGGCGTTCTCGGAAAAATACCCTGCGGCCCCGCTGATCCAGTCCGACACGCTCATGAACTGGTATCCGATCTCACCTTCCGGGGTCAGGTAGGACGGAATCAGCCGCGCATCGGGCACGAAGAGAGATCGCATTCGATCCCAGTCCCGCTCCGCGCCCGCGGGACCCGAGATGACCTCGTAGACCGCCTCGATGATCGATTCGATCGACTCCACGTCGGCCGGATCCGCTTTCGGACGCTCCTGGCCCAGCAGCGGTGTGTGCAGGAGGAGCGCGCTCACGACAGCGGTCGCCGCGAGCACGATGGTTGCTGGGGTTGGCTTCATCCTCAGACCTCAAACATGGGACGGGTATCGAGCCAGCGACGCAGAGAGCGAATCGCCTCCGCCCGGTGGCTGCAGGCAGCCTTCACCTCTGCCGGAAGCTCGCCAAACGTCCGGCCACGCGCCGGAAGCAGGAAGAGCGGATCGTAGCCGAAGCCCCCGCGCCCCTGCCTTGCCGAAGTGATCTGTCCATCCACGCGGCCGTTGACGATCAGAGTCCTCTCGGAGGAGACCAGAGCCACGGCGCACCGATAGTGGGCCCCGCGGTCGCCTTCCCCTGCGTCCGCGAGCAAGTCGAGAAGACAATCGTTGTTGGCCTCGTCCTGGTCCGGCCCAGTCCGGCCGTGGTCGGCGGCGAATCTCCTGGACCGAACCCCGGGACCGCCCGACAGGGCGTCGACGCAGAGGCCCGAATCGTCCGCGATCACATCCCAACCGGTGTGAATGCGGTAGAACCGGGCCTTGGCGAGCGCGTTCTGCTCGAAGGTGCCGTAGATCTCGACGTCGTCCTCGCCCGGAAGATCTGCCACGCCGAGGTCCGCCAGAGAGGACAGGTCGATGTCGAGGCCGGACAGGAGGTCCGAGATCTCCTGTACCTTGTGCTGGTTTCGGGTCGCGAGGAGCAAGCGTCGAGGTGTCACGGACCGGCTACCCGCCGATCGGTGGGCTGCCGACGGTCAGGGTGGGAGGATCCCCGGGCTCCGCGAGGGCCGCCGGGCTTCCGTCCAGCGTGAGGACGAGGAGTAGGACAGGAAGGTAGAGCAGCGAGACGCGGAAGAGACCTCGTGCCGCGGGCGAGTCGGCCGCTGCCGCAAAGCGAAGGGCACTGACGACATAGGTTCCCGTGAGGACCAATGCGGCGACGGCATACACGACACCGGTCAAGCCAAGGACGGCCGGAAGCAGACTCGTCGGCAGAAGCGCCACCGCGTAGAGAACCGACTGCCGGCGTGTCTGCCGGCCGGCCGGATCGGCCACCCCGAGCATCTTGAGCCCGCCCCGCCTGTAGTCGTCACGGTACATCCAGGCCAGAGCCAGAAAGTGAGGCAGCTGCCAGAAGAAGAGGATCCCGAACAGAGCCCAACCTCCGGGATCCAGGGTACCGGTGGCCGCCGTCCATCCCCCCAGGATCGGAAGCGCGCCCGGTACCGCCCCCACCAGGGTGGAGAGGGACGAGACCTGCTTCAACGGAGTGTAGATCAGGACGTAGCTGAGGAGCGCGATCACGGCCAGGAACGCCGTGAGGCCGTTGACGAAGGCGGCGAGCAACAGGAGGCCGGCCGCCGCAACGGCGAGCGAAAAGAGGGTAGCCGCCCCCGTGCTCACCTTACCCGTCGGAAGAGCCCGACCCCGGGTTCGCTCCATCCGCGCATCGATATCGCGCTCCAGCACCATGTTGAGGGCGCTCGTGCCTCCCGCGACCAGACCGATACCGAGACACGCTACGAAGAGCGCAAACGCGTCCACCCGTCCGGACGCTCCAAGCAGATAACCGGCACCCGCCGAAATCACCACCATGAGGGTGATTCGCGGCTTGGCCAGCGAGACCAGATCCGACCACCGATTGCCCGGACGGGCGGCTTCCGCCTCCTCGCAGGGCTCGTTCTGTCCGCCGCCTTCGCTCACTCGTTCCTCGGCTGACTTGGGTACCTCGGCCCCCGATCGGGTCGGAGGATTCAGGTCATAGAGTTGGTATTTACGGGCAGTAGGGCGGAAAAGGCAATCATGGGGCCCGGCGTCAGGTCAGCCCTCGCGGATCCTGCGCACCAGCTCCGAGCTGGAGAGCCCGGGGGCGAGTTTGACCAGCGCGACCTCACCGCCGGCCTCGCGCACCGCCGGAGCTCCGGCGATCTGTTCTTCGGTGTAGTCGGCTCCCTTGACCAGAACGTCAGGCAGCAAAGCCTTGATCAGGTCCTCCGGCGTGTCTTCGTCGAAGATGGTCACGGCGTCGACATAGCGGATGGAAGCCAGCACCCCCGCACGATCCGCTTGCGACTGGTAAGGCCTGGACTCGCCCTTGAGTCTGCGGGTGGATTCGTCTGAATTGACAGCCACGATCAGGCAGTCGCCCAATGCCCGCGCCGCCGCGAACGAAGCGACGTGGCCCCGGTGCAGCAGGTCGAAGACGCCGTTCGTGAAGACAAGACGGAAGTCGCGCGGCCGACCAAAACGCTCCACGGCCGCCTCGCGCGTGAGCACCGGAGCCGCCGTCGGGGAACCTTCGCCGCACGTGGCCTCGAGAGCGGGCCCCTCAGAAATGGGTATCCTCCAGTTCCTCGATCGAGGGAGCCGGCGGCTGTGGCTGCGCGGCGAACAAGATCTTAAGCACCGGCGGCACGATGAACGTGGAGAGGATGACCATAATCAGGATCGCGCTGTACACCTCACCCGATAGGATGCCTGCGGTCAACCCGATCGAGGCGAAGATCAGGCCCACCTCGCCTCGCGGCACCATTCCGACACCCACCACCAGTTTGCTGACGTCCGGCCGGCGAACCGCCAGGCCCGATACCAGCTTACCGACGATCGCCACCGCGGTCAGAATCAAGCCCACGATGAGAACTCCGAGGTCGAAATCCTCCGAGCCCGGGATGAAGAGACGCACGTTGACGGGCGCGCCCACGGCCACGAAGAAGATCGGCGTGAAGACGTCCGCCACGGGCTCGATCTTC
>JAMJQR010000017.1 GCA_023554335.1 Candidatus Benthicola marisminoris
CCGTCGGATGCCAACGTGCTGATCACGGGCGAACCCGGCACCGGGAAGGAAGTCGTGGCCCGCTGGCTGCACTATCGCTCCAACCGCTCGGATCGGCCTCTCGTCACCGTGAACACGGGCGGCCTCTCCGAGGGCGTCTTCGAGAGCGAGATGTTCGGCCACGTACGCGGGGCCTTCACGGACGCCAAGGCGGACCGGGTCGGTTACTTCGAGCTCGCGGGCCATGGAACCCTGTTCCTGGACGAGATCGGCAACGTGCCGCTCACCCAGCAGGCCAAGCTCCTCAGGGTGCTGGAATCGGGCGAGTTCCAGAGAGTGGGCTCTTCGAAGGCCCGGAAGGTGGACGTTCGGATTCTGACGGCCACGAACTCGGATCTCGAGCGCGCCGTGGCGGACGGGACCTTTCGGGAGGACCTCTATTATCGGCTCAACACGGTCGAGATCCACCTGCCGCCACTCAGAGAAAGGCGTGAAGACATTCCGTTGCTCGCTGCACATTTCCTCCGGATCAGCGGGGCCAAGTACGGCCGCCCGGACATGACGTTTTCGGCCGGCGCCATGGACGCGCTGCTGCGACATCCGTGGCCGGGCAACGTGCGCGAGCTACGGCACTCGGTGGAACGAGCGGTACTCCTCACAGAGAACCACACCGTCGACCTGGAGCACTTGGGCCTCCGGCAAGCGGCAGAGGGCTCTTTGCGGCTGGAAGCCGTGCCTCTGGACGAGGCCGAGCGCATCCTGATCCGGAAGGCCCTGTCCCGAAACAGGGGGAACGTGAGCCGGGCGGCGAACGACCTCGGTCTGAGTCGCAGCGCGCTCTACCGTCGTCTCAAGCGGCACGGTCTGCACGCCTGATTCACCCTGGGGAGAAAGGCCGCTCATGATCCTGCGCGGCATCCGACGGCGGCTCAGGAAGCGTCTCACCTACCAGCGGGCCATCCCGCTGCTCGCCGTGCTCTCCGGCGTGCCCGCGGTGATCGTGGCGCTCGTCCTGGTGTGGACGGGAGATCACGCCAGCCGGACGCAGTGGACCGTAAGCGTGCTGGTTCTCGGCGCCTGGATCGCGACGCTCGTCGCGATGAGGGATCGCCTGGTGCGGCCGCTGCACGCCGTATCCAACATGCTCGAGGCGCTGCGCGAAGGAGACTACTCGCTGCGCACGCGCGCCCCGGCAAAGGACGACGCCCTCGGTCTGATCCTGCACGAAGTCAATCAGCTCGCCGGCTCCTTCCACGACCAGCGGCTCGATGCGCTGGAGGCCTCGAACCTGCTGACCCGCGTGATGACCGTGATCGACGTGGCCATGTTCGCGTTCGATGACGGCGACCGACTCAAGCTCATCAATCGGGCGGGCGAGGACCTTCTCGGACGCGAAGAGATGACTGTCCTCGGACATACAGCCGAGGAGCTGGGACTGAGCGAGTGTCTCACGGGCGAGACGCCGCGGGTCATGGATGTGAGTGTTGCGGAGGGACTGGGACGCTGGGAGCTCAGGCGTCGGAGCTTCCGGTGGGAGGGCCGTCCGCACCGACTCGTCGTGCTCGCGGACCTGAGCCAGGTCCTTCGCGAAGAGGAGCGCGTTGCGTGGCAGCGACTCATTCGGGTGTTGAGCCACGAGATCAACAACTCGCTGACTCCGATCAAGTCCATCGCCTCGAGCCTGGACGCCCTTCTCGAGCGACGGGATGAGACCGACGCGGATACCGAGGATCTGAAAGAAGGCCTGCGGGTCATCGCGGGACGGTCGGAGGCCCTGGGCCGCTTCATGTCCTCCTACGCCCGACTGGCCAAGCTCCCGCAGCCGCAAAGACAGGAGCTGAGCGTCGAGGAGTGGGTGCGGAGAGTGGCGAGCCTTGAATCCCGAATCGAGGTGGAGGTGCTGGACAGCCCGGATGTGAGGATCGAAGCGGACGGGGACCAGCTGGATCAGCTCCTCATCAATCTGCTGGACAACGCGGTCGACGCGTCGCTGGAGACGGGTGGCGCGGTGCGAATGGCGTGGGCGGACGCGGACGGCCACGTAGAAGTGCGGGTCGAAGACGAGGGGCCCGGCCTGGCCCAGACCACGAATCTCTTCGTCCCCTTCTTCACCACCAAGCCGAAGGGCTCGGGAATCGGCCTCGCTTTGAGCCGGCAGATCGCGGAGGCACACGGAGGACGGGTGCGACTTCGCAACCGGTCCGAAGGTCCCGGCTGTGTGGCCGAAGTGTGGCTTCCCCGTCAGGCGGCGGGAGTCGTCAGCTCCAGGACCTGATGCTCCAGCGGAACGTCAGTCGCATTCGATCAGTCCTTCCTCTGTGGCCGGCGGAAACGCCTTGATCGTGCCCCGATAGACAGCGCAGCGCTGGCCCTGAATCCGCTGGTGGGTCGCGCGTGCCGACCACCCGGTCCGGTTACCGCGCAGACGAATCTGGACCCCGTTGCTGAGGTTCACGTCGAGCTTCGATACACGGTTGGCGTATACGGCTGTGCCCGTCTCGGCAAAGGTCTGCTCGATGTAGGTCTCCTGGGCCGCCGCCACCATCCTGAGGTCCGACTGCATCGTCGCCACGTAGGCGCGCTCCGAGCTGCTACCCAGGGTCACGGTCGCGATCGTCGCCAGGATCGAGATGAGGCCCAGGACGACCAGCATCTCGATCAGCGAAAACCCGGCCTCCCTGCTTCTACGCTTGCGCACGGTGCGCTCCTTATGACGCGAGGGTGGGTATGCGTTCCCTGGTCCCGCGAAAGAGCATTCCCGGTGCCATTAACGCCCTGTGCGCCGGCGACGTCGTAACCCGCTGTCAAGCATAGCGTTATCAGCATACGCCGCGACTGCTGAAATCATGCAGACTCCTTCTCCGTGGCGAATCGCCGCAGCCCGAGCATGCTCCCGCGACCGGCATGGAATCATGAGGGAAGAAGTATGTCAGGGACGCACGCGGAGAGCATTGAAGAGGAGGGGAAACGTGGCCATGGAAATGCCGCGTTGCTGGGGGTCGATGCCGTACAGAATCACCCGCCCGGCGCCCAGCGGGACCTCGACGACGGCGGCCGCTCCGCCCAGGGCGCCGACGCCGTGCACCCATCCGCTCAGCACCCGAGGCCGGGGGCCGTACGTCGCTGCGGCGACGGCCTGACTGCGGGCCGGAATGTCGAATGCCGAGCCCCCTTCCAACCATGCTGCGGTGGCGGCCGTCATTCCCCGTCCAAGCGTCGTCGTGGTATCGACCCGCAGGGCCACCTGCGCACCGGGGGCGAAGAAGACGCTACGCGGCTGGTCTCTGAGTCGGTCCACCACCGGTAGCTCCAACTGCTCCGCCACCCAGCTGGATGAGCGTCCAAGCGCGACCAGGGTGCCGCCCTCCTCGACGAAGCTGCGAAGCGCCGCCACTCCCACAGAGCCGAGGCCCCCCGTGTAATCCGCGGGCATGGAACCTTCCGGCCAGCCGTCGAGCAGCGCCTCGGGTTTCATGGAAGGCAACACCACGCTGGTGAATCTCCGGCTCAGGCCCCCCTGCCGCACCGTGGCGTCCCGCAGCGTGGCGTATGGGATCTCGTAGCGGTCGAACAGCCACCGCGTCCACCCCTCGTCGGTCGATGGCACCCAGGACTGATACAGGCCGACGAGCAGCCCGGGCTCGTTCGACACCCCGTCCACCTCTTCGGCCGCGGGGTCGGGTATCCCTTCCACGGATCGCAGCTCACCACGCGGCAACCGGCTGACGGGTAACGCGCCTACCCCCACGAACATGGGAAGGTTGTGGGCGGTCACGTCGTAAGGCACGCGCAGCGGACCTCCCGGATACTCGGGACCGCCGGGGTACGGCTGCGGCGCGAGCAGCATCTGGGCGAACGCCGCGTTGGGCTGGCGCATGTCGATGACGAGACTTCCGGCAGGCCACGCCGACTCGCCAATCGTGATCTCCGTGGCGGCGACCTCGATCTCCACCGCGCCCGTCCTCAGAATCCGGGTCAGCTCGACCATTCCGGCCCCACGTCCTTCGCCCGCCGGTACCACCCATGCTCTGGGCCAGCTCGACCAACCGGCTACCGCTCTCTCGCCGACGGTGACGAAGGTATCCAGCCACTGCTCCCGCGAGCGGGACACGTTCCGGAGCAGGGCCAGGGCGCCAGATTCCATGTAATCGAGGATGTCGGCCAGCCCCCAGCTGCCGCCCGGCCAGGGAGCGGGGTGGCTCCAGGACGGCCGGTTTCCGGCGGGGGTTTGCAGCTGGTCCTCGGACACCCCGACGGGCGTGGCCAGTCGGGCCCCGGCAGTCTCACTCAGGATCCGGACCGCGCCGTGATAGTGGGCATAGGCTCGTGCAGGGCTCCAGGCGTCGTACTGGTCGTTCACGACCACCCCCCGCTTTCCCTCTCGCACCAGGTCCCACGCCACCGCGGTGCCCAGGGAGTTTGTGGCCGCGACCAGCAGTGGATCGACGTTCGGCTCGATCGGATCGCGCCACGGCGGCACGAAGTAGCGGCTGCCGCTCATGCCCTGCTGGTGGATGTCATGCACCACCTGCGGGTGCCACACGTTGTACACGCGCTGAACCACGCTGCGGGTCTCGACCTGCGTCATCGAGTACCAGTCGCGGTTGTTGTCGTGCCCGGTGTAGTGGTGGTACAGCGCAGGAGGGGGAGATCCCTCCCACGGCATTCCCACGGACTCCCGGTACCACTCGGCGACGATGTCCACTCCGTCCGGGTTCACCGACGGAACGATCAGCACGACGCACTCGCGCAGCACCTCGAGCAGGTCCGGTTCGGCCGTCGTGGCCAGTCGGTAGGCCAGGGTGAGCGGCACCAGAGATCCGCCCACCTCGGTAGGGTGGATGGCCGACGTAATCAGGACGACCGCGCGCCCGGAGCGGATGAGCTCGGCTCGAGAGGCTACATCCGGTATGGTCCGGGGATCCGCCATCCTGGCCTGCGCAGCGAGAATTGCATCCAGGTTCGCCTGGTTGGCCGTGTCCGTCACCGTGAGCAACACCAGGGGTCGATCCAGGGTGCTACGGCCGATCGTGTCGATCCGCACCCGGGCACTGCTGCGGGCGAGGTCACCCAGATACCCGGTGACCTGCCCCCAGTCCACAACCTGCCGGTCCGCGCCGGGCCGAAATCCGAGATAGCTCTCCGGCGACTGCGGAGGGAGCCGAACGGGAGCCGGCTCCTGCGCTCCTCCGGTCGCAGCCAGCGCCAGCCCCAGGCCCATTGCGAGAATGGTCGTCCCCAGGCGGGAGTTCTTCGTCGGGCGGTGCCGCGGTGGCTTCATCGGATCAGCCCAGCAGGTCAGGCACATCGGCCAGCGAAGCTACCAGGTGATGCGGCCGGTGGTCGGGGGGGGCGTCCCGCAGCAACGCCGCGTCGAACTTGCCGGTGCGGACCTGGATCGTGGTCAGTCCCGCCGCGCGACCTCCCCGCACGTCGGTTTCAAGGTCGTCACCCACCACTGCAAGTCGATCCCTGGCGACCCCAAGAAGCGACGAGGCCGCATCGAAGAAGGCCGGAGCCGGCTTGCCGACGAGCGTGGCATCCTTTCGGCTCGCGTACTCGAGCGCGGCGACGAACGGCCCGGCGTCCAGCGTCGGCCCGCGCGCGGTAAGCCAGAATCGATTCCGGTGGATGGCCACCAGGCGGGCGCCGTCCCTCAGACTTCGAAACGCTCCATCGAGGCGCTCGAAGCTGAATCCCGGTCCGAGATCACCGACCAGAACGGCCTCCGGCCCAGCCGTCGTGATCTCGAAGTCCGAAAAGTCGGCGAACGTCGACTCGGAAACCAGCAGGTGTATGCGTCGGACACCCTCATCCCGCAGCCATTGCGCCGCGGCGACCGGAGCGCTGAACACCTCGTCCGATTCCACCGGGAATCCGAGCGAGCTGAGCGCTTCAGTGATATCCGCGCGCGACATGCGGCTGGTATTGGTCGTGAAGACGAAAGGGACGCCCTCCTCCCTCAACCGCCTGACGGCCGCCGCGGAGCCCTGGATCAGTTCTTCGCCCTGGTAGACCGTGCCGTCCAGATCGATCAGCAGCCCTTCAACGGCTCGCACTCGTACATCCTCCTGGTGAGGCCTTGCTCCGCGCTGCTTAGAGCGCGATGCTTGCGCTTCAAGCTAGAACCTGCCACCGACCCAAGAAACCCGGAAGAGTATCGTGCCCGAGCTCACCCCGTTCCCGGCGCTCCGCTTCAGCAGTACGGCTGGAGACCTATCCCACCTGCTTGCTCCTCCGTACGACGTGATCGACCCCGCCGCGGCGGCGGACCTCCGGGCGCGCAGCCCGTACAACACGGTCCGGCTCATCCTCCCGGAAGGCTCAGATGATGAGCGCTACACCGCTGCCGCAGATACACTTACGAATTGGTTGACGGGTGGAGTATTGGAGCCGGATCCGGAGCCCGCGGCGTACGTGTACCGGCAGGAGTTCGAGACCGAGACCGGTGTGGCCGAACGTTGCGCCCTGTTTGCCGCCGTGCGCCTGGCACCTCTGGATGAAGGAGAAATCCTCCCCCACGAGCATACGCATGCCGGTCCGAAGAAGGATCGTCTGGCCCTTACGCTGGCCACACGGACCCAGCTGTCTCCGGTGTTCATGGTGGCGCACGATGCGGACGGCGGGCTTTGGGACCTCCAGCGGGCCGTAACTCAGCGGCCGTCGGACGTGCAGGCCACCACACCTGACGGGATTCGGCACTCTCTGTGGGTGGTGGCCGATGACATCCGCGACGAGCTCCTCGCTTCCGCCGCGGCCGACCCCCTCCTCATCGCCGACGGGCACCACCGCTACGAGACGGCCCTCGCAGCTCGGGAAATACTAAGCGATAGCGCAAAGGCCGCCCATTTGCTGGTATGTGTCGTCAGTCAGCGGGATCCTGGACTCGTCGTTCGGCCCACGCATCGCGTGCTAGCAGGCCCACCTCGGGGCCAATCCGAACCCTTTGACTGGGTGGAGAGCCTCGGCGACGCTCTTGCCCTCGAGGACGTCGGCGAGCTCGACCCGGAAGAAGCCGAGCAGCTGGTAGCCGGGGCCCCTGCCGGATCCCTCGTAGTCGCGACTTCCGGCACCACGGCCCGATGGCTGGCTCGCGCCCGGCCGGAGGCGTTGGCTGCAGCCGCCATTCCGCCGGAACGGGCCCGGATCGCGCCCGTGGTGTTCGATGAGCTCGTCCTCCGTCGGCTGTACTCCATGGACGCCGACGAAGCGGCGCGCGAGGGAATCCTCTCCTACTCCCGTGGACCCGCTACGGCCGCAACCCCCCCCTCCGGTGGATGCGGGTTCATCCTGCCGGCCGTGTCGCTCGAGGACGTGTGGGCGACGGCTGCGAGGGGCGGGCGCCTGCCGCCGAAGTCCACGTACTTCGAGCCGAAAATGCCCTCGGGCCTGCTGTTCAGGCGGCTTTAGCGGCTCGTCGGAACGGCGGGCGTCGACCCATGAAGGGTTTGCCCGGCCTCGTGGACCGGGATACCTTCGGCCGCCATGAATACGACCGAGATGGACCGGGACTCCCGGAGACTCATACGTGTCGCGCACAGTCCGGACTCGGACGATGCGTTCATGTTCTACGGCCTCGCTTCTGGCGCAGTCGATACGAAGGAGCTGGACTTCGAACATGAGCTCCAGGGCATTCAGGAGCTCAACGAGCGGGCCCTGAGAGGCGAGCTCGAGGTCACGGCCGTGTCGATCCACGCTTACGCCTACCTCACCGACCGGTACATCCTCCTCCCGCACGGAGCGAGCATGGGCGAGGGATACGGTCCCAGGCTCGTAAGCCGCACCCCCATGGACCGCGAGGCAATCCGGGCGGCCACGATCGCGGTCCCGGGCGAGCTCACCTCCGCGTACCTCGCGCTGAAGCTCTGGGAGCCCGATGCGCAGACCGTGGTCATGCCGTTCGATCAGATACTGGAGGCCGTGCGCGACGGCGAGGTGGACGTGGGCCTGATCATCCACGAGGGCCAGCTCACTTACGCGGATGCCGGACTCGTTATGCTCGAAGACCTGGGGCGCTGGTGGAAGGAGGAGACGGGCCTGCCTCTTCCGCTCGGGGGCAACGTCATTCGACGCGACCTCGGAAGCGAGCTCATTCCGCGAGTTTCGGATTACCTGCGCCGAAGCATCGCCCATGCCCTGGATCACAGGGAAGATGCGATGGACTACGCCATGGGTTTCGCCCGGGGACTGGACCGGGGGACGGCCGACGAGTTCGTGGGTATGTACGTCAACCAGCGGACGCTGGATTACGGACCCGATGGGCGCCAGGCGGTCCGCCTCTTCCTGCAGCGCGGCGTCGAGGCCGGGATTCTCCCGGCGTCCGTGAACGTCGAGTTCGCGGACTAGGCTCCAATCACGGGGTACCTTCGCTCGCCAGGTAGCTGTCGAGCTGGGCCACCCTGAGCCCCGCGATGCGCCTGAGCGTCGATCGCCGGGTCACGTAGACCTCCGAGTCTCCCGATAGCGCGGTCGCGATCTGTATGGCGCGGGTGAGACCGCCTCCGACCTGCGCCCTGACCTGTGCTGATTGCCGGGCGATCGTGGGCGTCACGGGAACGATGACCAGCCCCGGAAGCGCTGCCAGCAGGCTCTCGATCCGCTCCGCGACCTCGGGCTGTCCGGATCTGTAGGGCTCCACGAGCAGCTGATACACGGTGACGGCCGACGTGAAACCCTCGAACTCGCCGTCTCGCATCCCCCGGAGAATCGTGCGAGTCAGTGGCAGGTACGCGGGAACGGCGGACAGGTGCAGCGCGATCACGCCGGCGTCCACGTACACGAGGCCCGCGTCGACCAGCACATCTCGGAGGTTTGCCGCCTCACTCACCGCTGACCTCCGGCCATAGCCCGCCCCGCGCTCCAGCCGGGTCCGCCAGGATCCCTTCCAGGCTCGCGACCACGTCGCTTGGCTGAACTCGCATCTCGATCACGTCTCCGGCAACGGTCACCAGGAGCCGATCGCCCGGGCGGAGGCCGAGGGCTTCGCGCGCCTCCCGGGGCACGACGATCTGGTGCTTGCTGCTCATCTTCACGGATGCCGCCATCGCGCCTCCTGGTCGTTCCTTTACCACACAACTTTACAGTTTGGCGCGCGACAGGGTAGGGGGCAGGGGGGATGGGGGCTTTAGTAGCGACCTGAAATCAGAGGACCTGGTACAGGAATGCAGCGTAGCCCGCCAGTAGCAGGGCTCCCTCGAACCGATTGACGCGCTCTCCGGTGTACGCGAGCGGGATGAGGACCAGGCAGAAAATCATCGCCGGAACGACCTGGGTCGCGACCGTCGCGGGCGCCAGGTGCAGCGGACTCAACAGGGCGGCGGACCCGAGTACCAGTCCGAGGTTGAAGATGTTGGAGCCGATGACGTTTCCGATCGCGATGTCTCCAAGACCTCGCGCCGCCGCCGCGATCGTCGATGCCAGCTCCGGAAGGGACGTACCGACAGCCACCATGGTCGCACCCACGACCTCCTCGGGAACCTGGTACGCTATTGCGATCTTGACCGCCGAATCGATCATCCACGAGGCGCCAACCAGCAGGAGAGCGGTCCCGAAGGCGACCCGGAGCCAGTTCAGGTACGGACGCCGCACCAAACCGCTGTCCCCGGCCCTCGCCTCGATCCGGGCCGCCTGGAACTGTCCCGTCTCGGACTCCGACTTACCCCACCGGACGAGGTAGAGCATGTACAGGGTGAAGCCGCCGACCAGAATCAGCCCGTCCAGCAGACCGATCACGCCATTCGCCGCGAACACCATCACGGCGGCGAGGACCAGCACCATCAACGGAGCTTCACGCTGCAGCAGCTTCCGGTGCACGTTGATCGGGCGAACGATGGCGCCGAGTCCGACGATCAGACCAACGTTCGCAACCGTAGACCCCATAACGTTGCCGATCGCAATCCCGGACTTTCCGGCAAGAACGGCAGTAGTGGACACCACCAGCTCCGGCGCCGAGGTCCCGAACGCCACCACCGTCAGCCCGACCAGGAGGGGACTCACGCCGCGGTGCTCGGCGACACGCGAGGCCCCGGTGACCAGCCAGTCGGCGCCCAGCGTGAGCGAGGTCAGGCCAACCAGGAACAGGAGGGCGTCTACCAGGACCACGGGTCTCTCACGTCACGGATGTGGAAAACCGGCCCGGGCGTTGGACGCCAGGATCCGTGGCTGTGGACAACTGTGGATAAGTTGCCACTCGAAGTGCAGCCGCGCAACTATATATCAAGGATAGTTTTAGGCGGTCAGGTCAGTTGACCTGCGCCGCCCCGGCCGTGCTTTTGGCGGCGTTCTCCCCATGCTTTGGGGCCTCCGGACGGCGGCCGGATCCCCCTCCGCCCATGTGGAGTTGTCCGTCGACCTGGCCACCCTCGTCAAGCTTGATGCGACGGCTCCGTATGTCTCCCTCGACCCGGCAGCTCGCCTGCAATTCGACGCGGCTTTCCGCGCTGACGCTGCCGTTCACCCGGCCGGCGACGATTGCGTCCTGGGTGGCAACGTCGCCGACGACCACACCCTCTTTGCCGATGACCACGCTCTTCGCCGCCTTGACCGAGCCCTCGACCTGACCCTCGACCCGAATCGTGCCGTCGCTCGAGCAGTCGCCCACGACCTTCATTCCCGGACCGATGATGGACACCACATCTCCCACGTCGCGCGGCGCGCCATCGGTCCGATTCCTAGTCTTCGACATCTCGCTCATTCCTTTCACCCCTTCCGGGCAGCTTCCGCGGCCCGCCCTCAGGTCCCTTCCGCAAGATACTCGAGCGGATCTACCGGTTGTCCGTCTCTCTCCATCTCCAGGTGAAGGTGCGGTGCGGTGGAGCGCCCGCTGTTTCCTGACAGGGCGATCACCTCACCCATCTCCACCGAATCCCCTACGGCCACGAATAGCCAGGAGTTATGTGCATACAGGCTGCCCAGGCCCTCGTCGTGTCCGACGCGAACGAACTGCCCGTACTCCGGGTCCTCTCCCACTTCTACTACGACCCCATCTCTCGTCGAACGGATGTACGATCCCACTGGAACCGCGATGTCCACGCCGGCGTGCTCGCCCAGCGGCGACGACGACGTATCTCCGAAGACCCGGGTGACGAAGCCACGCTCCACCACGGGCCACACGAACCGGGACTCCTCGTCTTCTCCTGTCTCGCGCCGAGCGCTCGCATCCTCCTCAGACAGCGGAGGCAGCAGAATGTCACGGCCTGAGCTGCCCAGGTCTCCTCCCATCACGCCCCGCAATTGCCGGTACTCGCTTTCCAGTCTCTCGATCCGCTCGCCCACGACCTCCAGCGCCGCGTTCTCCGCCTGCAATTCCGAGACCTCCGCCTCCAGCGCCGCCACCGTTTCCTGCGACGCCACGTCCCCGACCCACTTCCCGGCGACGAAGACCACGGCCGCCACCAGTAGCAGCGCCGCCACCCCGGCCAGAATCGCGCGGCGGAGGGACAGCGCCACGGTCCGAGACTCGACCTGTCCCTCTCGCACCACGATCACCGTCCAGCGACGTGAACCTTCGCCGCTCATTTGACCCCGAACAGCTCGTCGGCATCCGTCTCGGCCAGGAGCTCGCGGGACAGACGCTCGAAATCATCGGCATCTCGGAACGGGATGCGAATCTCGCCGCGTGTCTTTGACCTGAGGCTGACCTTCACATCCGTTCCATAGGCGCGAGACAGCAGAGTCGCCGCTTTCCGAGCCACCGGATCCTGCGCCGCCGGCGCTCGCTTGCTCCCCCCGGGCTGCTTGGCTCTTCCGCTCCGTGCCCGAGCTTCTGCTTCGCGGACGGAGAATCCCTTCTTGACGATCTCGCGCGCGAACTCGACCTGAGCGCTTTCGCCCTCGATCGACAGAACGGCCCTCGCGTGACCGGCCGTCAGGGCACCGGAGCTGATCAGGTCCCGGACGGCGGCAGGAAGTGTCAGCAGTCTCAGGGCGTTCGCCACGGTCGAACGATCGCGGCCGACGCGCCTCGCGACCGCCTTCTGGGTCAGCCCGAAGCCGTCGATAAGTTGTTGGTAGCCCACCGCTTCCTCCAGCGGGCCGAGATCTTCGCGCTGGAGGTTCTCCACGAGCGCGACCACCAGCATTTGCTCGTCGCTCAGGGTCCGTATGATGGTGGGCGCCCGCTCCCAGCGCAGCCTGCGCAGCACGCGCCAGCGTCGCTCGCCGGCTACCAGCTCGAAGTCCGGCCCCGCCGGCCGAACCACCAGGGGTTGCAGGAGGCCGTTCTCCTGGATGGAGGCCTCGAGCTCATCCAGCGCGCCGTCCTCGAACTGGCGCCGCGGCTGGAACGGGTTCGGGCGGATGCGCGCGATCTCCACCTCACGAAGCGG
Source organism: Candidatus Benthicola marisminoris (assembly GCA_023554335.1). Taxonomy (GTDB): domain Bacteria; phylum Gemmatimonadota; class Gemmatimonadetes; order Palauibacterales; family Palauibacteraceae; genus Benthicola; species Benthicola marisminoris. The sequence continues at coordinate 12,306 of JAMJQR010000017.1, forward strand.
AACGTCCCCCGATGCCGGCTCCTCGAGATACTCGCCGAGAAGCGCGCCCAGACCCTTGCCCAGACGCCGAGATTCAGGCTTGGCCAACCATGGCCCCCTTCCGGTCTTCATCCCGCCGCACGATCTCCGAAGCGAGGCTCAAGTATCCCCGCGCTCCGGTGGACAGGACGTCGTACAAAGCGATCGGCTGGCCGAAACTGGGCGCCTCGGCGAGTCTGACGTTACGGGGAATCCAGGTCTTGAACACCTTCGCCCCGAAGTACTCCTCCGCCTCACCCTTCACCTGCTTGGACAGGTTGAGCCGGGAATCGAACATCGTGAGCAACACGCCCTCGATGCCAAGCTCGGGATTGATGTTGCGCTGGACGATCCTGACCGTGTTGAGAAGCTGACTCAAGCCTTCGAGGGCGTAGAATTCGCACTGGATGGGGATCAACACCGTGTCCGCTGCCACCAGCGCGTTGAGCGTCAGGAGCCCCAGGGATGGGGGCGAATCGATCAGAATGTAGTCGTACCGGTCGCGGATCGGCTCGATGATCTCGCGCAGGATCCGCTCCCGGCGCGGGCGCTCGATCAGCTCGACCTCGGCCCCGGCCAGGTCCCGACTGGCTGGAACCACATCGAGCATCGGGAAATGGATGGCCGGCCGGATTGCATCTTCTACCGCCCGGCCATCTACCAGGCAGTCGTATACATCGGGCGCCCCGGTCTCACGGGCGATTCCGAGACCACTGGATGCGTTTCCCTGGGGGTCGCAATCGATGACCAGTGTCCTCTTCTCTGCGATCGCCAGAGAAGCCCCCAGGTTGATGGCGGTCGTGGTCTTCCCGACCCCACCTTTCTGGTTCGCGATGGCGATGACACGCGACATCTGCCCCCCACGTATAACTGCATATATTACAGTTAGTTATGGTCTCATGAACCGCGCTGTACGTGCGATTCGACACGCCTCGAACGCCTCGGCTGCCGCCTCGATTGTGGGCGCGGGCGAGGAATATACTCCCGCGCCCTTACAGCGCCAACAAAGCACGATGTTGCACGTGAAACACTTCGCTCTCTTCGGGACGCGCGTTGCACGTGAAACACATCCGCTCCTCAGGGTTCGTTCGCGACCAGGCGCCTACGTACCTCAACCAGCAGATTCTGAAGATCCGACGGTGACACGCCAGGGATTCGCGCGGCCTGCCCGATGGTCTCCGGCTTCACCGCAGCGAGCTTCTGCCTTGCCTCGAAGGATAGGCTGCGAAACGCCGCGTACGGAGCATCCGGCGGAAGGGGTTGATGTTCGCGGTCCGCCAGGACTCGCGCTCTTTCTTCTTCCCTCCGAATGTACCCGGCGTACTTGATCTCCATCTCAACCACGGCAAGCGCATCCCGTCCATAACCGGGATCGTCGAGGGGTCCTTCATCCGCAACCAACTCATGCAGGCAGACCTGCGGCCGCCGAGCGAGCCGATCCAGGGGCTGCTTCTCGGTCAGCGGACTGGTCCCCCGCTTCGTCAGCCACTCGTTCGCGGACTGCGGCTCCACCCGTGCTTGTCGCACCCAGGCGCGGGCTCCTTCGAGTTCTTCGAGGTGGTCGTTCAATCGGCGGGTCTCGTCATTCCCCAGAAGGCCGAGGCTGGCCGCGATCGGCCCGAGCCGTGCCAGGGCATTGTCCTGCCGGAGCAGGAGGCGGAATTCGGCCCGGGAAGTGAACAGGCGGTATGGCTCATCTACACCGCGCGTCGCCAGGTCGTCGATCAACACGCCCACGTACGCTTCGTCCCGGGCTGGAATCCACGGCTCCCGCCCCATGGAGGCGCGAGCCGCGTTGATTCCGGCGACGAGACCCTGTCCGGCGGCCTCTTCGTATCCAGTGGTACCGTTGACCTGGCCGGCCAGATAGAGGCCATCGACCTGCTTCAGCTCGAGAGAGCGTCTCAGCTGCAGCGGCGGAAAATAATCGTACTCGATCGCGTACCCGGCCTGGGTCATGCGAGCATTCTCGAGCCCCGGAACGGCAGCCAGAAAGCGTCGCTGCACATCCGGGGGCAGGGAAGTGGAGAGTCCGTTTACATACAGCTCGGCTGTCTCGAGACCCTCGGGCTCCAGAAACACCTGGTGGCCTGCCGCATCCGGGAACTTCACGATCTTGTCCTCGATCGACGGGCAGTACCGAGGGCCCTGTGATGCTATAGATCCGCCATACAGCGCGGATAGGTCCAAGTTTTCCTGGACGATTTCCTTTACCTCGTCGCCGGCGCGCGAGATCCAACAGGGCCTGCGTCGCAGGCCGCCGCTGTCTTCCCAGTGTGAGAAGCGGTAGCCCTCCTCCTCTCCCTCCTGTCGTTCCAGGCGGCTGTAATCCACCGTCCGGCCATCCACGCGAGGAGGAGTGCCCGTCTTGAACCGCCGCGCCTCCAGACCCAGGTCGCGCAGCTGGTCCGCCAGGTCCACGGACGGGGCATCTCCGGCCCTTCCCGCGGCCAGCTCCCGGTCGGATCCGATCCGGATGCTTCCGCGCAGGAACGTACCTGCGGTGAGGATGACCCGTTCCGAATCGAACGTGCTCCCATCGCTGCACACGACCCCGCGAACCTCATCGCCCTCGAGCCGCAGCGAGGCCACCGTGCCCTGGTACAGATCGAGGCCTCGGCGCTCTTCGAGCAATCGGCGAATCTCGCGGGAGTAGCGCCCGCGGTCACATTGGGCTCTCGGCGCCCACACGGCCGGTCCCTTGCTTCGGTTGAGCATGCGGAAGTGGATCGTCGTTCGATCCGCCGCTCTTCCCATGAGCCCGCCCATTGCATCCACCTCCCGGGCCACGGTTCCCTTCGCGACGCCTCCGATCGCCGGGTTGCAGGACATCTGTCCCACGCGGGCGAGAAACGAGGTAACGACAAGAGTGTGGGCACCAAGCCTGGACGCGGCGTTGGCCGCCTCCGTCCCCGCGTGCCCTCCGCCGATCACGATCACATCGTAGTACATTGGACTCCTGTCGAACCTCGCCTTCGTTCAATGGGCGAGCCAAACTAGGGCGAATCGACCGGTGCAGCCAAATTCCGCAGAGAAGAACCTCGCGATCGTCCTGCGTGGACGTGTGCAGGGAGTGGGTTTCCGCTGGTGGTCGCAGCGAGAGGCCCGCCGCCTGGGAGTTCGGGGTACGGTGCAAAATCGCCCGGATGGGTCGGTGGAGATCCAGGCCGCCGCAAACTCGGGAGTGCTCGCCCGCTTCGAGAAGGCGGTTCGCGAAGGCCCGGCCGGCGCGAGGGTCGTGGCGGTCGAGAAGGTTCCTTCCGCGCCCGATCTGCCCCCGGATTTCCTCGTACTCACCTGATGGCACTTTTCCGGTGCGCCGGTGTATCCCTCTAGCATTCCTCCACCTGCGCACTAGGAAGAACACGTCATGATAGAACTGCCAGACGTCGAGCGCATGATCGACGCGTTCGCTGGATACGCGACCGGCAAGACGGTTTCCGTGGTCCTCGTCGACGACGACGAGACGGTGGACCTCGAATCCGATCGGGTCGAGGAGCACATCCAGGGTCACGCCATCGACACGGTCGAACGCCACGGAAAGTACGTCGTGCTTCGGTTCCGGTCGGAGGTGAGCCTCATCTTCGACATGGGTTCCGACGGCGAGGTCTACCTCGAGTCACAGACGGCTCCGCCCCGTGAGACCAGTAAGATCCGACTGCAGTTTGCGGCCGGCAGGGAGCTTCGTTTCGCATCGAGCAGCAACGGAGGCGACGTTTATCTTCTCGAGGGAGAGGACCTGAGCGGTCTGGGCCTGTTCGACAACCTCGGTCTCGACCCGCTCAGCGAGGAGCTCACGGCCCCCCGCTTCATCGCGTTGGCCCGGGACAAGAGCCGCAGTACGCTCAAGGGTCTGCTCATGAACGAAGAAGTCGTCGCCGGTATCGGCAACGAATATGCGGACGAAATCTGCTTCCAGGCGAGCATACGGCCGGATTGCAAGATGGCCGATCTCACCGACGAGCAGCTGGGTCAGGTCCACAAGTACCTGAGGCGGGTCCTCAGACGCGCCACGCTGCACTGGCAGGCCGCGCATTCCGACCCGGGCTGGCTGATCAATCGCAGGCGCCCGGGACACACGTGCCCCCGCTGCATGACCGAACTCGAGTCGCTCAGCCTCGTGGGGAAGCGCACGTACCTGTGCCCGAGGTGTCAGCGGGCAGCGTAGCGGGCGGACCTACTTTCCAACGCAGAACGCGCTGAAGACGCGGTCCAGGACATCCTCGTGCGTGACGGCGCCCAACAGTTCCTCGAGGGCGAGCGTCGCGTCCTGAACGTGAGTGCCCGAGATCTCGGCTGGCAGCCCCTCGCGGCGTGTCTCCCTGAACGCCGCCAGGTCGTCCCGGGCCTGCTCGAGGCACCGCACGTGGCGAGCCCGGGTGATGATCGGGGTCTCTTCTCTATCCCTGGCGCCAGCGAAGACAAGCTCCAGGAGTACCTCGCGCAGCTCGGGCAGGCCCTCGCCCGTCAGCGCCGATACCGGAAGCTCGCGGCCCGCGCCCAGATCGCCCTCCGGCGATCCCGCTGCGGCATCCGCCTTGGTGCGAACGATAACGGCCCTCGCGGCCAGCTCTTTCACGAAGGCCATCTCATCGGAACCCGGTGGCCGGTCCGCCTCGACGCACAGAATCACCAGATCGGCCTCGCTCAGGTAGCCGCGCGCCACTTCGATCCCGAGTCCCTCGACGTGCCCTGCCCCCTCGCGCAGCCCGGCCGTGTCGACCAGCCGGAACGGATAGCCTTCTACTCCGATCACCGCCTCGATCGCGTCGCGCGTGGTGCCGGGCTCCGCTGTGACAATGGCTCGCTCAAAGCCCACTAAAGCGTTGAAAAGACTAGACTTACCTACATTTGTCCGGCCGGCGATCACGGTCAGAGCTCCGTCGCGGAGCAGCTCTCCTTCGGGGGCGAGGGCCAGCAATCCCTCGAGCTGCCGGAGCACGTCCGCTGCCGCCCCGTCGATCCGCTCCGGCGGGATCGGCCCCTCATCTTCTTCCGGGAAATCGATGTCGTACGCGATCAGTCCTTGAAGGTCGATGAGCTCTCTCCGGAGCTTCTCGACCATTGCGGACAACCCGCGCGCCATCTGGGACACCGCGGCGCGATGCATGGCGGGAGAGCGGGCCTCGATCAGGTCGAGGACGGCCTCTGCCTGCGTGAGGTCCAGCTTGCCATTCAAGAAGGCGCGACGCGTGAACTCTCCCGGATGCGCAAGGCGAGCCCCAGCCGCACAGATCGCGTCGAGGACCAGCTGCGCGATCAGCGGGCCTCCGTGGCACGTGACCTCCAGCATGTCCTCCCCGGTGTAGGAAGCGGGGGCTTCGTAGCGGATGGCCACCACATCATCGACGCGCTCTCCGCTCGATGGATGCGCGAGCATCGCATGGACGGCCTGGCGCGCCGGGGCGTCCGGCAGACTGAGCTTCCGTGCTATGGCCGGCGAGGCGGGACCGCTAGCACGGACGACCGCCAGAGCGGCGACCCCGGGAGCGGTGGAGATCGCTGCAATCGTGGAAGGGTCGGACATACAGTCGACTCCGAGCAGTCGGGCCCGAAGACGGCGGGGGGCTACCCGCCGCCCGGATCACCCCTGTCTTTGGGTTTCAGCTGGTCGGCCTTATGGCGTGCCGCCCGCCGCTCCTTGGACAGATATAGCTGCTGCGGAAGCGAGGCGAGGTTGCTCGTGGCGTAGTAGAGATTCAGTCCGGACGGGAAGTTCGCGAACATCACCGTGAACACCACCGGCAGCACGTACGTCATCATCTTCATCTGCGGGTTGGCTTCCATTCCTCGCTGTCCGATCCACGACAACAGGAACATGGAGGCGCCCATCAGGAGCGGAATGATGTAGTAAGGGTCCTTCAGGGACAGGTCAGGAAGCCACAGGAACGGAACACCCCGGAACTCGATGGTGCTCTGAAACACGAAGAACAGCGCAAAGAGAATCGGCATCGGCAGGAGCATGGGGAGGCACCCGGCGAGCGGGTTCACATTGTGCTCCTTGTACAGCTTCATCATCTCGGACTGAAGCTTCTGCGGCTCGTCCTTGTACTTCGTCTGCAGCTCTTTCATGAGCGGCTGGACCTGCATCTGAGCGAGTTGCGCGCGCATCGACTTCTGGTAAAGCGGGAACAGCACCACCCGCATCAGCACACCGAACAGGATCAGTACCCACCCGTATTCCAGGCCCAGGAAGTCGTGCATCCAGGCCAGGACCACCATCACGATCCCGACGAGTGGGCGGATGATGGGCCTCATCCACCGCCAGCCGTACGGGTTGACGTGCTCCAGGTCGCGAGTCCGCCCCACCGCCTCCAGGCGGCTGTACTCCTGCGGGCCAAGATAGGAACTGAACGCGAAGCCCTGGCCGGCCGGCGCGGGTATGGAGGCGACCATGCGGGCCGAGTGCTCCGCCGGCTCGCCCATGACCAGCAATCCGCCGAACCTCGGACCCTCCTCCAGCGACACGAGCGCGATCACGAAGTACTTGTTCTTGACGGCCACCCAGTCGAACGGGCCCCCTTCGGCCGTGCGCAGCTCTCCGGGGGAAACCTTGTCCAGGTTCACGGACTCGATACCGCCCGACTGGCCGCGCACCACGTACCCGAGCTGCCGGTAGTCGTCCTGCGAATCCTTCTCGTTCGTCTTCAGGCCCAGGCCCAGCGACGTCAGCACCGAGTAGCCGCGATCGCCGATCCCCTCCACCCGCCCGGAAACGCTGACCAGGTAGCTGTCGAGCTCGAACCCGTACGTCACAACGAACTCGGCGTTGCCCGATGGGAACGGGTACCGAAAGACCACGGAGTCCCGTGGATTGGTCTCGCTCAGCGCAATCTCCGGGCGGTCCACCCGGAACGGCTGCGAGTCGAGCCGCACCGTGTCGCCACCCACCGCCACGCGGAACCCGAACACGCGGTCGCCGTCCCGGATCAGCTGCGCGACGTTCTCTCCAACCCCGTTGGCCGTGAACGACTCGTACTCGAGGATCTGCGCGGACACGAGCGAGGCGCCGAGAGTCGAGAACTGGAGTCTGAGCAGGTCCGTAGTGACCGTGACCGTGTCGGCGGGTGTCTCCGCGATGGCCGCTGCGGCCGGCTCATCCATGCCTGGATCCGACTGCAGCTCACCGGCCTGTTCCGGGGTTTCCGGCGCGACGGTATCCCGGCCCACCGCGGACGGCGGAGCCGTGTCGAGCTCCGTCGACAGCGCCGCATCGTCCACCATCGCGGAGTCGGCGGCCACCGGCCCCGGCGGCATTTCCGGCCCCGGGAACAGGACGTTACTCAGGAAGATCACGCCGATCGTCAACACGACGGCCAGAACGACTCGCTTCTCCATCTATCCTCTGTCCGGTAGAGTGTTTCCGGCCGTCCAGCTACTCTCCCCCGGGTCTCCTTCCCCTCCAGGGACGGGATCGTGGCCCTGTCCTCCGAGCGGGTGACACCGCCCGATCCGCTTCAACGCCAGCCAGCACCCCCTCGCCGCACCGTGCATTTCCACCGCCTGGCGGGCGTACTCCGAGCAGGTCGGTGTGAATCGGCAGCTCGCCGGCAGCAACGGAGAAAGCCCTGCCTGGTAAGCGCGGATCCAGAAGAGTACGAATCGTTTCACGCGGCGCTCTCCCAGCTGCTGAACGCGGCCCGAAGCTGATCCAGGGTCCGTTCGTACGCCTCGGGGCGCGCACGCACCAGAACGTCGGTTTCCAGCCCGCGAGACCTTGCTTCCGGAAGCCAGTCTGAGCGTACGAGGGCCCGAAGCCGGCGCTTGAGCCGGTTCCGTTCGACGTTGGTGCGTCCGTATCGGGGTACGATGATGCCGGCTCGCGGCGAGCTCGTCTCCGAGGTTCTGCTGATGAACTCGAGGGGTCCGCATCGACGCCGCGCGCCCTCTCTCAACAGGGCTCGGATCTCCGACCCGCGACGTACGCGAGCCGACCTGGGGTACCGGAAGCGGCGCCCGTCACCCACGGCGGGGTCTATCGCGGGCCGGGATTACCGGCGGTGCTTCGGGCTGATCTCGTCGCTCACCGTCAGGGAGTGACGGCCCTTACGACGACGGCGGGCTAAGACCTTCCGCCCCGCCTTGGTCTTCATGCGGGCCCGGAAGCCATGGTCCTTGAGTCGCTTGCGTCGGCTTGGATTCCTGAACGTCGGCTGCATTTTCTTCTCACTCGCGCATCGGGGCGCAGGCCCCGCTCATTTGACAGATAGCCTCTAAGCTTAGGGGCGATACACCCTATTGTCAATCATATGAACGCCCTCGGGTCGCCTGTTTTCTAGTGGCGTGCCCGAAAATTGACACTGTCTGGCGCGGTCTCTACAATGGACGGCCCCGTGTACCTCCCGAAACCATTGGGCACCCATGGAGCTGACGGCCGCCGAAGTCTGGACTTCGATCGTTTCCGCCGCGCGGGACGTCCTGCCCGAGCAGACGTTTCGCACGTGGCTGGCCTCCACCGAGGCCGTGGGTCTGTCCGACGACACGCTGGTCGTCGCCGCACCCACGCGGTTCGCGGTGGAGTGGATCGAAGACAAGTACGGCGCGCTTCTGCGGGACCTCGCCGGAAAGACACTGGGCCGGCCGCTCGACCTGCGTTTCGAGCATCACGGGCCCTCGGACCGGCTGGTGTTCGAGGACATAGGGACCGATGACCTCCTTCCGCCCGCGGCCTCGAGGGAGGCCGCACCGGCGGTCGCGCCCCCCGAGCAGCGCAGCGCCGACGAGGGAGCCCGCCTGGCGGGTCTCAACGAACGGTACACGTTCGAGCGATTCGTAATCGGCGGTAACAGCCAGCTTGCGGCAGCGGCGTGCAAGGGTGTCGCCGATTCCCCGGCGCAGTTGTACAACCCCCTCTTCATCTACGGTGACACGGGTCTCGGAAAGACCCACCTCATGCATGCGATCGGGCACGACATTCTTCGGCGCTCACCTGAGACCCAGATCGCGTACGTGCCATCCGAGCAGTTCACCAACGAGATGATCTCGGCCATCCAGAGTGGCCGTACCTCAGAGTTCCGACAGCGCTACCGGCGCATTGACGTCCTGCTCGTGGACGACGTGCACTTCCTGGGCAACAAGGAGGGCACACAGGAAGAGTTCTTCCATACGTTCAATTCGCTGTATGACGCACACCGGCAGATCGTCATCACCAGCGACCGCCCCCCGCAGGAGATCCCGGGACTCCAGGAGCGCCTCGTTTCGCGCTTCGAGTGGGGTCTCGTCACCGACATCAAGCCGCCGGACTTCGAGACGCGCGTGGCCATCCTGCAGAAGAAGGCCGCCGAGGATCGGCTCACGCTGGACGAGGACGTGATCGAGTTCATCGCCCGCAATCGCAAGGCTTCGGTTCGCCAGCTCGAAGGCGCCGTCATCAAGCTGCTTGCCTACAGCTCCCTCACGCGGCGTGAGATCAACCTGGACCTGGCCCGTGAGGCACTGGGCCCGCGGCTGGAGGAAGAAGCGCGAGCGCGTGTCACGCCAGGAGAGATCCGCCAGAAAACAGCGGATGCCTGGGGGGTCACGGTCGAGAACCTGGTGTCGAAGCGGCGTACCAAGCCCATCACGGTTCCGCGCCAGGTGGCGATGTACCTGATCAAGACGACGCTGGATCTTCCTTATACCGAGATCGGAGCCATGTTCGGAGGCCGGGACCATTCGACCGTGATTCACTCGGTGAACAAGGTCGAGGCGGACATGGCCTCGAATGCAGAGTTCCGGGCCCGCGTCCACCGCCTGCAGGATGAGCTCGCCTTGTGATCGTTACACCACTCCGGGTTATCACCAGGCGCTCGGTTGAAAAGCCGTTGAAGTGTGGGCATTCCTTGGGCGCAAGCACTTCACACGGTGGATTGATGTGGACGGCTCCGCTAGTTTCCCCGGATAATGCACAACGGTCTGCAGACACGATCCGTCTGCTGTGCTGCGACCCTTGATCGAGCGCAGAGGTTTTTTCCACGTTTCCACGGTCTCTACTATTACTTCTAATAATGGAATTAGAAGAGTAGGAGAGAACAGCTTTCCCCGGCATAACAGCCGGGCCAGGGAGTGAAAGAGGATCTCCATGAAGCTATCCGTAACACGTGACAGCCTTCATACCGGGATGGGTGCCGTCTCCGCCACGATACCCACGAAGACCACTCTTCCCGTGCTGTCGAATATCCTCCTGGAAGCGCGCGAAGGTAAGCTTACCCTGAGCGGTACCGACTTGGACATCTCCGTCTCCGTATCGATCGACGCGGAAATCGAGGTCGAGGGTTCGGTCACCGTCCCCGCCAAGAAATTCGCCGAGATCGCTCGCGAGTTGCCGGCAGCGCCCGTCCATATACACGCAGAAGGCGTTGAGATAGGGATCGAGAGCGGCAAGAGCCGTTTCAAGCTCTTCGGTCTTCCGACCGAAGAATTCCCGAGCTTTCCGGAGGTCGACTCCGGAGACTCATGGACCATGCAGGCGTCGGACCTGCACGAGCTGATCAGCAAGACGTCCTTTGCGGTGTCCACCGAGGAGAGCCGTCCGATCCTTAATGGTGTGCTGTGGCAGTTGGGCATCGGGACCGCGTCCATGGTGGCCACGAATGGGCATCGCCTCGCCAGGCTCACCGTGCCGCTCGAAGGCGGTGGGGCGCCGGAGGCAGACCTGATCGTCCCGCCGAAAGCATTGCAGCAGGTGAGCCGACTGTTCGAGAAGGAGGGTGAGATCGCGGTCTCACGGTCACAGAACCATCTGGCGTTCCGTTCTCCGGCCCGCTCCGTGTACACGCGGCTGATCGAGGGACCGTATCCGAACTATCAGCAGGTCATTCCGTCGGACAACGACAAGAAGGCCACGGCCAGCAAGGACGGCCTCGCTTCAGCCATCCGGCGCATGGCGGTCGTGGCCAGCGATCAGACTCACCGCGTGCGCATGCGGTTCAGCCAGGGCACGCTGGCGTTCAGGGTGCAGACGCCCGACCTCGGTGAGGCGGAAGAGGAAATGGCGGTCGACTACGACGGCGAGGATCTGGAGATAGGGTTCAACGCGAACTACCTCCTCGAGGTACTCCGCTACATGCCCGGCGACGACGTGCTTGTCGAGTTCAAGGCGCCCGAACGAGCGGCGACCTTCAAACCGGCGGGCGAAGAGCTGGACTACCTGTGCCTGGTGATGCCCCTGCGCCTGCTGGATTGAGCCTGACCTACTCCTCGCTCCGGTAGTCGGCCCACAGGTTGCGGTCTTCCAGGACGCGGACCTGCTCCAGCGAGCAGGAGGAAGGCAGGGCGGGTTCGAGCCGATCCCACACGACACGCGCGAGGTTCTCCGTTGTCGGTATGGCGCCGTCCGAGAACTCCGGCAGGTCGTTGAGGAAGGCATGGTCCATCGGGCCCTTCACTTGGTCGTGGATCAGGCGGTCGAGAAGAGCCAGGTCTATGACCATGCCCGTCTCTGGATCAACATCACCGCGCACGGTGATCTCGATGCGGTAGTTGTGTCCGTGCCCGGGAGCGCGAGAACAGGGGCCGAAGGCGGCCTCGTTGCGGGCCGGATCCCAATCGTCACGGTAGTACCGGTGGCCGGCGGGAAACTCCACCGCGCGGGTCAGGCTGGATCTGGACATGACGCAAGATAACGAAAGCCGCGTTCTCCGAAACGCGGAGAAGGGATAGAAGCCCATGCTGGACAGTCTGCTCCGGCCGCGGTCCATCGCCGTGGTGGGCGCGAGCCGGCGCGCCGGGAGCATCGGCAACGGGATGCTCAAGCACCTTGTCGGCAGCAGCTTCACGGGACCGGTCTACCCGGTGAACCCGACCGCCGATTCCGTGAACTCCGTACCCGCGTTCCCCTCCATCAAAGCCCTGCCAACGGTGCCGGACCTCGCGGTCATCGTGGTGCCCAAGCAGCTGGTCCTCCAGGTGGTTCGCGAATGCGTGGAGACGGGAGTGAAAGGGGTGGTGGTCATCACCGCCGGATTCCGGGAGGTGGGCGGCGACGGGGTGGAGCTGGAGAGGAAGCTGCTCGCCCTCGTTCGGAACAACGGGCTCCGCATGGTCGGCCCGAACTGTATGGGGGTGATGAACACATCGCCGGCGGTTTCCATGAACGCGACGTTCGCCCCGTCGATGCCGCCCAATGGCCCGATCGCATTCATGAGCCAGTCCGGGGCCATGGGGATGACCATTCTCGACTACGCCATGGAGTACGGTATCGGGATCAGTCAGTTCGTCTCGATGGGCAACAAGGCGGACGTCTCCGGTAACGACCTCATCGAGTACTGGCAGGACGACGACGAAGTCGGCGTGATCCTCATGTACATCGAGGGCTTCGGAAACCCCCGGCACTTCACGACGCTCGCGCGCCGGGCCACACGCAGGAAACCGGTGCTGGCGGTCAAGGCGGGTCGCTCGGAGGCCGGGGCCAAAGCGGCCTCCAGCCATACAGGGGCCCTGGCGCAGGTGGACATCGCGACGGACGCCCTCTTCGCACAGTGCGGGGTGCTGCGCGCAGACACGGTGGAGGCCCTGTTCGACGCGGCTATCGCATTCAGCAAGGCGCCTCTTCCGAAGGGTCCCCGGGTGGCCGTGCTTACCAACGCCGGCGGTCCGGGGATCATCATCGCGGATGCATGTGAGGGGTTCGGCCTCGAGGTGGCGCCGCTCTCCCCTGACACCCAGGCGTCGCTCAGGAAGCTCCTTCCGGCGGAAGCCAGCGTCGCCAACCCCGTCGACATGATCGCCAGCGCGACACCGGAGCAGGTCGAGGAGGCGATGCGGATCATCGTGGCCGACCCGGGCATCGACTCCGTCATCGCCTCGTACGTGCCGCTCGGACTGGAAGCGCCGGTGATCGCAGC
>JAMJQR010000133.1 GCA_023554335.1 Candidatus Benthicola marisminoris
CGACGAGGCGCAGCTCGCGTTCGTGGACAGCCTGCTGGCCGACCTTGGCGGAGCCCAAACCGCCGAGCTCAGCCGGAGTCAGAGGTGGCGCCTGATCGCCTCCGTGGGCACGGGCCTTCCGCCGGCCAGCTACCGGTTGGAAGACCTTCCGGAACAGGGATCCAGGGCCGTCGGCCTCCAGCAGGCATACTGCCTCCAGTGCCACGGCCTCTCCAGCCCCCGCATGCATGCCTCGGAGGAGTGGCCGACCCTGGTCCGCCGGATGCTGATGCGGGGCGCTGCCCTCGGCGGCCGCCTGGGCGGACCGCGGAGCGAGGGAATGGTGGACGAGATGCTGATGGCCGGCCTTCGTACGGCCGAGCTTCCGCCGGCCGAGGACGTGGATTCTCTGGTCGCTTACTTCCAGCGGAACGCGTTTCCCGCGGCTACGGCGGATGAGCTTCCGGAAGGGCCCGAGACGGCCCTGTACGTGGAGAAGTGCGCCGCGTGCCACGCCACTCCGTCCCTCTCCGCGCACCCGCCCGAGGAAGCCCAGGCGCTGGTGGCTCGAATGAGCGCCCTGGGCGCCATGCTGGGCATGGAGCAGCTAACGGCTGACGAGCAGGCTCGGATTGTTGCATTCCTGCAACAGTCTACCCCATAATTCCACTGAGGCCGTTACTCACCTGACCGGGAGGCCGCGCTAACCAGCGGCCTCTCAACTGCTTGCGGGCCTCACCTTTTCACCGGCTGTCGGCGCGCGGTGCCGCGGCAAGGTTCCTGCGACTCCGTGTCTCCGCAGCCAGGTGTGCGAAAGCCGCCTGCGTCTGCGCCCCGGGGCACGGCGGCTCCGGTAGGCGGGGCCGGTTGCCCGCTGGACGTGTTGTGGCACACGAGAGAGCGAGGCTCCTCATGTTGAAGCGGAAAGTCATTGCAACGGCCGCGGCGGCCCTGCTGCTGACCTTCGTGATACCCGATGCAGCCGTCGGCCAGCGCGATCCCAGATGGGGCAACGGGGGCGTCGAGTTCAATGCGCACGTCGGTCTTCTGAACGATGAGCCCGAATTCGACCCGGGCGATACGGGGCAGGACCTTATCCGGCGCGATGCCGTGGTGGGTGGACGGATCTACGGCATCTTCCACTGGCGGGGGTTCGTCGGTATTGAAGTTCAGAACTCGCTTCAGCGTCTGGCTCTGCCGGGCGAGACCCCCAACATGCAGACCTGGTGGATCACCGGCGTCCTCGGATACAACTTCCAGATCGGGCAGAACCTCCAGATCTACCCGGTTCTGGGAGCCGGCTCGGCGCGGTTCAGCATCGAGGAGTTCGATCCCGAGACGAACTTCGCCTTGAGCTACGGGGCCGGGGCCAAGTACTACGTGTGGAGCAACGTGGCCGTGCGAGCCGATGTCCGGCAGCATCACGTGCCGAATGCGCTCAAGAACATCCGCGAGGAAGCCACGGGTGGACCGGTTCCTGAGGCCGATCTGTACATGAACGAGCTCTCCATCGGTGTGTCCTACTTCCTCGGCGGACCCAGGGACTCGGACAAGGACGGCGTGTTCAATCGAGGCGACCTGTGTCCCGACACACCGGCCGGCGTGATCGTGGACGACGACGGCTGCCCGATGGATTCCGATCTGGACGGCGTGCCGGACGGCTGGGACCAATGCCCGAATACGCCGCGCGGGGCCACCGTGGATGAGTATGGTTGTCCTTGGGACGCGGACCTGGACATGGTGCTCAACGGGCTCGACAAGTGCCCGGACACACCGCCGGGAGCCCTGGTGGACACGGAAGGTTGTCCGTTCGACAGCGACAACGACGGCTATTTGGACGGCATCGATCGCTGTCCGGATACGCCCGAGGGGGCCATCGTCGACGAGACGGGGTGCAGCGAGATCCAGGAAGGGATCCAGGAGGGTCTCCTGGTCCTGCATAACGTGTACTTCGACTTCAACGAGGACACGCTCCGTCCGGAATCAATGCCGATCCTGGACGAAGTGGGCCTGGCGCTGCTCCAGCGACCGGGGATCAAGTTCGAGATCCAGGGGCATACGGACGCCATCGGCTCCATGGAATACAACCAGGAGCTCAGCGATCGGCGCGCCGACACGGTGCTGACGTACCTGATCGAGAACTACCCCGATCTCGATCCGTCGCTGTACTCCGCGCGAGGAGTGGGCGAGGATCGACCGATCGCAACGAACGAGACGCCCGAGGGTCGGCAGGAGAACCGTCGGGTGGAGTTCAGGGAAATCGAGTAGGGAAGGACCGTCCGGGCGATCCGCCCGCGGCGTGGAGACGGACTCGAGAAGAGAAGCCGGTCGGGGTCGTTCCCGGCCGGCTTCTCGCATTCGGGGGTGCTACTGCGGGAATCCCGGCGGTTCGGCCGCCTCGGCGAACTCCCACAGGATCCAGAACACGAGGCGCGTGAGGCGCTCCGTCTTCTCGTAGTCCAGCCGGTCCGCTTCGTCGGTCGGCATGTGGTAGTCCTCGTGCAGCCCGCTGGTGAGGAACATCACCGGAATCCCGTAGGGGATGAACGGTGCCTGGTCAGACCGGTTCACCAGGTTCTCGTTGGGCCATGGATCAATGAGTAGATCCATGTTCAGCTCCGGGTGGGCGTCCGCCACGCGCTCCGCGCGCTCGAAGATGTCCGACGCCGGCTGATAGATGGCGGCGACCCGGTCCGTCCAGTTTCTCCCGACCATGTCCAGGTTGATCATGGCGGCGGAGTTGCCCATCGGGGCCTCGGGCGAGCCCACGAAGTATCGAGCGCCCAGCAGGCCCCTCTCCTCGCCCGCGAAGAACACGAAGAGGACCGAGCGGCGAGGTGGTTCTTCGAGCCCGGCGAAGGCTTCCGCCAGCTCTGCGACGGCCGATGTGCCGGAGCCGTTGTCGTCGGCCCCGTTGTAGATCGAGTCGCCGGCCACCGGAGTGCGGATTCCCACGTGGTCGTAGTGAGCGCCGATCACGACGTGCTCGTCGGCGAGCACCGGGTCAGATCCGGGGAGACGGGCAACGACGTTCATGGTCATGTCCGTGTCTTCGGGCATGGCCAGGAACCACTGCATGTACGGACAGTGGACCTGGGAGATCCCGTGGGCCGCGCATTCCCCCACGTCCTCCGTGGCTCCGGCCTCCAGGCCGAGGCGCGCCATCTCTCCCGCCAGGTACACCGCTGCCTTCTCCAGCTCCGGGCTCGGGGTGGCCCGCCCCATCATCGAGTCCGCCGCGAGGAGTCCGACGCGGTCCATGAGGTCGGCCTGAGTGATCGTGGCCACCGCCGCAGCGCCATCGACGGGCGGGTCCGCGAGACCCGGCACCTCCGGCGGATCGTCATTACCCGTGGGGACGTCCGAGCCGCCGCAACCCGCCATAGTCAGGCCGGCCAGCACCAGGAAGATGGACAGTCGCGCGGTGCCCGCGCGCGGCGCCGGTGTGTCATTCATCATCCACATGTCCCCTCCCGACCGTCGGTGGTCCGCCAGGGCAGCGAACCGGTGCGAACGGCCTACATCCGAATAACGTATGAAGCCCGCTTTTCCTCACCGTTGAGGACGGCGACCTCCAGGCGGTACTCCCCCGGCTCGTCCGGGAGAGCGCGATCGAGCTCGATCGGCGCCGACCCACCAGGCTCAATACCCTGGCCGCCGGCTCCCGGGTCCGTCGGCTCCGCGCGACCCGGCGGCTCGAATCGCAGCCAGCCCACGTCCTCCCGTTTCTCGCAGCGGACCAGCACGGCGCGGCACCTGCGGCTGCGGCCGGCGCCTTCGTTCCTGACATGCAGCATGACCCGGATTCCTTCCGGATCGGGCAGCAGCTCCGGGCTGTCGGGCAGCACCAGGCGGGGGCGCCAGTGCCAGCGGGCCAGCCGCCACAGGCCGGCGGCCACGAGCAAGGCGATCAGGAGGAGCAGGCTTCGCGTCAACATGGCGCCGAGTCAGTCCCGGGATCCCTCCGTCAGGCGGGCCAAGTCGTCCACCACCTTCCGAAGTCTCTCCGCTTCCGCGTCGGCCGCCCTGTGGTAAATCATCCGGAGGATCGCATACAGCACGGGGACCACCAGCAGGAAGACGATCAGGCCGGCCTCGCTGCCGTCCTTAATGTACTTGGTCAGCCCCACGAACGATGCAATGATTCCCATTGCGCCCGCCGGCACGTAGGTCAGGATCGCCAGGTTGGATAGATTGGCCGAGCTGCGAATCGTGGTGCCCCCTTTCCGCGGGGACAGCGTCACGTAGCGTTCTCCCGCTTCACCTCTCGCGCTCCACTCCAGCGATCCGTGCACCTCCTCGACCCGCCCCTGCGAGCCCACGATCTGGCGAATGCGGGAGAGGATCTCGTGGGTATCGTCAGGGTCGAATACTCCCTCGACCTTCCGCTCGAAGTTCATCACGACGGGGCCGCCGAGGAACCTGCCCGGCCGGTTGCCGGTCTCCAGAGTGACCGCCCGGGCAGCGTCTTCGACGCGCGCCGGATCGATCCCGACCTCGCGGCCGATGGCCTTCAGCTCAGAGAGGGAAAGCCCGTCGCGCTTGAGCAGAGCCCGCGCCGATGTCGTGGACACCGCGCGGTTCAGGATCTCGCGGACCTCGGCGTCGGTGAAGTGCCGGTCCTCGATCGGGTTGTCGGTCACTCTTCCTCCCTATCGGCGTGCGCCAGCGCCGACGGCGTCCGGCAGCCCACGATGGCGGGGGCCTCGTGGATCAACTCGTCGTTCTCCAGAGCGTGCACCATGAACAGCGCGAAGTCTACCCGACGGGTGAGGTTGCTCGCCAGGATCGGGTCGCCTACGTGCCGGCTCCACACGGGGAGACCCTGACTTTCGCCCTCCTCCAGGTCGCTTCCACGCACCACGGTCCACCGAGCGTCGCTGGCGAAGATTCGCCGGCACGCCTCCACCTGGTCGTCGATGTCCGCGAATCGAACCAGGCGCGCCAGCTTTCCAAAGACGCCTACCGTCCAGCGAGACTTCCGCGAGTAAACGTCCTGGCCGTCCATGCTGATGTGCCAGCCGCACGAGAATACCAAACGGGCGTCCGGGCGCGCGAAGTCCAGCACGGCCTGGGCCGTGCCCGACGAATAGTCCTGAATCCCCCATGGGACCAGAACGGTGAGGACGCCATCGCAGCCGGCGACCGCCTTCCGGATCACTTCGCGGTCGTTGGTGGCGCCGGGGAAGATCGTGATGCGGCCTTCGAACTCGTCGAGCTTCTCGACGCTCTTCTCCCGGCACACGCCCACGACCTCGTACCCGCGGTCCAGCGCATGCCGCACCATGTACCTGCCGAGCTTACCCGATGCACCGACGATGCAGACTCTCATGGCCTGTGCCGCTCCTTGCAAGGACAACTGGTAGCTTGTTCATTTTTTGTCATGGACAAACACTTGACACATTTCTTCGGGTTTATTACCCTGCGGCAACAACTGACAACATAACCTTCGGTCATGGGAGTGAATCCAAATGATGAATGCACTGAAAGCAGTGGCGATCGCGGGCGTGGTCGCGCTCAGCACCGCCGCGTGCGATGAGAATCCGGTCGATCCCGCGCAGCAGTCGGACGACCCGCAGTTCGTACGGGGCGGCCAGCCGCAGCCTGAGCTGCCGACGATCGTAGAGATCGTTCAGACTGACGACGGCGAGTTCGATGTGCTGGAGACCCTGGTGGTGCGGTCCGGCCTGGCCGGAGCCCTCTCCGGCAACCGGCCCTA